>JAACTG010000114.1:7984-73117 GCA_009993585.1 Sphingomonadales bacterium
ATGCGTATGAAGGCTTGCGCTTCGAATTGCGCTCGGGCGCGCTCGGCGCCTCGATCAAGGTCGGCGAATTCACCAAGCTTGGCCAACGCGTGACGCTGCGGATCGAGGAAAGCCGCGACGAAGGCCGCGACCTGCGCGGCATTTTCCTACGCGCCGAAACCGAAAACGGGACCAGCCTTGCCGCCACCGCTCAGCAGGGACGCTTTCTGGGCTCGGCGGATCCCGACACGATTATCCTGCGCCTCGTCAACGGGTCGCTGGTGCACGATGCCCCCGAATTCGGCAGCCCGCGGATCTTGTCGTTCACCCGCCATGACATTCCGATCGATCTGCCCAAGATCGAAAGTTTTCGGATGCGCGGCGACGCCAATCGCGAACTGACGCTGCCCGAACTGGTGCGCAGCGGCAGCGACCCCGGCGCGCCGCTGGCAACCAGGCTTGAAAGCCGCGCGAACCTGCATTTCCGGCTCGTCGAGGTGGTGACGATGTTCCTGCTGCCGTTCCTTGCGCTGGCACTCGCGATCCCGCCCAAGCGATCGACCTCGGCGCTCGGCATATTCCTGTCGATCGTGATCATCGTGACCTATCACAAGGTCAATGAATATGCCGAAACGCTCGGGGCGCAGGGGAAGGTTGATCCCATCCTCGCCCTGTGGGTGCCGTTCGTCCTGTTCACGTGCCTGGTGCTGTGGATGTACCGGACGATCGCCTTCGTCCCCGGCGGACAGCCGATCGGCGCGCTCGAACGCGTCGCCGCCAAGCTGGGCAAACGGCTGCGCACGTTGCTGCGGCTGAAGCGCACGGCGTTGCAGCCATGATCCAGCAGCTGCATTTCTTTCCCTCCAAAACGCTGGCGCTCTATGTCGGGCGCCTGTTCCTCGTGCGCACCTTTGCGATCCTGATCATGCTGGTGCTCGTCCTGCAGGCGCTCGATCTGCTCGGCGAATCGGGCAAGATCCTGGGCGTCGCGGGCAACGGGCAGGAGGATATCGTGCGCTATCTCGGTCTGCGCGTGCCGCAGATCATCTCCCGGTTCCTGCCCTTTTCGGTCCTGCTCGGGACGATCGTCACGCTCGCGACACTCAACCAGAACAGCGAGGTCGTCTCGATGAAGGGCGCGGGCATGTCGGCGCACCAGGTACTTGCCCCGCTGGTGCTCGCCAGCCTGCTCGTCGCGGCGCTGTCGTTCACCTTCAACGAACGCGTCGTCACGCGCGCCAATACCGCGCTCGGCCAATGGCAGAAGGTGGATTACGGGCAGATTCCCAAGGACAGCAATATCAAGACCAACATCTGGGCGAAGGACGGCGAAAACCTGATTCGCGCGGGCGAGGTCGTCTTGCGGGGCGGCGGCGTCGAGCTGCGCGACGTGCGCGTCTTCGAACGCAGCGACAATGCGATGGTGGCCGAGATCACCGCCACCCGCGCGGTGCCGAGCGGCGATGGCTGGAGGATCGAGGGCGCGCGCCGGTTCGACCTGGCGACCGGCAAGGTCAGCGAGCTGGGCACTTATGTCGCAGGCAAGGGCATTTCGCCCGATCGCTTTACGATGGCGAGCGTCGATGGCGACGAAATGGCGTTCATGCCGCTCCGCGCGGCGATCGATCAGCTCGAAGCGGCGGGCCGTCCGACCGATGGGCTGCGCGCGGCGCTGTGGCACAAGATTTCGGGGCCGCTATCGGCGGTGCTGATGCCGTTGCTCGGCGCGGTCGCCGCCTTCGGCCTGGCGCGGTCGGGCCAGCTCGTGCTGCGCGCGGTGCTCGGCATGGCGCTCGGTTTCGCCTATTTCGTCGCCGACAATTTCGGCATCGCGATGGGCAATCTCGGCGTCTATCCGCCGCTGCTCGCCGCGTGGGGACCGTTCGTCCTGTTCTTCCTCATCGGCGAGGCGGTGCTCGTCCGCACCGAGGAATAGGGCACGCGTCAGTTGCGCGGCGTGCGATCGCCCCGCGAACTGCGCACCAGTCCCGCTACCAATACACGCAGCGACGCATGGTTGGCGCGGTAATAGCTCGATTCCTCCGGTAGCGCGGCGGCCAGGCGGCGATGGGCCTCGCCCAGCGCATGATAGGGCAGCCCCGGCAGTAGGTGATGGAGCGCGTGATAGCGCAGCCCGACGGGCGCCCACAGCGCCGGCAGCGTCGCCGGCGGCGGCACGTTGACGCTGTCGAGATATTGCGCGGTGACGCTCATCGCCTCGCCGTCATTCTCCCACAGATGCGCGACCAAGGTTCGCACCTGGTTGATGACGACCGATCCCGACATCACGCCGAGAAAAATCAGGAAGGCGCGCAGCGGCACGATGCCCGTCGCGGTCATCGTCAGCAGCGCGATCGCCCAGGCGCTCGCGGCGAGTTCCTGCGCGAGCCATTGCCGCTTGAGCGCGCCATCGGCGGCGCGGCGGCGGAACACCGGGTTGATGACCAGCCCCGAATAGCGTTCGACGACGATCCGGCGCAGCGGCGGGATCAGAAACGACAACGGCGTCAGCACGGCGAAGCGGAACAACAGCGCGATCGGCGCGAGCGCGGCGACGACGACGAACAGCGGCACCGTCCACGGCTTCATCAGCGCGAGCGGGAGATATTCGGGGTCCTCGACGGTGCCATAGCGGGTCCGCGCATGGTGCAGGTTGTGCACGCCCTCGTACATGAACGATGGCAGCAGCAGGGGCACGCCGACCAGCGCGTTCCAGCCGAAGCGGAAGCCCGGCACCGCGCTATGCTTGATATGGGTCAGCTCGTGAATGAAACTGCCGGCGCGATAGAGGCCGAGGATCGCGACGATCATCGCCGCGATCATCCAGCCGCTCGACGGCGCCAGGATAGCGGCGGCGAGGGCGCCATAGCCGACGACGACCGAGGCGATCAGATCGGCCCAGTAAATGGCGGGCTTGGCCTGGTTGAGATCGCGCGTGACCGTCGCCGCGGCGCGGATCAGCACCTTGTCGTCGGCGACCGCCGCGCGCGCGGGCGCGCCGGCGGACACGGCACCGGTGACGGAAGTATCGCGATCGAGGGAGAGGCTATGAGTCATAAACACCTTCGTTTGTGCAGCGCACCATTATCCGCATAAAGGTGGCGACATCATGGCATGGCGGTGGCGGCGACCGCGCCACCGGTTGACAAATCGGCCCGTCGCGCGCCACTGCGGCAGCGTCGCCAATCGTCCCGGAACGTCCCTTAATGGCCGAAAATACGCTGATCCTCCATCCCGTCCGAACCAAGTCTGAACGGCGCGAGTTCGTCCAGCTGGCCTATCGCCTCAATCGCGGCGATCCCAATTGGGTTCCGCCGCTGAGGAACGAGATGGCGGGATTGATCGATCCAAGCGAAAATCCCTGGTTCGGCCATGGCGAGGCGCAATTGTTCATCGCCCTGCGCGACGGCCGCTGCGTCGGCCGCATTTCGGCGCATATCGACGCGCTCGCGCTCGCCCAGCCGCCAGAGAACGGGTTCGGGCCGGGTACCGGCAGCTGGGGCCTGATGGAAGCCGAGGACGAGACGACGGCGCACGCGCTGATCGCCCGCGCCGAGGACTGGCTGCGCGACCACGGCACGACGCGGATCGTCGGTCCGCTCAGCATCTCGGTATGGGACGAACCGGGCCTGCTGACCTTCGGTTTCGATCATCCGCCGACGGTGATGATGGGACATCACCGGCCCGAATATCAGGCCTGGATCGAGGCGGCTGGCTATCACCCGGTCAAGTTGCTCAAGACCTGGGAGCTCGACATCACCAAGCCGTTCCCGCCGCTGGTCCGGCGGATCATCGCGGCGGGCGAACGCAACGATCGTATCGCCATCCGCACCGTCGACAAATCGCGGTTCGATGAAGAGGCGGCGCTGATCCTCGGCATCCTCAACGATGCCTGGTCGGACAATTGGGGTTTCGTGCCGCTGACCGATCGCGAAATCGCCTATGCCGGCAAGAAGCTGAAGGCGATCGTCTATGCCGATCTCGTGCGCATCGCCGAATATGACGGCGAACCCGTCGCCTTCATGATCACGCTGCCCGATCTCAACGAGAAGCTGATCGACATGGACGGCAGCCTGTTTCCGTTCGGCTGGGCACGGCTGCTGTGGTGGCTGCGCAAGCCCAGTGTGCGTAACGTGCGCGTGCCGCTGATGGGGGTGGTCAAGCGGCTCCAGGGGTCGCGCATGGCGAGCCAGCTCGCACTGATCCTGATCGACCAGATCAAGCAGGCTGCGGTCGCCAGATACGGCGCCTCGCGCGGCGAGATCGGTTGGATCCTCGAGGATAATCAGGGCATGAACGCGATCGCCGAAACGCTCGAATGCCGGGTCAACAAGATCTACACGCTCTACGAAAAGACGCTTTAGCGTAGTTCCACCCAGACCGGCGCATGGTCGCTGGCCTTTTCGCGCCCGCGATAGGCCTTGTCGACCTGGGCGTCGGTCATGCGGTCGGCGGCCTGCGGCGACAGCAGCATATGGTCGATGCGAAATCCGGCATCGCGCGGCCAGGCACCCGCCTGGTAATCCCAATAGGTCCAGACGCCGCCCGCGGGGTAGCGCAGCCGCAGCGCGTCGGTCCAGCCGTCGCCGAGCATGCGCGCATAGGCGGCGCGCGATTGCGGCTGCATCAACGCGTCGTCGGCCATCGCCGCGACGCTGTAGGTGTCGTCGTCATAGGGGATGACGTTGTAATCGCCGATCATCAGCGCGGGGACTTCCTCGGCCAGGATCTCCCGTCCGCGCTGGCGCAGCCGCTCCATCCAGCGCAGCTTGTAATCGAATTTGGGGCCGGGCTGCGGATTGCCGTTGGGCAGATAGATCGACGCGACGCGCACGCCCATCACGTCGGCCTCGAGATAGCGGCTGTGGTCGTCTTCGGTCTCGCCCTCCAGCCCGCGCCGGACCTCGACCGGCTTGTCGTCGCCGCGCGCGAGGATGGCGACGCCGTTGAAGCCCTTTTGACCGTGCCAGATCGCCTGATAGCCGATGTCGGTGAAGGCGCTCTCTGGAAAGCCCTCGTCGGCGGTCTTGATCTCCTGCAGGCAGGCGATGTCCGGCCGGGTTTCCTCGAGCCATTCGATCAGACGCGGCAGCCGCGCCTTGATCCCGTTGATGTTGAAACTGGCGATCCGCATGGGTCGTGCCTAGGCGGCGGGGGCCGTGTAATCAATCGCCAAGCTGCCAAGGGCTGGGTGGCGCCTCAGACCGAAAAGCTCGATCCGCAGCCGCAACCGGCGGCGGCATTGGGATTGGTCACCCGGAACGACGCGCCGCCCAGGTTCTCGACATAATCGACGACCGATCCCTTGAGCAGGTCGAGGCTGATCGCATCGATCGCGAGCCGGGCATCGCCGGTCTCGCTGACGTTGTCGTCCTCGTCCGGGGCGTCGGCGAGCTCGAACTTATAGGTGAAGCCCGAACAGCCGCCGCCTTCGACCGACAGGCGCAGCAGCGCCGGCTTGCCCTGCTTGGCGGCGATTGCGGCGATCCGCGCTGCGGCGGATTCGCTCAGCATGACGGTTGCGGAAGGGGGCGCGGCGGTGTTCACACGCGCGAGATAGGAGGTCGCCCGGTCGCGGGCAAGGGAGGCTTTGGAATTGGCTCAGTCGTTCGACGGGCCGCCGACGGCGCTTTCGTCGCGCGCGGCGAGCATGATGTCGCGCGGCGGAACGAACGAGAGCGGGTTCACGGCATCGCCGTCGATCCGCACTTCGTAATGGAGATGGCTGCCGGTCGAACGGCCGGTCGAACCCATGAAGCCGATGATCTGGCCCTTGCGGACGCGGTCGCCGGCCTGGACGTTGAGGCGCGACATGTGGCCGTAGCGCGTTTCGATCGAATTGCCGTGGGCGATCTGGATGAAGTTGCCGTAACCGCCGAACCATTCGGCCTTGGCAATGATGCCGTCGGCGGTGGCATAGATCGGGGTGCCGATGGCACCGGGAATGTCGATGCCCTTGTGCGCCTTGGCGCGGCCGGTGAACGGATCCGAGCGCGTTCCGAAGTGCGAGGTCAGGCGCATCGCGGCGACCGGCTCGAGCGAGGGAATGGCGATCGTCGCGGCGACCGGCTGAACGCCGTCCATGCGTTCCCAAGCGTTGAACAGGCGTTCGTATTTCTGGTCGGGGGCGCTTTCCTTGAGGCGGGCGGCGGCGGCGGTAAACGATGCGGCGAGGATGGTATCGGAAGCGTCGACGGCGTTGGCACTGTCATCGGCCAGGGCGGGGCTGGCGGCTCCGGTCAGCAACGAAAAAATTGCGACAGCGCGGAACCATTTTTTGATGAAGATGTTCACTAACCCAATACCCCATAACTTGCCCGTTGCGGCAGGACCGGATCCTGCGGGCTCCTCGATCATCATGGGCGAATATTTTCGTCCCCGCTCGCCGTCGGTTGTGCGGGGCAATGGTCAAGCTGGCAACCAACGCCGGCCATTCTTGCGTTCAGTTGCAACATGTGTGCGTTGAATGGATGAAAACGCGCTTCGTCGTCGGGCCGAGAGCCACCGAACTCCCTAACAAAGCGTAAAAACAGCGCGCTGCCGCATGGGCGATTCAGCGCGGCTAGGACAAAGCTCGTACTGCCTCGATGACGGCGTCGGCATGGCCCTTGACGCGAACCTTGCGCCATTCGCGGGCGAGGTTCCCCTGCGCGTCGAAGAGGAAAGTCGCGCGTTCGATCCCCATATATTTGCGTCCGTAGAGCGATTTTTCGACCCAGGTGCCGAATGCTTCGCAGGCGCGGCCGTCTTCGTCGGACAACAGGCGCACCGACAGGTCGTGTTTGGCGGAAAATTTCGCGTGTTTGGCGACAGTATCGCGCGAGATGCCGATGACGGTTGCGCCTTCCGCCCCGAAGGCTTCGGCGAGTGCGCTGAAATCCTTGGCTTCGGTAGTGCAGCCGGGGGTATCGTCCTTGGGGTAGAAATACACCACCAGCTTTCGCCCCTTGAACGAGGTGAGATGCTGGGGTTCGCCGCTGGCGTCGGGCAGGGCGATGGCGGGAATCGGTGCGCCGGTTTGCATCAGGTCAGTCTCCTTCGATTTTCGCAGCTTCGGTCTCGCCGACCTCGGCCCACCAGTCGGCCACCAATTGCCGGGCGGCGCGATACTGCGCAACCAGCGTGTCCCAGTCGTCGACGCGGCAGGCGCGCGCGATCAGGGTGCGGCGCGCGGCATTGGGCGCAATCAACCCGGGCGCGACAAGGCGTAACGTCACGAGCAGCCGGGTGAGGAAATCGTGCGCCCGGGGCATGTCGGCGGGGGCGAGCCCGGCCTGCGCAAGTGCTTGAACGGCGGCTTGAAGATCGGGGTCGAGTCCTCGCCGTTCGGCCAACTGGGTTACGTGCACCGCGAATTCGAGATCGACGAGGCCGCCGGGGACGAGCTTGGCGTCGAACGGGCCGCGGGGAGGCTTTGCGGCGGCGATATCGCGACGCATCTTGACCGCATCGGCGATCAGCGTGGCGCGATCGCGCGGGCGCGACAGGATCGCGTGGATTGCGCTGTCGATCGCGTCGCGCGCGGCGTCCGATCCATATACGGTGCGCGCGCGCGTCAGCGACATATGCTCCCACGTCCAGGCATTGCCGCTTTGATAGTCCAGGAAACTGTCGACCGAGACCGATAGCGGCCCCTGTTCGCCCGAGGGCCGCAGGCGCACGTCGACATCGTAAAGGCCGCCGGTCGCGGTCGGAACCGACAGGGCGGCGATGATGCGCTGCGCCAGGCGATTATAATAGCGCGTCGCACCGAGCGGGCGAGGCCCGTCGGACTGTGCCGAAAACGTCCCGGTGAACAAGAAGATGAGGTCGAGGTCGCTGGCGTGGGTCAGCGCCCCGCCGCCGAAGCGGCCGAGCGCGAGGATCGCCAGCTCGCTGTCGGCGATCAGGCCATGTGCGCGGCGGTGTTCGGCGATCGCCGTGTCGGCGAGCAGTCGCACCGCCTGTTCCGCAATCGCGGCATAATCGTGCGCGGCATCGATCGGATCGCAGCCGTCGATCAGCCGGGTGCCGGTGGCGAAGCGATATTCGCCGACGACCGCGCGGACCCGGTCGAGTACGGTTTCGTAATCGGGCGCGCCCGCCGCCCAGGCGAGGCGCGCGGCGAGCTCTTGGGGGGCGAGCCGGTCGCCCGCGACATGGCGATCGATCAGCCCGTCGAGCAGGTCGCTGCGCTTGCCAAGGTCGTGCGCCAGCGCCGGCGCGAACGAGAGGATGTCGGTCAGCACCTCCAGCACGCGCGGACGTGCGTCGAGCAGGCGGAACAGGTTGAGCGAGCTCGGCACCTTGGCGAGCACCGCGTCGAGACCGAGCAGCGCGGCGTCGGGATCGGGCGCTTCGGCGAGGCGGCCGACGATATCGTCGAGCATCGTTTCAAGCGCATCCTGCGCCGCGCGGCTGCGCAGTGAAGGATAGCGACCCGATCGCCAGCTTTCGACGATCCGTCGCGCCTTATCGATGTCGGCGAAGCCCGCGTCGTCGAAATGATCGGCCAGCGTCGCGGGCGCGGCTGGCAGGCGGCGATAGTCGTCGGGTTCGATCAACCGGTCGTAAATCGTGCCGATCGCCTCGACCGGTTCCGCGAGCGCCGCGATGAGGCCATCGCCGTCCTCGATGCCGTGCAACCGTGCGACCCGGTCGAGCGCGGCGGCCCGATGGGGCAGGCTGTGCGTCTGGCGGTCGTCGATCATCTGCACGCGATGTTCGATCGTGCGCAACAGCCGATAGCCGTTCGCGAGCACATCGGCCTCGTCGCGCGAAACGATCCCCGCGCCGGCAAGCGCGTCGAGCGCGGGGACTGTCGCGGGCTGGCGCAATGCCGGCTGGCGTCCGCCATGAATCAGCTGGTGCGTCTGCGCGAAAAACTCGACCTCGCGGATACCGCCGCGCCCCCGTTTGAGGTCATAGCCCGGGCCGAATGCCTGGCCCGAGGCGTAATGATCGCGAATCCGGCTGCTCACGTCGCCGATCGCGCGAATCTGGCCGAAATCGAGCGCACGGCGCCATATGAACGGCTGGATCGTAGCCAGGAAGTCGCCGCCAAGTCGAGCATCGCCGGCGGCGGCGCGGGCGCGGATGAACGCTGCCCTCTCCCACGCCAGCGCCTGCGATTCATAATGCGAAATCGCCGCGTCGACGGGCAGCGCGATCGGCGTGATATCGGGGGTCGGCCGCAGTCTCAGGTCGACGCGAAAGACGCGCCCATGCTCGGTCTGTGCGCCGATGACATCGACCAGTTCGCGCGCCAGGCGCTGCGCGCCCTGCGCCGGTTCGTCGCGCGCGCGGCGCGGTACGCGGTCGGGGTCGTAGATGAGGATGAGGTCGATATCGGACGAATAATTGAGCTCGCGGCTGCCCAGCTTGCCGAGCGCAATGACCGCGAACCCGTCGCGCGACGGCGATCCGGCGATCTTTTCGCTGCACCAGGAAAGCGCGGTATCGAGCGCGGCGTCGGCGAAGTCGCTGAGCGCCGCCGTGACCCGTTCGAGCGTCAGTTCGCCGGCAAGATCGCCCAGCGCAACGGCGAGCGCGAGGCGTTGGCGACGGAGGCGCAGATCGACCGGGACAGGACCGGGGGTCGCATTGGCCTCGCTCTTGTCGGCGGCGATGAGAGGGGCCGCGCCGTGAGCGAGAAAGGCGTCGACGAGGTCGCCGTGGCGCCGGATCAGCCCGGCAAGAAACGGCGCATGGCGGCTGGCCCTTTCGAGGGCGTCAAGGCGCGGATCGTCCATCAGCATCGGCTGTAGGGCGCCCGTCGCGCAGAAACAATTTTTGTGTCGCGACTCGCCCAATTGCAGGCGAAGACGATGTGCAATGATCGAAAAGGGGCAGGAAAAGGCCGCTGTTCGGCAACCGTGCGGGCGATGATGCGTTATAAGGTTATGGTTAGTCCTAGTGCAACGATCCCCGGCTCAGCCGATTTCCGTCCGAAGGTGCCGCGCTATGTCGCATTGCCCTCGCGCCAGGACGGCATTTCGCGTGCCTTGCGCAAGACCTTCGGTCGCGGAACGGACCTGCCGACCGACATTGCCGATCTGATCGAGCGGCTGAAGCGAATCGACCGCTGATGCGATGCAAGGGCCAATACGCCGTCAATTGCGACTGAGGTCGTCGACTTCCTGTAAAATCTGCGCGAGGGCGCTCTCGCTGTTCTGATCGCCGCGTGTCCGCGCCGGCAGCTTCCCCGATTCCATCAGATCCTCCAGCGCGGTGCGACCGCGCGCGACCCGGCTCTTGATCGTGCCGACCGCGACGCCGCAGATTTCGGCCGCCTCTTCATAGGCGAACCCGCCGGCGCCGACGAGGATCAACGCTTCGCGCTGCGTTTGCGGCAGCATCAGCAGCGCGCGCTGCATGTCGGTCAGGTCGACATGGCGGCCCTGCGGCGCCGGAGCGGCGAGTGTCCGTTCGGCGACGAGGTCGTCCCATTCGCCCGAAAAACGCGCGCGACGCATCTGCGAAAGGAACAGGTTCCTGAGGATGATAAAGGTCCAGGCGCGCATGTTCGTGCCCGCGCGGAAGCGCTTTCGCGCCGCCCAGGCCTTGAGCAGCGTTTCCTGGACAAGATCGTCGGCGGTGTCGCGATTGCCCGACAACGAGCGGCCGAAAGCGCGCAAATGCGGGATGACCGTACCCAGTTCGACACGGAAACTATCGTCGTCGAGCGTTTCGAACGGCTCAGCGGCGGCGTCTTGCGTCTTGGCGTCGTTCTTGTCTGCTTTGCTCACACCGTTCGTCCGCAAGATGGGCGCGACCCCGGTACGGCGTCGGCTCGTCTCTCTAAGCGCTTAATCATTTTTGGAGAATGACTAATTTCGCTCGGGCCCGATCAGCGCGCAAGAACCATGAAGCCCAGCGCCAATACCGCCAGCACAGTTGAAATTCCAAGGACGTAGCGCACGATGTGCGGGGTGCTTCCGGCGCGGGCGTCGGTATCGGTCTTGCGCACTTCGGGATCCATAACGGCTTCCTAGATGATTGGGCGTCGATGACGCGAAGGGTTAGGCGGGCAGCGTTGCCCGGTCAAAGAACAACGCCTGCGAAATCGCCGCCTTGACCGTCGCCCGCTGGAACGGCTTGGTGATGAGGAAGGTCGGTTCAGGCCGTTCACCGGTCAACAGGCGTTCGGGGAACGCGGTGATGAAGATTACCGGCACGTCGATTTCGGACAGGATGTCGCTGACCGCATCGATGCCCGAGCTGTTGTCGGCGAGCTGGATATCGGCGAGCACGAGGCCGGGGCGGCTTTCCTTGGCCTGAGCCACGGCCTCGTCGCGCGTCACGGCGATGCCGGTCACGTCATGGCCGAGATCGCGGACGATCGTTTCGAGATCCATCGCGATCATCGGTTCGTCCTCGATGATCAGGACGGCGGCACGCGTCTGGTTTTCGATCTCGCTGAGCGCTTCGTCGACGAGGTCGTCGACGCGTTGCGCGCTTTCGGCGATCAGATAGCCCGCATCCTCCGAAGAAAATCCTTCCATCGCCGTCAGCAGCAACGCTTGGCGGCTCACCGGGGTGAGCTTGGCCATGCGGCCTTGGGCGATCGCCTCGGACCCATCGTTGGCGCCGCTGTCGGCGCTATCGCCGCGTCCGTCGTCGGTCGATTGCCAGATCGTCTGAAAGGTCTTGTACAAACCCAAACGCGGTTCGACGTCGGCGGGAAATTCGTCTGGCGCGGCGACGATCGCCTCCAACGTCGCGCGGACGAAGTTGTCGCCGTGATTCTGGCTGCCGGTAAGCGCGCGAGCATAGCGCCTGAGAAACGGAAGGTGCGGCGCAAGTTGCTGACCCAATGACATTTTCTTGTAATCTCCCCAAAAGCGTACGCTGGCGCACGCATCGCCACGTGGCTCTACCGCCACTGTACCATCTCGCGACGTGTGCGAAACCCGTTTCGTAAATCCAATAACGTTCGGAACAAACAAGGCCGAATTTGGTTTCGCAGCCATCGATATAATTCCCGGCTCGTGACCGGGCCACAGGGGTGTTTGTGCAAAAATCTATCGCTTGGCTAACATGGGTGAAACAGGCAAAGGGGAGACCGTGCACGACAATGGCGCGCGCCGAAAAGAGCATTTGATGACCAATTCGAAAGCATCGCAGCCGAAAGCCAAGCCCGCAGCAGCGGCAAAGGACCAGGGCAAGCATGACAATGTTTCGCACAATTTGCGCAAGGTCTATCAAGCCACCGTCGCCGAGGACATCCCCAAGGAAATGCTGGACCTGCTGAAGAAGCTGGGGTGAAGCCGATCGGCTTTGCCTTGTGGTCCCGCGGGCGGAGAAGCCAGTGACCGAGGCGATGCAAAACACAGCGGACGAACCGCTTGTCGAAGCGCTCTCGCCGAACAGGCGGTGGCAGGACTTTTCGACCGAAATCAAGATTCTGCTGGCGCTGGTGATCGGCCTGGCGCCGCTTGGCATCCTCGGCGTGATGGCGACCGTCAAGGGCAATGCGAATGCCGAGCGCGACCGCGCCGCGCTGATTCGCGTCGCGGGCAACGAGCTGACGCGCAATCTTGGCGTCGAACTTGCCTCGGATCGCGCGATGGTGCGTCGCAGCCTCGTCGGCGTTCCCGTCGCCGACCTGTTTCCGGAGGAAGCGCAGCGAATCTGCACCGATATTCGCTTTTCCATGACGCAGCCCGAGATCCCGCCGCCGCAGATTTTTATCGTCGACGGTCGCTTTACCCGCGAACTTTGCCCCGATGAATCGAAGAGCTATTTTGCCACCGACCGGGTGGCGCAGGTCCCGATCGAGGGCCTGCTCGCGATCGACGCGGACAACCAGTTGCTGCTGTCTTCGGTACGTTTCGACGAGCAGGACGAACCTTATGCGGCCGTGCTTGCCTATCGCCCCGAAACGCTCGCGGCGCTGGCTGGCGACAGCGAGATCGACCTGCCCGCGCACAGCCTTACCGTCGTCGGGCGCGGCGGCGATCTGCCGATCATCGACAATAGTCGCGCGCTGCTCGCCGGATCGACCCTCGAAATCCGTCGTCCGATCGGGCAAACCGCACACGAGCTGTCGATTACCGTCCAGCAAGCGGCGATTTCGCGCAACGAACTCGTATCGCTGCTCGCCCCGATCGGCAACTGGCTGCTCGGCGCGGTGCTGGCCTGGGGCATGCTCAGCTTTTTCATCATGCGTCCGCTCAGTCGCCTGCACCGCAGCGTTGCGGCCTATCGCCCCGGTGCGGTGTTCCTGCGCCCGCGCAAACGCCATGCAACCGCCCGCGAGATCGTCCAGCTCGAGGCCGATTTCAGCGCGCTGTCGGAAACCGTCGCCGCCGACAAGGCAGAGCTTGCCAAGAGCCTCGAGCGGCAGACCTCGCTGACGCGCGAAATCCATCACCGGGTGAAGAACAACCAGCAGATTATCGCCAGCCTGATCAACCTCCACAGCCGCGCCGCGCCGCCCGAGACCGAGGGCGCCTATCTGACCATCCAGCGCCGCGTCGATGCCTTGTCGGTGGTGCACCGCAATCATTCGGCCGACGAACCCGCGACCGGCGTCGCGGTGCGACCGCTGATGGCGGAGCTGACCGCAAGCCTGCGTTCGAGCGGGGAACGTTCGGTCGGCTTTCCGGCGATATCTCTTGCCGTCGATCCGCTCGACATCACGCAGGACGTCGCGGTCTCGCTGTCGTTCCTGGTGACCGAACTCGCCGAGCTGTCGTCGGTGTGCGATCCGGCCGCCGAAATCGCGGTGACGGTGGAGAAGGTCGACGACGTCGGCGATGCTTCGGGCGGCGGCAGTCTGGCACGGCTGACGGTGCAGTCGCGCGGGCTGATCGCCGGCGACGCGCACGACGGCTGGGTTGCCGAACGTTATGGCCGCGTCATCACCGGCCTTTCGCGCCAGCTACGTCAGGCGATGGTCTATGACGGCGAGACGGGCCGCTATTGTATCGTGTTTCCGGTCCTCGACGTCCCGGGCGAAGACGACGCCGCGCTGTAATCGGCGCGGAAGCGAGCGGCGAAGGCGGCGAGTTCACCGGCGGCAATAGCGTCGCGCAACGCCTGCATCAGTGCCTGGTAGAAATGCAGGTTGTGCTGCGTCATCAGCATCGCGCCGAGCATTTCCCCCGATTTGACGAGATGGTGGAGATAGGCGCGGCTCCACGTCGCACAGACCGGGCAGGCGCAGCGCTCGTCGAGCGGCTCCTGGTCTTCGTTATGGCGCGCATTGCGAATGTTGACCGGCCCACCCCAGGTGAATGCCTGGCCATTGCGTCCCGATCGCGTCGGCAGGACGCAATCGAACATGTCGACGCCGCGCAGCACCGCCCCGACGATGTCGTCGGGCTTGCCGACCCCCATCAGGTAGCGCGGGGCATCGGCGGGCAATTGGCCGGGGGCGTAATCGAGCACGCCGAACATCGCCTCCTGACCTTCGCCGACGGCAAGGCCGCCGATCGCATAGCCGTCAAAGCCGATATTGGTCAGCGCATCGGCCGAGGCCTTGCGCAGCCCCTCGTCGAGCGCGCCCTGCTGGATGCCGAAGATCGCCCCGCGCGGCCGCCCGGTGTCGATCGTGTCGAACGCGTCGCGCGATCGCCGCGCCCAGCGCATCGATCGCTCCATCGCCGCCGCCTGCGCCTCGTGCGAGCTATCGGTGCGGACGAGTTCGTCGAACGCCATGACGATGTCGGAACCGAGCAGGCGCTGGATCTCGATCGAGCGTTCGGGCGTGATCATGTGCCGGGCGCCGTCGAGATGGCTCTTGAACGACACGCCGTCCTCGCTGACCTTGGCGAGATCGGACAGGCTCATCACCTGGTATCCGCCGCTGTCGGTCAGGATCGGGCGATCCCATGCCATGAAGGCGTGGAGCCCGCCGAGCCGCGCGATACGCTCGGCGCCGGGGCGCAGCATCAGGTGATAGGTATTGCCCAGGATGATGTCGGCCCCGCTGGCACGCACTTCGGCGGGGCGCATCGCCTTGACCGTCGCGGCGGTGCCGACCGGCATGAAGGCGGGCGTGCGGATCTCGCCGCGCGCCATGTGGATCGCGCCCGTGCGCGCGGCGCCGTCGGTCGCGGTGATTTGAAAGGCGAAAGGCGGCGGCGCGGTCATGCCAGCGGCTCGTAGCGGCTGCGACGGACCACGCAAGGGGGGAGGCGCACCGCCGCTTCGCAGGGGAGACAAAGCAAAAGGGCCGGCGCGTTGCCGCGCCGACCCTTCATGCGTCATCGACTGGCGTCGAAATCAGAACTTGAAGCCAAGGCCGACAGTGCCGCGAACGGTGTCGAACGAAACCGTATCGAGACCGACGCTCAGCATCGCATTGTTGCCGACGTCGAACTGGCCACCGACACCGACGAGATAATCGTCGACGACGGTGCTCTGGCCAGCGGCCTTGAACGCCGCCTCGGTCAACAGGCCGCCAGTCAGCTGATCGACGTCGAGGTCGACCCACTGATAGCCGCCCTTGACGAAGACCATGCCGCCGCCGATCTTGTAGCCGAGCTTGGTCGCGACACCATAATCGGCGTCAATCGCGTCGCTACCGAAATGGTAGTTGCCTTCCAAGCCGAGCGTCACGCCGCCGTCACCGACGGGAATGTCCACCCCGGCCTTGGCGCCGTAGATAAAGCCGCCGTCTTCGGGATTGGTGATGCCGATCGCGGTCAGCTCATCGCCGATGCCGAGATCGTGATAGCCGCCCGAAGCAGCGATATAGACGGTGGGCTGCGCAGCGTCCTGCGCCATCGCCGGAGTGGCGAAGGCGGCAACCGCCGCAGCGGCGAGAAATGCGATTTTCTTCATGCTTAATTCCTGTGCTTGAGTGCGCTGGATATCAGCGTACCGCCGGTTAGATAGGTTCGCGCGATTGCGCTGCAATGAACAAATCAAGTTAGATTTCTGAATGCGTGTGACTGTGTCGTCTCGGCAACACACATGATCGGTGGTTTTCCGCGCCATTTGGCTAGGATACGCGTTGCGCTGCCGCACGAAGATCGTCCACGAACGCCCGATAGGCATCATGTTTTTCCGCGTCGGGAAGCCGCAATAGATAGCTGGGATGAACGGTCACCCAGGCTTCGGCACGTTCGGAGAGCGCGAAGGGGCGGCTCCGCGATTTGCCAATCGCCATCGCCTTGCCGAATATCGCGCGCGCCGCCGTCGCGCCCAGCGCAACGGTGACGCGCGGCAGGACCAACGCGCGCTCCTGGTCGAGCCACCAGCGACAGGCGTCGATTTCGCCGACTGCCGGCGACTGGTGAATACGCCGCTTGCCGCGGGCGACGAACTTGAAATGCTTGACCGCGTTGGTAACGTAAGTTGCACCGCGATCGATACCGGCATCGATCAATGCGCGGTCGAACAATTGTCCGGCGGGTCCCACGAACGGTCGCCCGGCAAGATCTTCCTGGTCGCCCGGCTGCTCGCCGACGAACATCAGCGCGGCATCGACCGGCCCTTCGCCGAACACCGTTTGCGAGGCACAGCGGTGGAGCGGGCAGCGCGTACAGCCCTGCGCTTCCCGACGGAGCGCCTGCCATGCGCCGGAGCGGTTCGATCCGGGGGCTGCGGCACTCTGCTGCGCCTCGGCAATCATCTCGGCCTCGCGGGCCTGGGCGCCTGCGACCAGCGCGGGAATGAGCGCGGTCTCGGGCATGTTCTTCCAGTATTTGCGCGGCATTTCCTTCATCATCGCGCCGATCTTTACGCGCGCCGGATTGAAAATGCTGGCATAATAGCTTTTCCAGACGTCCTCGATCGGGTCGCCGCCCGGCGCATCGCCGCGGATCGCGCCCGCGGTCTCGGACAGCGTCTCGCCATCCCAATGGATCGACAGGTCGGGGGTCAGGATCGACCAGCGCATATTGGCGAAACGCTCGACGAAAAAGCGCGCATTGGCGCGCACGATATGATGTTCGGGCTCGAACCATGCGACGAAACGCTGCGTGCCGTCGTCGTCCTCGATCTCGCGAAAGCGGACGAAGGCGCGCATCTTGTGGATATCGCGCCGGACCGCCTTGGCGAGACCCTCGATCCGCTGCATCAGCGGGTCGGCGCGGTCGCTTGCGAAACCGGGGTTGCGCTGGATACGCCACAGCGCGGTATACAGCAGCGCGAAGCGTTCGGGATCGCGATGGCACGCCGCCTGGCGGGCGAGATCAATGAAGTGCCTCGGCGCAGTCAACGCCCGGCTGCGCGCCGTCACCGGCGGCGGCTCGACTGTTTCGCCGAACAGGTCGCCGACATCGCCATCGACCCGCCATTCGACGCGATCGGGGGCGATATCCGCAATCGCGAGCGCGCGGGCGGCGCTGCGCCAGCCATCGAAATCGTCGGTCGCGGCGAGCGTGATCGTCCTGATCGCGCCCGCCGGAGGTCCGCTCAGGCCGCTGCGGTCATTCCCTGTCGTCGCCGGGGTCGACATCTTTCGCCTTGGCCTTTTCCTTCGGCTTGCGATTTTCGAATACCTTGGTGATGCGCGCCTTTTCGGTCTCGCTCAGGCCTTCGGCCGCGGCCGGGAACATCTCTTCCTCTTCCTCGTCGATATGGTGGAGGTAATCGTGCTTGAGCGTCTTGAAACGCGTCAGCCAGCCCGACGAAGACATATCCATCTCGAACAGTTCGGCGATGATGTCCTCGATCTCCTTGTGTTCGGATACGCTGTGCTTGGCGTCCTGGTTGAGATCGGGCTTGGCGAGCATGGAAGCATAAAGAGACTCTTCCTCGGCGGCTGCGTGCGCGCGCACCTCGACCTGGAAGCGTTCGAACAGTTCGCGCCGCCCCTCGCTGTCGCCATGCGTCTTTTCGATCAGGTCGAGCAGCGTGCGGTGGGTTTCGTGGTCGTCGATGAGGTCCTGGAATATTTCGGCCTGCGCCATGTCTTTGCTCCCTGTTTCGTTTCACCCTGCCAACGAGTGCCGCGCGACTTCGTTTCATCGCTCTCGCCTCAGCCGGCGAATAATTCCAGTTGCTCGCTTTTCGGCGCGAGCAGGACGCGCAGATCGGCCCGGTCGGCCAGCAGCGTCGGTCGCCAGTCGGGGGTGACGATGAACGGTCGGATCTTCGCCACCGACACCGTCAGCCGCGCGACGTCGTCGAGCCGCAGCATGCGCCAGCGGCGCGCCGACACGATGCCCTGTACGGCGCGCACGCCGAGGCCGGGCACGCGCAGCAGCATCGATTTCGACGCGCGGTTGATATCGATGGGGAACTGCGCGCGATGCTGCAGTGCCCAAGCGAGCTTGGGATCGATGTCGAGCGGCAGCATGCCGGTCGCGGTATCGGTCGCGCCGACGATTTCATGCGCGGCAAAGCCATAGAAGCGCATCAGCCAGTCGGACTGGTAGAGGCGGTGCTCGCGCATCAGCGGCGGACGTTTGAGCGGCAGCACGCTGCTGGCGTCGGGAATCGGGCTGAACGCGCTGTAATAGACGCGCTTGAGCGCATGGTCGTCGTAGAGGCCGCGTGCGCGCAGGATGATATCGCCGTCGTTCGCGCTGTCGGCGCCGACGATCATCTGCGTCGATTGCCCGCCCGGCGCGAAGCGCGGCGCGTGCCGGTATTTCTTTCGCGCATCCTTGGTGTCGATGATATCCGATTTCATCCGCGCCATCGCGCCGTCGATCCGGGCCGCCGATTTTTCGGGCGCGAGCCGGGCAAGACCACCGACCGTCGGCAGCTCGACGTTGATCGAGACGCGATCGGCATAGAGGCCGGCCTGATGGACCAGCTCGGGATCGGCGTCGGGGATCGTCTTCAAATGAATATAGCCGCGATAGTCGTGGACCTCGCGCAGCTGCCGCGCGACCTCGACGAGCTGTTCCATCGTGTAATTCGACGAGCGGATGATGCCCGAGGAGAGGAACAGCCCCTCGATATAATTGCGCTTGTAGAAATCGAGCGTCAGCGCGACGACTTCCTCGACGGTAAAGCGCGCGCGCCGCACATTCGAAGATTTGCGGTTGATACAGTAATGGCAGTCGAAGACGCAGCTGTTGGTCAGCAGGATTTTGAGCAGGCTGATGCATCGCCCATCGGGCGCATAGGCGTGGCAGATGCCGCTGCCGGTGACCGAACCGATGCCCTTGCCGCCCTTCGACGTCCGCTTGGTCGAGCCCGAAGAGGCGCACGACGCGTCGTATTTTGCCGCATCGGCAAGAATTTCGAGTTTTTGCTGGACGTCGAGCCGGGCCATCTGTTCTTGCTACGTTCTATCTCGCGGCAAGTCCATTGACCAAGGTTAGTCTGGCATTTTTTCCGTCGATTCGAACAGTTCGCTCTTGAACCGGCGCGGACGGGGCGGCTTGTCCCCCGCCGGCCAGCCTTCGCGCTGGCGGGTGCGATCGCCGTCGCTTTCTTCGGTCTGGTCGTGGAACAGCATGACCTGCGTGGGAAAGGGCAGGTCGATGCCATGCGCCTTGGCGGTTTCGTAAATCGCGAGGATGATTCGCGAACGGACGTGGACCTGGTCGGTGCGCGGCGACGCCGTCCACCAGCGCGCCTTGAGGTCGACGGTCGAATCGCCGAGCGCCCAGGGCAAGACCTCGGGTGCGGGTTCGCTCTCGACGCCCTCGACGCCTGCGATCGCGGCGAGGAAATAGTTCGCTGCTTGCGCCGGCGAATCGGCGTAGCCGATGCCGATGTCGATCTCGTCGCGGCGCAGGTCGTAGGCGGTGTTGACGACGACCGGCGAGGTATAGACGTCGCTATTGGGAATGATCACGCGGCGCCCGTCATACGTGCGGATCAGCGTCGCCCGGCTTTCGATATGTTCGACGCTGCCCTCGAAGCCCTTGACCACGATCTGGTCGCCGCGGCGATAGGGGCGGCGGATCAGCAGCAGCAAGCCGGCAAGCAGGTTCTGCAATATGTCCTTGAAGGCGAACCCGATCGCGACCGACCCGATGCCGAGCGCGGCGACGATATCGCCGGGATGAACGGTGGGAAAGACGATCGCCGAAGCGAACAGCAGCGCCATCACCATGAAGCCGCCGAAGACGAGGCTGCCGATGACGCTGCCAAGATCGGGCCGCCGGCGGCGCACCGCGAGCGCGATGACGGCGCGCTTGACCAGGCGGCCGACGATATAGGCGATGACGAGAAAGCCGATCGCGGCGACGACGAACGGGACGCGTTCGATCAACCCCGCAGTCATGACGCCGATCTGCTGCTGGATGATCGAGGCGGGTTGTTGCATGTAGATCGAACCCGCGAACCGCCGCTACG
Source organism: Sphingomonadales bacterium (assembly GCA_009993585.1). Classification (GTDB taxonomy): domain Bacteria; phylum Pseudomonadota; class Alphaproteobacteria; order Sphingomonadales; family Sphingomonadaceae; genus Flavisphingopyxis. The sequence continues at coordinate 28,157 of JAACTG010000114.1, forward strand.
GTTCCGAAACGATCACGGTATCAACAGGCTCGCATCGCCATAGCTGTAGAAACGATAATCCTCGGCGATCGCATGCGCGTAGGCGGCGACCATCGTCTCGCGGCCCATCAGCGCCGACACCAGCATGAACAGCGTCGATTTGGGCAAATGGAAATTGGTCATCAGCCCGTCGATGCCGCGAAAGCGATATCCCGGGGTAATGAAAATGTCGGTGTCGCCTTCGAAGGGGGTGATCGTGCCGTCTTCCTGGCTCGCGCTCTCGATCAGGCGCAGGCTCGTCGTGCCGACCGCGATGACGCGCCCACCCGCCGCGCGGACCGCGTTGAGGCGCGCCGCCGTCGCGGCATCGATCGTGCCCCATTCGGCGTGCATGACATGGTCGTCGGTATCGTCGGCCTTGACCGGCAGGAAGGTACCGGCGCCGACATGGAGCGTCAGCGTCTCATGGCCGATGCCCGCCGTCGCCAGAGCGGTCATCAGCGAGGGGGTGAAATGCAGCGCCGCGGTCGGGGCGGCGACGGCACCGTCCTTGTCGGCGAACATCGTCTGGTAGTCGCTCGCGTCCTGCGCGTCGGTCGGGCGCTTGCCCGCGATATAGGGCGGCAGCGGCATCGTGCCGGCGCGTGCGAGGAGCACTTCGACGGGCTCGTCGCCGGCAAAGCTGAGCGTCATGCTGCCGTCGGCGGCGCGATCCGATGCAGTGGCGCTGACGCCGGCGGCGAAGTCGATGCGATCGCCAGGGCGCACGCGCTTGGCATTGCGTACGAACGCCTGCCAGTCGCGTGGGCCGATGCGCTTGTGCAGCGTTGCGCCGATCCTCGCTTCGCCGCGCCGCCCGTCGAGCTGCGCCGGGATCACGCGGGTGTCGTTGAACACGAGGCAATCCCCCGCGCGCAGCAGCTGCGGCAGGTCGCGGACGATGCGGTCGGACAGCGTCTCGCCGGTCACGCAGAGCAGGCGCGCGGCATCGCGCGGCACGGCGGGGCGCAGCGCGATGCGGTCGGCGGGAAGGTCGAAATCGAACAGGTCAACACGCATGGTGCGCGTGCCCGTGCCGGATTATTGCGAGGCGGGCAAGCCGCTGCCGGGCCTAGCGTGCGCCAGGATTATCACTGCCTTGCGGCGTTTGCGGCTCCAGCATGAACGGCGCGGGCGTCGGCTTGGGCGCTTGCTCGACGAGCATGGCGGCCGGGGGGAGCGGCTTGTTGTCGGCGGCGACCGATGCCTGAACGATCCGCGAGGGCGTCGCCGGCGGTTCGCCGCGATGGATCGCATCGACATATTCCATGCCCGACACGACGCGTCCGAAGACGGTATATTCGCGGTCGAGCGCAAGCCGCGGCTGGAGGACGATGAAGAACTGGCTGTTGGCACTGTCATAGCTTGCCGCGCGCGCCATCGACACGCTGCCGCGCAGATGCGGGTAAATCGACAGTTCCGCGGGCAGGTTGGGCAGGGTGCTGCCGCCATTGCCGGTCCCGGTCGGGTCGCCGGTCTGCGCCATGAAGCCCTCGATCACGCGGTGAAAGACGATCCCGTCGTAAAAGCCGCTGCGCGCCAGTTCCTTGATCCGCGCGACATGGTTGGGGGCGAGGTCGGGGCGCAGCTGGATGACGACGCGGCCGCCGGTCGACAGGTCGAGATTGAGCATCCATTCGGGATTGGCGAGATATTCTTCCGCCGGATTGATCGAAATCGTCGACTTGACCGCTGGCTTGACGTCCGCCGCAGGCGCGTCCTGCGCGACGACGGGGGCGCTCGCGAGAAAGGCAGCGGCAAGGGCAAAAGCGGGGAGAATCTTGGGAAGGCGCATGGTCATCCTAATGGTATGATCGATGGGTCGGACGGCGGTGAGCCGGAGCCGGTCGTATGCAGGGCCGTCGATTAACGGCTCATGACCCTTTTCGTCCAATCTTTTCGACGCGTGCCGCGACCTCGGCGCGCACCGTCGGCATGACGAAGGGAGCGATGTCGCCGCCGTACATCGCGATTTCCTTGACCAGGCGCGACGCGATCGGCTGCAGCGCGACGTCGGCCATCAGGAAGATCGTCTCGATCTCGTCGTTGAGCTGCTGGTTCATCCCCGCCATCTGATATTCATACTCGAAATCGGCGACCGCGCGCAGGCCGCGGACGATGACGCGGGCATTTTCGCGCTCGGCGAAATCCATCAGCAGCGAATCGAACGCGGTGACGCGGACATGATCGCCGATATCGGCGACCTCGCGCGTCACCATCGCCAGCCGTTCGTCGATGTCGAACATCGGCGACTTGCTGGGGTTGGTGGTGACGCCGATGACGAGCTGATCGACCAGCCGCGCGGCGCGGCGGATGATGTCCATATGGCCAAGGGTCACGGGATCGAACGTCCCTGGATAAACGCCCACCAGCATTATCGGTCCCTTTCGACGACGAAGCGCGCGATCGCCCGCAGCAGGTCGGCTTCCTTGCCGAAGCCGGAAAGATGGGCGATCGCCTGGTCGACGAGCGCCCGCGCCTGTTCGCGCGCCCGATCGAGACCCATCAGCGAGACATAGGTTTGCTTGCCGGCCTCCGCGTCCTTGTGAAGCGCCTTGCCCGCGCGATCCTCGTCGCCCGCGACATCGAGAATGTCGTCTGCGATCTGGAACGCAAGGCCGATATCGCGGGCATAGCCGCGCAGCGGCGTGCGGCCCTCGGGCGGCAATTTCGCCATGATCGCGCCCGCCTCGACGCAAAATCCGATCAGCGCGCCGGTCTTCATCTGCTGCAAGCGGGTGATGGTGGCGAGGTCGAAGGCGCCGTCGCCGGCGGCAAGGTCCATCATCTGCCCGCCGGCCATGCCCGACTGGCCGCTGGCGCGGGCGAGCTCGGCGACGAGTTCGCTGCGGACATGCGGATCGGGATGGGTGGCGTCGTCGGTCAGAATTTCGAAGGCAAGCGCGTGCAGCGCATCGCCCGCGAGCACTGCGGTCGCCTCGTCGAACGCCTTGTGCACCGTCGGCTTGCCGCGGCGCAGGTCGTCATCGTCCATGCACGGCAGGTCGTCGTGGACGAGGCTGTAGACGTGAATCGATTCGATCGCGGTGCCGACGCGCAGCGCGCGGTCGCGGTCGATGTGGAACAGGTCGCACGATGCGACGACGAGGAGCGGGCGCAGCCGCTTGCCGCCGCCCATCGCCGCGTGGCGCATCGCCTCGATCAAACGGCTGCGGGGATCGTCGGGAATGGCGAGCAGGCTATCGAAATGGCGGTCGACCGCGTCGGCGACCTCGTCCATCACCGGCTGGATGAAGCTCGTCGCGTCGCCATCGTTGGCGGCATCAAGGATGTCTCCGTCAGGCATCGGCATCAGCCATCGGCATCGAGCGGCCTGGTTCCGGCTGCCGCGCCGTCCGGACCGACGGTGATCAGCTCGATCCGTGCCTGCGCTGCCGCCAAACGCGCTTCGCAATGTTTCTTGAGCGCTTCGCCGCGGGTATAAAGGTCGACCGACGCGTCGAGCGGCGCATCGCCGGCTTCGAGCTGGCGGACGATCGCTTCGAGCTCGCTCATCGCGGCTTCGAAAGACAGCGTGGCAACGGGGGCGGGATCGGTCATGGGGCAGCAATGACGCTGCGACCGGCACCGGTCAAGACCGGGTCGGGGCGGGGCGCGTTGCGTAGCGGGCGATGTCGCTCAGCAGTCGATGCTTGACGCACGCGTTCACTCGCGCGAAAGACCGCCGCATCATGACCAAGATCATCACCATCACCGCCATGGCCGCCAGCGCGCTCGCGCTCGCCGCTTGTAACAACAAAGCCGACGATGCCGCCGCCGATCAGGCCGCCGCGAACGAAGTCGCGGCCAACGAAGCCGCGCCGAGCACCCTGCCGCCGCCGGTCGTCGCTTCGAAAACCTATCGCTGCGCCGACGGCAGCGTCGTCTATGTCGATTTCCTATCGGCAACGGGCAAGCTCGAAGACAGCACGATGGCGAACATCCGGACCGACAACGTCGCCGGCACCGCGACGCAGCTGAGCAAGGCCGACGCCGACGCGCGTTTCGCAGCCGAAGGCTATTCGGTCGCCACGTCGGGCGACAGCACGACGATCGAGGTGCCCGGCAAGAACGCGCAGCTGTGCAAGGCCTGATCGCCCAAGCGATCTTTCCCTACGTTTGACAAGGGGCCGGGCGACCGGCCCCTTTTTCATTGGCCTGACGGCCCCCGCGCTTTATGGCGCGGCCCATGACCGATCCCGTTACCGATACGCCCGCCATCACGCCGCAGATCGTGGCCGAACACGGCCTCAGCGAGGCGGAATATGCCCGCGTGCTCAAGGCGCTTGGGCGTCAGCCCAATATCGTCGAGTTGGGTATCTTCTCGGTGATGTGGTCCGAGCATTGCAGCTACAAGAGCTCGCGCCTCCACCTCAAGAAACTCCCGACGACGGGCCCGCAGGTCATCTGCGGCCCCGGCGAGAACGCGGGCGTCGTCGATATCGGCGCCGGGCCCAATGGCACCAAGCTCGCCGCGATCTTCAAGATGGAGAGCCACAACCACCCGAGTTACATCGAGCCCTATCAGGGCGCGGCAACCGGCGTCGGCGGCATCCTGCGCGACGTCTTCACGATGGGCGCGCGCCCCGTTGCCAACATGAACGCGCTGCGCTTCGGCTCGCCCGACCACCCCAAGACGCGCCACCTCGTCGCCGGCGTCGTCCACGGCATCGGCGGCTACGGCAATTGCGTCGGCGTGCCGACCGTCGGCGGCGAGGTCAATTTCCACCCCGCCTACGACGGCAACATCCTCGTCAACGCAATGACCGTCGGCATCGCCGATCAGGACAAGATCTTCTATTCGGCCGCGAGCGGCATCGGCAATTCGATCGTCTATGTCGGCTCGAAAACCGGCCGCGACGGGATCCACGGCGCGACGATGGCGAGCGCCGATTTCGCCGAGGATGCCGAAGCCAAGCGCCCGACCGTCCAGGTCGGCGATCCGTTCACCGAGAAGCTTTTGATCGAGGCGTGCCTCGAGCTGATGGCGACCGACGCGATCGTCGCGATCCAAGACATGGGCGCGGCGGGCCTTACCAGCTCGAGCGTCGAGATGGCCTCGGCCGGCGGCGTCGGCATCCGGCTCGACATGGACGCGGTGCCGCAGCGCGAAACGCACATGACCGCCTACGAAATGATGCTGTCCGAAAGCCAGGAACGCATGCTGATGGTGCTGAAGCCCGGCCGCGAGGCAGAGGCCGAGGCGATCTTCACCAAATGGGAACTCGATTTCGCGGTGATCGGCGAAGTCACCGATACGGGGCGCATGGTCCTCGAACACCACGGCGAGGTCGTCTGCGACATCCCGCTCGCCCCGCTCGCCGACGACGCGCCGCTCTACGACCGGCCGAGCATGAGCGAGGCCGAGTACAAGGCCTGGGCCAACATCAAACCGCTCGGCGACATTCCGCAGAGCACCGACATCGGCGCCGACCTGTTGAAGCTGATGGCCAGCCCCGACATCGCCAGCCGCCGCTGGATCTGGGAACAGTACGACACGCAGGTCGGTGCCGACACGCTGCAGCGTCCCGGCGGCGACGCCGCAGTCGTGCGCATCCACGGCACAACCCGCGCGCTCGCGATCACCACCGACTGCACCCCGCGCTATTGCTATGCCGACCCCTATGAAGGCGGCAAGCAGGCGATCGCCGAGGCCTATCGCAACCTCAGCGCAGTCGGTGCCATGCCGCTCGCGACGACCAACTGCCTCAACTTCGCCAACCCCGAGCGCCCCGAGATCATGGCGCAGCTGACCGGCTGCCTCAAGGGCATGAGCGAGGCGTGCATCGCGCTCGACATGCCGATCGTGTCGGGCAACGTGTCGCTTTACAACGAGAGCAAGGCGACCGGCGGCGGCAGCGCGATTTTGCCTACGCCAGCGATAGGCGCGATCGGGGTGCTCGAAGACATCGACAAGATGGCAACGATTGCGTTCAAGAATGAAGGCGATTCGATATTCGTCATCGGTGAAAGAAAAGGCCACCTCGGCCAGTCACTGTGGTTGCGAGAATGCCATGATAGAGAGGATGGCCCTGTACCTCCCACCTCTCTTTCGGATGAAAAAGAGGCAGGAGACGTAGTGCGGGCACTGATAGAACGTGGACGCGTAACTTCGGTTCACGATATCTCAGATGGCGGCTTCCTGATTGCTCTGGCTGAAATGGCCTTAGCCGGAAACATTGGGTGCGAGCTGGATGAAGTTCTTTCGACTGCATCCGCATTCGGTGAAGATCAAGGCGTCTATATCGTGACCACCGACGACATTGAGGGCCTGCATCACGATTGCGGTTGGTCTTTTCCTTCATATCGGCGGATCGGGATTGTCGGCGGTAATGCATTGAAGGGGCAGGACGTTAATGTATCCCTCGACGACCTCCGCAAGGCCCATGAAGGCTTCTTCCCGTCGCTGATGGGCAGCGACGCCGCGCTCGCTTAGGGCGGTATCGTAGCTTCGTGACCCGGCCTCCCCGCAAGACCGTCGTTCGCGCGCCCCGATGAAGCCCGCCGACACCGTACGCGATCGCTCCGCATGACGCTCGTGCAGTCCTTCGTGCACTATGGCGGCCATTTTCTCGTGCCGTTCGCCTTCTCTTGGCTGATCTGGCGCGAGCGATGGAAATGGTCGGGGCTGGCGATGCTGGCGGCCAACCTGATCGATCTCGACCATCTGCTTGCCGATCCGATCTTCAATCCCGACCGCTGCAGCATCGGCTTCCACCTGCTGCACGGCTGGGAAGCCGCGACCGCCTACGTGCTGATGCTGGCGATTCCCCGCTGGTGGGCGCGCGCCTTCGGCCTGGGGGCGCTGTGGCACCTGGCGGTCGACGGGATGGACTGTGCGATGCATTCCGTGGCACTTCCCTTGGCATGAAAGACCACGCGACCGTTCCCTACGAGGCCCTGCCCGACCTCTCCGACGAAGACCGCATCGCGCGCGCCAGCGCCTTCCGCGACGCGATCGCCACGCGCCACAGCTGCCGGATGTTTTGCGACGCGCCCGTGCCGCGCGAGGTGATCGAGCAGGCGATACTTGCCGCCGGTACAGCGCCTTCGGGTGCCAACCACCAGCCGTGGCATTTCGCGGTGATCGAGAGTGCCGCGAAGAGACGCGCGCTGCGCGAAGCGGCCGAGGTCGAGGAGCGCGAATTCTATGCCGGCAAGGCATCGCGGGAGTGGATCGACGCGCTCGCCCCGCTCGGCACCGACGACGACAAGCCCTATCTCGAAATTGCGCCCTACCTCATCTGCATCTTCGGCCAGCGGCGGGGCGGGATCGATCCGGGCGACGACAAGCAGAATTACTATGTCACCGAAAGCGTCGGCATCGCCACCGGCTTCCTGATCGCCGCGCTCCACGCGGCGGGCCTGGCGACGCTGACGCACACGCCCAACCCGATGAAGTTCCTCAACGCGCTGTGCAACCGCCCGGCGTCGGAAAAACCGATGATGGTCCTCGTCGTCGGGAAGGTCGCGGACGATGCGACGATTCCGCTCCACGCCACGCGCAAGAAGCCGCTGGACCGCATCGCCTCATGGCTGTAGTAAGGGCTTAATACAGGCCGTGGGGACGGCCGATGGGAGGGGAAGTATCATGGCCACCACGACACCGCCAGAGGTTCGCGAAACCGCGGGCCTTGGAACGCTCGAACGCTATACCGGACTCGACGCGACGCGCGGCTTGGCCGTCATGGGCATCCTCGCGATGAACATCTATGGCTTTGCCGCGCCCGGCGGGGCCTATTTCAACCCCGCCGCCTTCGGCGGCGATAGCGGCATCGACTGGCTCGTCTGGGCGTTCAATTTCGTGTTCGTCGATTCCAAGATGCGCGGATTGTTCTCGATGCTGTTCGGGGCCTCGACGCTGCTCGTCATCCAGCGCGCGATGGCCACCGAGCGCAAGCCAGCGGCCGCCCATTATTCGCGGATGTTCTGGCTGCTGATATTCGGCCTCATCCACTTCTATTTCATCTGGTGGGGCGATATTTTGACGCTCTATGCGATGTGCGGCGCGATCCTGTTCCTGTTCCGCAACCTGTCGGTCAAGGCGCTGCGCCGCTGGGCGATCGGGTTTCTCGCGGTCTCGTTCCTGTTCATGGGATCGCAGGCGGCGTTTCTGCAGATGGCGGCCAATGGACAGCTCCCGCCCGAGGCGATGAATGCACAGATGGAAGAGGGGCTCGAGCAGATCGACGGCTTCTTCGGCGCTTCGCCCGAACGCGTCGCCCGCGATCTCGATCATTTCAACGGGTCGTACGAACAGATCATGGGGAATCGCCTTTACGACAAGACCTGGCAGCCGGTCGGTTCGTTCTTCCAAATCGGTCTCGAAACGCTCGGCCTGATGCTGATCGGCATGGCGCTGTTCAAATCGGGCATGCTGACCGGGACATGGGAACCCGCGCGCTATCGTAAATGGGCGGCGACGTGTTTTGCCATCGCCGTGCCCGCGCTGATCGTGCTGACCTGGTACCAGGTCGGTTCGGGCTATGCCGGAACCGTAATCTTCGGCAGTTCGATCGCCTGGTCGATGCCGTTCGATGTCGTCATGACGATCGGCTGGGCGGCGCTCGCGATGCTGATGGTCGGCCGTTTCGCACGATCGCCTGGGGTGGCGCGCCTGGCCGCCACCGGGCGCATGGCGTTTACCAATTACCTTGCCACGTCGATCGTCATGACGACGGTCTTCTATGGCTATGGCCTGGGATTATATGGCGATGTCAGCCGCGCCGGTCTCTACCTGTTCGTGATCGGCATGTGGGCGGCGATGCTGGCCTGGTCGAAACCGTGGCTCGATCGCTTCAATTACGGGCCGCTCGAATGGCTGTGGCGCAGCCTGTCGCGCTGGAGCGTGCAGCCGATGCTGAGGCGCTCGCAGGTTTAAGGTTTAGCCGCGGCCGAACGCCTGGTTGGCACCGTCGGCGCGGCCAAAGGCGGGGCGTTGGCGCTGGACCAGCGGGTTGGCCTCTTTTTCAAGCGCGTCGAGCGTCGTTTCGAACAGCGGACGCAGCGCGACGACCTTCTGGAGATATTCGTCGGGGGCGTTGCGATGCTCGACGCATTCGCGCGCGAACATCTCGATGTCCTCGGCCAGCGCGGCGAGCTGGTCGGCGCCGAACTGCCGCGCCTCGCCCTTCAGCGTATGCGAGGGCAGCACCAGGGCGGCGGCGTCCTGGTGGCGCATCGCGGTTTCGATCGCGGCGACCGATCTGGCGCCATCTTCGCGGAAATAGCCGAGGATGCGGACGAAGCCGCTGCCCAACCCGGCGCGCGCCGCCCGATAAACGGGCCAATCGACCAGCGGTTCGGCGTCTTGCGACATAAGCTACCCTTGCGATCCGGACGCGGTCTGCGCCCCTTATTCATCGCCTGACTAGCCAGATCGAGTTAATTCCCGGTTACGAACGGCCAAGTTTCGCGCGGGTTGGCCGCGGCGCGCGCGGTCAGCCATGCTTGTCGTCGAATGGGTTTTTCGGCGCGCGCATGGTAAAGCGGATCGGCACCGCGCCGAGCTCGAGCTCGCGGCGAAGGCCGTTGACGAGGTAACGGCGATAGCTTTCGGGCAGCATGTCGACGCGCGTTCCGAACAGGACGAAGCTCGGCGGGCGCGTGCTCGCCTGCGTGACGTAGCGCAGCTTGATTCGCTTGCCCTTGGGCGCGGGCGGCGGATTGGCGTCGAGCGCGCGTTCGAGCCAGCGGTTGAGCCGTCCGGTCGAAATCCGCGTCGACCACGCCTCGCGAGTATCGAACGCGGCCTTGATCAGCGCATCGATACCCTTGCCAGTGGCGCCCGAGACGGTCAGCAGCGGCACGCCCTTGACCTGGGCCAGGCCCTCGTCGAGTGCGGCGCGCACCCCCTGGTAGAGGCCGCTGCCGTTTTCGGCGACGTCCCATTTGTTGAGCGCGATGACGAGCGCGCGACCTTCCTCGAGCACGCGGTCGGCAATCTTGAGGTCCTGCAGCTCGAGCCCCTTGGTCGAATCGAGCAACAGCACGACGACTTCGGCGAAATCGATCGCGTGGAGCGCGTCGGCGACCGACATTTTCTCGAGCTTTTCGGTCACGCGCGCGCGCTTGCGCATGCCGGCGGTGTCGATCAGCCGGACCTCGCGCGATTCGCCGTCATGCTCCCACAGCCAGTCGATGCTGATCGAATCGCGCGTGATCCCGGCCTCGGGGCCGACGAGCAGCCGGTCCTCGCCGAGGATGCGGTTGATCAGCGTCGATTTGCCGGCATTGGGGCGGCCGACGATGGCGAGTTTGAGCGGGCCGTTTTCGAGCGGCCCTTCGTCTTCGGGTTCCTCGTCCTCGCGCTCCATATGCGGACGCAGCGCGTCGAACAACTCGACCATCCCTTCGCCATGCTCGGCGCTCAGCGCGACCGGCTCGCCGAAACCCAGCGCATAGGCTTCGAGCAGGCCGGCATCGCCCGCCTTGCCCTCGGCCTTGTTGGCGACGAGGATCACCGGCGTGTCCGAGGCGCGCAGCCAGCGGGCGATTTCCTCGTCGAGCGGGGTTACGCCGACGCGGGCATCGATCATGAACATCGCGGTGTCGGCGCCGGCGACCGCGGCCTCGGTCTGCATCCGCATGCGACCGGGCAGCGTTTCCGCATCGAGGTCTTCGTAACCGGCGGTATCCATGACGCGGAACTTGAGCCCGATCAGGTCGGCCTCGCCCTCGCGGCGATCGCGCGTCACGCCGGGCTGATCGTCGACCAGCGCCAGTTTCTTGCCGACCAGCCGGTTGAACAGCGTCGACTTGCCGACATTGGGCCGGCCGACGATGGCGAGCATGGGGGGGCGCCGCAGCGGCGCGCGCGGCGCGGCTTCATCGGGTCGGCGCGTGTCATCCTCGCCAGGCATGGCGATCGGTCCTTTCATCGCGGCCGCGGTGCGGCCTCATGTAACGGGCTTAGCGGTAGGCGGTCAGACGCCCATCGTCGTCGAGCAAATAGAGCATGTTGTTGGCCACGACCGGCGAGAGGGTGAACGACTTGCCCGCCTCGCTCTGCGCGTAAATGGCGCCGTCGGCGGGATTGACCTGCGCCATCTGCCCCAGCGTGCTGACCAGAATCAGGCGACCGCCGGCAAGGACGGGTCCCGACCAGCGGATCGGGCCCTTTTTGTCCTCTTCGTTGCGATAGCGCGGCAGCTGGCTGATCCAGCGCACCTTGCCGGTGGTCCGCGCGATGGCGAGCAGCTTGTCGTCGTCGGTAACGACGAACACCCATTCGCCCGCGACCCAGGGCGTCGATACGCCGGCGATCGCGAGTTCCCACAGGCGCTGGCCGGTCACGAGCTCGTAGGACGCCATGCGACCGCCCTTGCCCAGGGCATAGACGCGACCGCGATCGATCACGGGATCGGCATCGACGTCGGTCAGCGTCTCGACCGCGACCGAAATGCGCGTGCGCGACAAGGCGTCGCTCCACAGATTGCGGCCGTTCTCATAGCGATAGGCATTGATTTCGCCCGAGGAAAAGCCCGCGACGACGGTGCCCTGGCCGGCCGCCGGCGCGCCGACGCCGAACACGCTGCCGGCTTCGTAAGCTGCCGATTCCTGCCAGATGATCGCCCCGTCGGCCTCGCCCAGCGCAAACAGCTGATTGTCCTGCGTCATCGCATAGATCTGCCCATTGGCGATCGTCGGCGCGCCGCGCAGCGGTCCCGAAGGCCGCACTTTCCACACCTGACCGCCGTTGCTGGCATCGAGCATGGCGACGTCGCCGGCGCCATTGGTCGCGAAGACGCGACCGCCGACGGCGCTGACGCCGCCGCCGAACAGCGCGTTGCGGATATCCGAATCCTCGCCCGCGATCGATGCCGACCACAGTTGCGCGCCGCTCGACGCGTCATAGGCATGGACGGTCGCATCGACGTCGATGACGAACAGCTTGCCGCCTTCGACCACCGGTGCGGCGGCCAGCTTGACGCGGTTGGTGCTGCCCCCGATCTGAACGCTCCATGCGGGCGTGACGGTGCTGGGGAGGGCAAGGTGGCCCATCGCCTTTTGCGCGTTGCCGCCGGGTTGGCCCCAGGCGGCGTTGGCGGTCTCGGCGGGCAGCACGACGGCGACGCCGGCCAGCGACGGATCGACGGTGGCGCCATCCTGCCCGGTCAGGATGTTGACGCGATCGCCGAGCGTCGGCGTATCCGAATCAGGTGCCTTGAAAATGCTGCATCCCGCCAGAAGCCCGGCGGCGGCGACGGAAACGGTGAGGAGGCGAAAGGGATTGTTCATGGATTATCCTGTCGGTTCGGCCGACTTGGCGGCTTCTTTGGACGAATCGTTGACGGCATCGACGCCGAGCATGCCCGCCATTTGCAGTGAACGCTGTTTGAGGGTCGGCGCGGTATCGTCGCGCGCGGCGATGTCGGCATAGATGCGCCCGGCCTCGCTCCGTTCACCCTTGCGAAGATGCGCGATGGCAGTCATTTCCGCTGCGCTGGCGAACCATGGCGATGCCGGGTCGGTCAGCGGCTTGAGCCGCGCGATGATCGCGTCGGGCTTGAGCGTGTCGAATTCGATGCCGGTGCGGCGGAGCGTCGCGAGATCGCGATAGCTTTGCGGGACGTCGCTATCGCCGGCGATCGCGCCCAGCATGGCGACCGCGCGCTTGGTATCGCCCGCCTTTTGCGCGACGTTGGCGCGGGTGAATCGCGCCGCTGCGGCATAGGCCGGACTGCCCTCGTCGCTAAGCTCGCCGAGCGCATCGGCGGCGCCCGCAGGATTGCCACCCTCGACGCGGTCGAGCGCCTGGACATAAAGTTCGCCCTGTTCGCCGGCCTGGTTCGCCTGGTGCTCGCCATACCACAGCCAGACCGCGAACGCGGCCAGCGCCAGGACGACGACGCCGACGACGACCGGCCCGTAGCGTCTGGCGAAGTCGGCCAACCGGTCCTCGCGGACCGCGTCGTCGACTTCGCGAAGGAAGACATCGTCCTGTTCGGGCGTGCGTGCCAATGTCGTCTCCAAAGAATATCGGTCCGGGCGAATTCCGGGCCGCCGGTTTCCTTAGCGGCGGGCCCGGCAAAGGGAAAGACCCAGCGGCACCGGTGCGTCAGCGTCGAGCTTCAGCTCTTTGGCCGATAGGTCTGATCGGCAGTCGGGAATGAACGCGACCTGACTTCGTGCGCATAGCCAGCGACTGCGCCGGAAATGCGTTCGGCCATATCGTCGAAGCGCTTGACGAAGCGCGGCACGCGCTCGAACAGGCCGAGCATATCCTCCGTCACGAGAATCTGGCCGTCGCATTTGGCCGACGCGCCGATGCCGATGACGGGGCATGCAAGCGCTTCGGTCAGACGATCGGCGATCGATTCCATCACGCCCTCGGCGACGACGGCGAAGGCGCCGGCCTCTGCGATGGCGCGTCCGTCGGCGATGATCTTGTCGCTTTCGGCTTCGGTCTTGCCGCGCGCGCGATAGCTGCCCAGCGCGTTGACCGCCTGCGGCGTCAATCCGACATGGCCCATCACCGGGATGCCGCGCCCGGTCAGGAAGGCGACGGTTTCGGCCATCGCCTCGCCGCCTTCGAGTTTCACCGCGGCGGCGCCGGTTTCCTTGAGGATGCGCGAGGCGCTCTCGAACGCCTGCCCGGGCGACGCCTCATAGCTGCCGAACGGCATGTCGACCGCGACCACCGCGTGATAGCTGCCGCGCACCACGGCGGCGCCGTGCGCGCACATCATGTCGAGCGTGACGGGCACCGTCGAGGGCAGGCCGTAGATCACCTGGCCAAGCGAATCGCCGACCAGCAGCAGGTCGCAATGCGGATCGAGCAATTGCGCCATTCGCGCGGTATAGGCGGTCAGCATGACGAGCGGCTGCTTGGTCTCGCCATCGGCCTTGTGCGCCTGGATCTTGGGAACGGTGAGCCGCTTCATCGGCGCCGGCGTGGGATTGGCGCGGCTGGTCGCGGTGTCGAGCTGGAAGGTCGTGGACATGGGCGATGTGCTAACGCGGCGGCGCGGCAAACGCCAGCCCGTCGCGCCTAGCCGACCGCGACGCCCTTCCAGAAGGCGATGCGATCCTTGATCTCGGCCGCCGCCTCCTTGGGATCGGGATAATACCAGGCGGCATCGCCGTTGCGTGCGCCGCCCGCTTCGATATCGTAATAATGCGCGGTGCCCTTCCACGGACAATGGCTTATCGTCGCGCTGTCGCGCAGATATTCGTCGCGCACGCTCTCGCGCGGGAAATAGTGATTGCCCTCGACGACGATCGTATCGTCGCTGGCGGCGATGACGGTGCCGTTCCATGTCGCCTTGACCATCGCCGTCCTCCTTGCCCCGAACCGGCGGTCAGCTTGCGCGGTGCCCCGCGCTTTGGCAAGAGGCGCGCAGCTCCCACCAACAGCAGCGGAAACCCATGTCCGACCCTCACGACCAGCCCGCCCTCGCCGTCGAGCCGCACCCCGCGAGGATGAGCGACGACGATCGCCACGCGGCGATCGCCGATCCCGGCTTCGGCCGCGTGTTCACCGATCACATGGCATCGGCGCTGTGGACGGCCGAACGGGGCTGGCACGACGCCAAGATCATGCCGCGCGGCCCGCTCTCGGTCGATCCGGCGATGTCGGTGTTGCATTACGCGCAGGAAATCTTCGAAGGAATGAAGGCCTATCGCACCGAGGACGGCGCGATGGCGCTGTTCCGCCCGGGCGAGAATGCCAAGCGCTTCAATGCCTCGGCGCGGCGCATGGCGATGCCCGAACTGCCCGAGGCGCTGTTCCTCGAATCGGTCCGGCGGCTGGTCGCGACCGACGCCGACTGGTTCCCCGGCGTCACCGGCGGCGCGCTCTATATCCGCCCCTTCATGTTCTCGTCCGATGTCCGCCTCGGCGTGCGTCCCGCATCCGAATATCGCTTTCTCGTCATCCTCTCTCCGGTCGGCGCCTATTTTCGCGGCGATCCCAAGGCGATCTCGCTGTGGGTCAGCCGCGACTATGTCCGCGCCGCGCCCGGCGGCACCGGAGAGGCGAAATGCGGCGGCAACTACGCCGCCAGCCTCGTCGCCCAGGCGCAATCGATCGACCATGGCTGCGATCAGGTCGTCTTCCTCGACGCGGTCGAACGCAAATGGGTCGAGGAGCTCGGCGGCATGAACCTGTTCTTCGTCATGGCCGACGGGACGCTCGTCACCCCGCCGCTCGGCGGCACGATCCTGCCCGGCATCACGCGCGACAGCCTGATCGCGATCGCGCGCGACGAAGGGCTGAGCGTGCGCGAAGAGCGTTATTCGATCGACCAGTGGCGCGACGATGCGGCCAGCGGCGCTCTCGTCGAAAGCTTCGCCTGCGGCACCGCCGCCGTCGTCACCCCGGTCGGCGAAGTGCGCGATGGCGACGATCGCTTCACCATCGGCTCGGGCGGTCCCGGCCAGATCACCGAACGCCTGCGCCGCCGCCTCGTCGATATCCAGTACGGCCGCGCGCCTGACCAGCACGGTTGGGTCGAACGCATCGGCTGAAGCAGCGCCGCACGAACCGGCGAGTGGCCGTTGCCATCGCCCGACGGCCGCGATATGGGGCCGTCCACGGTCGCTTTTCCGAAGCGGCGACAAAGCGCGTTGGGGCGTAGCCAAGCGGTAAGGCACCGGTTTTTGGTATCGGCATGCGCAGGTTCGAATCCTGCCGCCCCAGCCACGCGATAGCGGACCCGGCCCCCCGGGGCGCGCGCATCACGAAGCGGCGGCGCGCGATCGGAGGTTCAGGCGGCCGCCCCGCCGAGCTGGCGCAGCGTATCGAGCCATTCGGCGCGGCTCTTTTCGTCACCCTCGACATTGCCGACCAGGCTGTGCGCGACCGGCTTGATGCCGACCAGCTTGAGGATGTTGCGCTCGAAACTCTTGACGCTATGGGCGCCGAAATAGAATCGGTAGAAGAAGGCGGGCATGCCCATCGTCACAACCAGCCGCGCCGAACGACCCTTGAGCAGCGGTTTCGGCATCGTGCCGGGGGCCAGCGCGAAGCCGGGCCGCGCGACCTGCTCAAGGAATGCCTTGAGCAGGGCGGGAACGTCCCCGAGCCAAAGCGGATAGAGAAACACGACATGCTCGGCCCAGTCGATCGCGTCCTGCGCCTCGGCGATATCGGGGGCGGGGGTCCCGTCGGTCCAATCGGCGCGCGAGCGCAGGATCGGCACGTCGATCGTGGCGAGGTCGACGCGGCGGACCGCATGGCCGCCGAGCGTGGCGCCGTCGGCATAGGCATCGGCAAGCGCGTGGACGAAGCGACCGCGGTCGGGATCCGGGTGGCCGTCGACGATCAGGACTTTCTTGCTCATGGCACCAGTCTGCTCGGTCGCCCCGGGATGCGAAATACGTAGCTATCCTAGGTCGCGAGCGAAGCCGGCGCGGGGTCTGGCGATAGGCCGCGCGCATGATCACGATCAGGCCGCCACCCTCATATCGCGGCTCGTTCCTATTCGCTTCGCAGCGCCTCGATCGGCGACAGGCGCGATGCGCGGATTGCCGGCCAGCCACCGAAGACGAGGCCGATGACCGCCGAAAACACGATCGCGCCGATCGCGGTGCCGATGCCGATCGGAGCGGGGAAATCGACCGCATTCTCGAATACGACCGCCGCAATTTTGGCAAGCGCGAGGCCGATCGCGCCGCCGATCATGCACAGGACGGCGGCCTCGACGAGGAACTGGTCGCGAATGTCGCGTTTCTTGGCGCCCAACGCCATTCTGAGGCCGATCTCGCGCGTGCGTTCGGTGACGCTGACGAGCATGATGTTCATGATGCCGATGCCGCCGACGAGCAGCGAGATCGACGCGATCGCGACGAGCACCGCCTGGAAAATCGCGGTCACCTCCGCGGTTTCCTCCATGAACTCCTCGGTGGTGCGGATGGTGAACGGGTTGATGTCCTTGCCGCGGACGCGATAGCGGTCGCGCATCAGCCGCGTCATGTCGCGTTTCGCCTGGCGCAGGCTGAAGCCGTCCTGAAAACCGACGAACAGCATGTGGAGATCGTCGGGCCCCGCCAATGTATCGCCCGCGAAGCGCTGACGCGCGGTGCTGATCGGGACGATCGCGATGTCGTCATTGTCGTTGCCGAAGCTCGACCCCTTCGATTCGAGCACGCCGATGATCGTGAACGGCACGCGGTTGACGCGCACGCTTTCGCCGACCGGATCGTAATCGCCGTAGAGCTTCTCGGCGACGGTGGGGCCGAGGACGATGACGCGCGATGCCGAATTGACGTCGGCGTCGGTGATGAAGCGCCCGCGTTCGGCGGTGATGTTCGACACGACGCCATAGCCAGGCGTCGCGCCGATCGCGGCGGTCGACGTATTGCTGCCCTGCGCCACCAGCTGAACCGATGTTCGCAGCTGCGGCGCGATCGCGCTGACGCCGTCGACCTCGCGCTCGATCGCGCGCGCGTCGCGCATCGTCAGCCGCCCTCGATCCTCGGTGCCGCGCCCGCCTTCGGTATCGGGGCGGGGAAAGACCAGCGCCATGTTCGATCCCAGCGAATTGATCGATTCCATGACCGACACCTGGGCTCCCGACCCGACAGCGACCGCGAGCGTGACGGCGAGCACGCCGATCATCACGCCAAGCGTGGTCAGGATCGATCGCATCAGGTTGGTCCTGAGCGCGGTCAGCGCGATCGCGACGTTGATGCCGTAATTGGCGACGCGGGTGGCGAGACGGGTCATGCCGCGCGCCCCTTGCGACGGTCGCGCACGGGTGTGTCCTCGATCACCTTGCCGTCGCGAAACGCGATCCGCCGCGCGGCATATTGCGCGATCTCCGCCTCGTGCGTCACCAGGATGATGGTGATGCCCTCGTCGTTGAGCGTCTGAAAGATCGTCATGATGTCTTCGGAGGTCTGCGTGTCGAGCGCGCCGGTGGGTTCGTCGGCGAGCAGCATCAGCGGCTGGGTGACCAGCGCGCGCGCGATCGCGACGCGCTGCTGCTGGCCGCCCGACAGCTTGGCCGGACTATGGTCCAGGCGGTCGCCAAGGCCCATTTGCGCGAGCGTCGCACGCGCCCGCGCCAGACGCTCCTCGCGGCCGAGGCCGGCATAGATCAGCGGCACCGCGACATTGTCGAGCGCGCTCGTGCGCGCGAGCAGGTTGAACTGCTGGAAGACGAAACCGATCTTCGAATTGCGCAGCTCGGCGAGCGCATCGCCGCTCATTTCGCGCGTCGCGATCCCGTCGATCAGCACCTCGCCCGACGACGGCACGTCGAGGCAGCCGACCATGTTCATGAAGGTCGACTTGCCCGATCCGCTCGCGCCCATGATCGCGACGAATTCGCCGCGCGCGATGTCGAGCGTGACGCCGTTGACGGCATGGACAGTCTCGCCGCCGATGACGTAGTCCTTGACGAGGTCGCGGGTCGAAACGAGCGGAACGGACATCACTCGGCGCTGGCGTCGGCGTCGTCTTCGTCGGCGTCGTCGCCGGTCAGCGTCTTCGACCGCACGAGGACCTTCTCGCCGGGCTTCAGCCCCTTGACGATCTCGACATGATCCTCGCCTTCGAGGCCGATCATGACCTTGCGCGGCTTGGGCTTATAGGGATCCTCGCCGACCACCCAGACTTCGCCGCCGCGCGTCTGGCGCGCGCCCTTGGCCGCCTTGGCCCGGGCTTCCTGCGCCTTGTCATAGCCGTCGGGGCGGTCGCTCGCACGAGGACGAAAACGCATCGCGGCGGCGGGCACGCGCACCACCTTGGTGCGGCGCCCGGTGACGATCTCCACATTGGCGGTCATGCCGGTAAGCAGCTTGCCGTCCTTGTTGTCGACATCGAGGATGACGAGATAGCTCACGACATTGGCGGTTTCGTTCGCCGATTTGCGGACCTGGCCGACGATCGCTTCGAACTTCTCGTCGGGATAGCTGTCGACGGTAAAGCGGACCGGCTGGCCGGTGCGGATCTGGCCGATATCGGCTTCGTCGACCGCCGCTTCCACCTGCATATGCGCGGTGTCGGCGGCGATTTCGAACAGGTTGGGCGTCTGGAAGCTGGCGGCGACGGTCTGGCCGGGCTCGACCAGCTTGTCGATGACGACCCCGCTCGCCGGCGCGACGATGCGCGTGCGGCTGAGGTCGAGCTGGGCCGACGACAGTTCGGCATTGCTCTGCGAAATCTGTGCGCGGGCGCTTGCTGCCTGGGCAAGCGCGGTGCTCAGCGCGGCGCGCGCGGTGCTCAGCGCGTTCTGCGCCTGATCGAGCGCGGCCTTCGATACGAATCCCTGTTTGATCAGTTCCTGGCTGCGCGCATATTGCCGCTGCTGGACCTCGACATCGGTGCGCGCGCGGATGATCGCGGCATCGGCCTGCGCCAGGGCGGCGCGCGCGACGCCGACCTGCGCCTGCGCCTGCTGGACGCGCGCGCGCGGGCGCGTCGCGTCGATTTCGGCGAGCACCTGCCCGGCGGTCACCGGCGTGTTGAAATCGACATAGACGTTGGTCACCTGGCCCGAGATTTCGGAACCCACCTTGATCGTGTTGAGCGCGCGCAGCTTGCCGCTCGCCGACACCGTCCGCACGACCTCGCCGCGATCGGCGGCCTCGACCTCATATTCATATTCGGGCGGCGTGGGGACCAGGATCTTATAGGCGACGAAGACGACCAAAAGGCCGATGACCGCCGCCCAAATCGGGTGTCGTTTGATCCATGGTCCGAACTTGTTCACCGACGCCTCCCGCTGTTATCGCGACCGCATTGCCACAGGTGTATCATGAATACAATACACTTATCATGTGCCTCGTCGGACGAAGGTTGAGGACGGCGAGCGGGAGTTGCTAGATCAACCCCGTGCCGGTTGATCGGGTGAAAAGAAATGACATTGCGCGGCGCATGCGAGGCAGACCGGCGCGGTTCTCTGCGATGTGGAAATGGTGACCCCTACGGGAATCGAACCCGTGTTTCAGCCGTGAGAGGGCCGCGTCCTAACCGCTAGACGAAGGGGCCGTGGCATCGCGCCCGAGGGACGATGCGGCCGCGATGGTGACCCCTACGGGAATCGAACCCGTGTTTCAGCCGTGAAAGGGCCGCGTCCTAACCGCTAGACGAAGGGGCCACGCGTCGCTGCGTGCGGAGCGCGCTTTAGGTGGGCGTGCGGATTCGGTCAACCCGTTGCCGAGGCTTTGCCGCACATGGCGCTTCATTCGGCCCAGGCGGCGTCTTCGAGAAGCAGCTCGGCGGCGGGGCGCGTGCCCCAGTCGTCGATCTTGGCGCGCCCCGCGATCCACAGTTTCCGGTCGCGCGGCGCGTGGAGTAGTGTCTGGCCGAGTTGGCTTTCGGCGGCGCCGAACGCGATGCCCTTGATGCTGCGCCCGTCCTCGCCGGCAAAGATCGCGCGGACATGGCCGTTACCGACGATATCGCATTTGACGAGCCGCACCGGCCCGGTGGCGATGCGCGGCGCCGGCCAGCCCATGCCATAGGGGCCGCCCGCCTCGATCGCGGTGACATAATCGGGATTGACGCCGCGCGGCGCGAGCACCGCGTCGAGCACCAGCGACTTGTTGCCGCTTGCGGCGGCGACGTCGTTGCCGAGCCGCGCTTCGAGGAAGCTCGACAGTGCGGCGACCTGGTCGCCCATCACCGTCAGCCCCGCCGCCATCGCATGGCCGCCGCCGGCGACGAGCAGCCCTGCCTCCTTTGCGGCCAGGATTGCGGCGCCAAGGTCGACGCCCGCGATCGAGCGCCCCGAACCCTTTCCGCTTCCGTCCTCGTCGAGCGCAACGACGATCGCGGGCTTGCCGAGCTTTTCCTTGAGGCGCCCGGCGACGATGCCGATGACGCCGGGATGCCAGCCGCACCCGGCGACGAGCGCGACCGCGTGGTTGTGCGTCGCCTCGGCAAGCGCCTCCGCCTGCTCCTGCACCTGCGCCTCGATCGCGCGGCGTTCTTCGTTCAGCCGGTCGAGTTCGGCGGCGATCTCGCGCGCCTCGTCGGCGTCCTCCGTAATCAGCAGGCGCACGCCGAGATCGGATTTGCCGACGCGCCCGCCGGCGTTGATTCTCGGGCCGAGCGCAAAGCCGAGATCGCGGCATTCGACGTCGCGTTTCAGCCGCGAGGCATCGATCAGCGCGGACAGGCCGGTGTTGCGACGTTCGCGCATGACCTTGAGGCCCTGCGTCACGAAACACCGGTTCAATCCGACCAGCCTCGCGACATCGGCGACCGTGCCCAGCGCGACGAGGTCGAGCAGCGCGAGCAGATCGGGAGCGGGCCGATCGTCGCCGAAAAATTCGCGGGCGCGCAATTCGCGCACGACGGCGACGGCGAGGACGAACGCCATGCCGACGGCGGCAAGATGGCCCTGCGCCGCGCCTTCGTCACTTTCGTCGAGGCGGTTGGGATTGACCATCGCCAGCGCTACCGGGAGCGTCGCGAGGCATTTGTGGTGATCGACGACGATCACCTCGACGCCGGCCGCCTGCGCGGTCGCGAGCGCCTCATATGCCTGCGCCCCGCAATCGACGGTGATGACGAGATCGGCGCCGCTCTCACCGATCGCCACCAGCGCTTCGCCGCTCGGGCCATAGCCTTCCATCAGCCGGTCGGGGATGTAATAGCCCGCCGCCAGGCCGAGGGCGCGCAGCAGCCGGATCAGCAGCGCCGCCGATGTGGCACCGTCGACGTCGTAGTCGCCGAAGACGGTGACCGCCTCGCCGCGTTCGACCGCGTCGGCGATCCGCACCGCCGCCGTGTCCATGTCGCGGAATACGGAGGGATCGGGCAGGAAATCGCGCAGCCGCGGGTTGCGATAGCGGTCGAGTTCGTCGCGTGCGCAGCCGCGCGCGAGCAGGATCTGGGTGACGAGGTCGTCGGGCAGGAAGCCATCGTCGCGACCGTCGGCCGACCCCATGCGCCAGGTCCATGGCTGGCCCGAGATCGACCGTTCGACATTGAGGACAAAGCTCATGCGAACCGCTGTAGCAAATCCTCTCGCAGCGCATAGGCCTTTGCGCTCGGCAGCGCGGCGACCTCGTGCGTGGCAAAGCCGCTGCCGCCCGCGACGCCGAAGGTCACCGAGGATACGCCGAGCGCCCGGTCGACGAAATTGCGCGCGACGTCGATCGACTGGATATTGCCGATCGGCAGGACGATCAGCCGCTGGCGCCAGAAGCCGCGCCGGATCAGCACGCGCTCGCCATCGCTGGCATATCGATAGCGTCGCCATGCCAGCCAGCGCCCGGCGATGGCGATGGCGAGCGCGCCGGTGCCGATCAGCGCCGGCCACACGCCGACGGCCGCGACCGTCAGCGTGATGGCGATCGGCAGCGCCAGCCAGCAGGAGAATTCGATGGCATAGGCGCTGTCGATCCGTAGCCAGCGTGTATCGGGAGCGGGCAAGGCCATGCCCGCTTCGGCCAGGATCGGCGCGATCTCGTCGAGTTGCGCGAACGGCGCGACCTCGTGATCGCCTTGGCGGGCCTCGTCGCGGGCGAGCGATTGCAGCTTGAGCGAATGCCAGCCCGATCGCGCCCGGATCGGTCCGGTGCCGATGATCGCCGCCTGAACGCGGCGCACAGGGATGATGACGTCGGTCAGCGTCAGCAGGCCGCGTTGGCGGCGCAGCCCGGTCTCGGTCCGCGTCAGCCGGAAATTCCAGTCGCGCAGGATCGTCGTGACGACGCCGGTGGCGACCCCGACCGCGATCAGCGTCAGCAATCCGGCGACCGCGCTGATCCAGCGATGCGACAGGATGAGCTGCGCCAGCGGCGACCCGGCATCGAGCAGCTGATTCCAGAACAGGCGTTTGAACGGGTCGATCCCGAACATGTCGCCGCCGAACTGAAACAGGCCGCCGATCGCGGCGAATATGGCGAGCGAGAAATTGTATACGCCCGAGCGCAGGACGCGCGCCGGGGCCATCGCGAACAGCGATTGATCGCCGGCTTCGCTCGTGGGCGATGCGACTGCTCCGTCGGCCCCCACAGCGGCGATCGCGCCACCGCCGCGATAGGCGCGGATCGTGTCGCGCAGGCGGTTGGCGCGGTCGAGCCCGATCGCCTCCAGCACGCCGTCATCGCCGCCCTTGCCGGCCGATGCGCCGGTTTCGAGTTTGACCCGCGCCACGCCGATCAGGCGCGCGATCGGCCCCTGTTCGATATTAACGTCCTGGATGCGGGCAAACGGGATCGAGCGGTGCTGCGTGCTGATCAGGCCGCTTTCGATGACGATGCCCTCGTCGGACAGGCGGTACGAAAAGCGCAGCCAGCGCAACCACAGGCCGACCAGGGTGATGACGATATAGGCGACCACCATCAGGCCGAGCAAAAGCCAGCGTCCCGACAGGCTGAAATAGGCGCCTGCCGCAAGGACGCCGAACGATCCCTTGGCAGCCTGGCCGAGGCCGGTCAGGAAATAGGCGGGATGAAGCCGCTCTGGCGGTTCGGCGGCGTCGGCGGCGGCGGGTGGGGTCGCCTTCATTTATGAATCGGAACCGATGTGGCGGCGGATATCGTCGCGAATCTCGGCCGCGCGATCGGGCGACAGGCCGGGCAGAGTGACGATGCTGTTGTGCGTGCCTGCGGTGTGGATGACGAGCGAGGCGACGCCGAACAGGCGTTCGACCGGGCCGCGCGCGACGTCGATATGCTGGACGCGGACGAACGGGACGACGGTGTCGACATGGAACATGAAACCGCGGACGATGCGGATCGTGCGCGGCGCGAGGCGATAGCCGACATGGCGATATTTGCGCGCCGGCACGACGACGATCACCAGCAGCGCCAGCAGCCAGGCCGCGACCGTCGGCAGCCAGTGGATCGAGGCGGGCCCGAGCAGCGCAGCGTCGGCGATCGTGACGGCGATCGCAATCGGTAGACACGTCAGCGCGAACTGGATCCGAAGGACGTGGCGATAACCCGGCTCGACCGGCTGCAAATCGGTCGATAGCGAGGACTCTGGAATGATTTCGGGCGGGGCCAGATCAGCTGTCATGAGTCGCTAATACAGCTCGCGACGCCCCTCGGCCAGTCCGAATGCGCGAAACCGCGCGATCACCGGTTGCGATGTTCGCCGCGGACCCAGCGAACCGTGCCCGACGATGCGCGCATGACGACGCTTTCGGTCGTGATCGTGCCGTTGCGCAGCCGCTTGACGCCGTCGAGCAGGCTGCCGTCGGTGACGCCGGTCGCCGCGAAAATGCAGTCGCTGCGCGCGAGTTCGACGAGGTCGTACTGGCGGTCGAGATCGTCGATGCCCCATTTCGCCGCGCGCGCGCGTTCGTCGTCGTTGCGGAACACCAGCCGGCCCTTGAACTGGCCGCCGACGCAGCGCAGCGCCGCCGCCGCCAACACGCCTTCGGGGGCGCCACCCTGGCCCATGTACATGTCGGTGCTGGTTTCCTCGTCGGTCACCGCGATCACGCCGGCGACGTCGCCATCGGGGATCAACTGGATGCCGCAGCCCAGACCGCGCAGCTCGGCGATGATCGCGTCATGGCGGGGGCGGTCGAGGACGCAAACGATGATCTCGGACGGATCGACGCCCTTTTCCTTCGCCACCGCGGTGACGTTTTCGGTCACCGATTTGTCGAGATCGACGATCCCGGGCGTATAGCCGGGGCCGACCGCGATCTTGTCCATATAGACGTCGGGCGCATTGAGCAGGCCGCCTTTTTCGGCGATCGCGAGCACGGCGAGCGCATTGGCGCCAGCCTTGGCGGTGATCGTCGTGCCTTCGAGCGGGTCGAGCGCGATGTCGATCTTGGGACCGTCGTCGCCCGCGCAACCGACCTTTTCGCCGATATAGAGCATCGGCGCCTCGTCGCGCTCGCCCTCGCCGATGACGACGGTGCCGCAGATCTCGAGTTCATTGAGCGCGGCGCGCATCGCCTCGACGGCGGCGGCGTCGGCGGCCTTTTCATCGCCGCGACCGATGAGCCGCGAGGCCGATATGGCAGCCGCTTCGGTAACGCGCACCATTTCTAGGACGAGGACGCGATCGAGCGCGTTACCCACTGCTGGGCTGGCGGAATCGGAATCGGCAGCGGACATGGAAACCCCTTTGGCGAAAAGACGACGTTGCCGTTCGCTTAGGGAAGCGCGTCGCGCAAGTCGAGACTGCGCGCACCGCGCGGCGGCAGGACGGCGCTCCGACGACCGTCAGGGCTGCCGGGTACGTCCGCACGGACCCAGGCGGGCGAGGACAAAGCGATAGTCGGCGCGCGCCGCCAGCGACTGTGGCGGGTTCAGGCCACCGAGGCTTGCGGGCGGGAGTTCGGGCGGCAGGCCGCAGGCGAGGCGATGCCAGCCAAGCGTCTGCGGCGACGGGGTCCGGGCCGATTCGTCGAGGATCTCGCCGAACGACACCGCCCATTCGGGGGCGATGCCGGGACGCCTCAAGACATTGAGCGACGCGGGCTCGCCGCTTTGCGTTTCGAGAAAGATCTGCGTCTCGCTCTCGCCCGGCAGCGCGCCGGCGACGTTGAAGGCGCCAGAGACGCCGCGAATTCTGGGCGGGGCGCCGGGCGCCAGTGCGTCGCGCTGGATCGTTCGAACGCGGGCCTCGATCTCTGGCGACCAGGCGATTTGGGCGTCGGGCGCTGCCAGTTGCAACTGGCCGCCGGCGGCAGCCGCGGCGAAGATGACGACGCGCTGCCGCTTCAGCCTCGGCGCGCGGCCGCGCGAATCGCGGGGAACATCGACAAGATAGGCGATTTCCTCGGGCAATCCGCTCGTGCCGCGAATCACATTGTCGACATCGGCCTCGATATACAGGCGGATGCGACCCGCCGCGAGACCGGGCGAACGCTCGGGTTCGAGTGCGACCGACGACCGGATCGTGGCGATCGCGACCAGATGAGCGGCATCAGACAGATCGACGAGGTCGGCATAGGACAAGGGCGAATCGGGCACGGTCGCGCGCATGCCGACGCGCATATCCTGGCTGGCCGCGGCTGCCGCGGCGTCGTTCGGGGCGGGCTGGGGTTGCACGGCAAGGGCGAGACCGGCGATGACGGGAATGAGCATGATCTTATTATCGTCCTGATACTTTGGCCAAGTTGGCGAGAGCCGCCCTTCGAGCCGGGCAATTGAAATCGTGGCGCCTGCGTAACCGTTCCAAGCTGAACCTCGGATAAAGCGTTTGCGAACTGTCACCGCTGGCGATAGGAACCATGGCTGACCTGTCGGAACGGTTGGTTACGGATTCCGATCCTTGGGACGGTTAACGGAAACTTACTGCGGGTTCGAGGCGTTGTACCTCAGACCCGTCCGACTCTGTGAGGAGAATTCTGAAGTATGGCTTATGGAGATCGCGTAGACCCGAAGAGCCGCGCGGCTTCGATCGTCCTGATGGCGGCATTCGTGTCGCTGGTCATCTGGGGTCTTGCTGTCGGTCTTGACGTTAGTGTCGTCAAGAAGATCGCCGAGAAGCTCGACGTGGTCGATGTCACCGAAGAACCGCCGCCGCCCGAAGAACC
The DNA here is from genome assembly GCA_009993585.1 of Sphingomonadales bacterium. Taxonomy (GTDB): domain Bacteria; phylum Pseudomonadota; class Alphaproteobacteria; order Sphingomonadales; family Sphingomonadaceae; genus Flavisphingopyxis. The sequence goes on from JAACTG010000114.1 coordinate 54,586, forward strand.
GCCGCCGCCGCCGCCGCCGCAGGAATTGCCGCCGCCGCCGCAGGTCGTCATTCCGCCGTCGCCGATCTCGCGACCGACGCCCAACGTGCTGCGCGATACGACGCCGCGACCGCCTGCTGTCTTTATTCCCACACCGGTCGTCTCGCCGCCGGCCCCGCCGGCACCGCCGGCACCGCCACCGCCGCCCAAGGTGAACCGCTCGAAACCGGTCAGCCTGCAGCGCGGGGCGCCGACCAATGGCGATTATCCCTCGGCCGCGATCCGGCGGGAATCGGAAGGTACGACGCGTGTTCGCCTGTCGATCGATGCCAGTGGCCGAGTATCGAGCTGTAGCGTCACCGGATCGAGCGGCGATTCCGCCCTCGATAGCACGACGTGCAGCATCTTCGAACGGCGGACTCGCTTCAATCCTGCACTCGACGCAGACGGCAACCCGACTTCGACGACCTACAACACCAGCGTCAAATGGACGCTCGACTGACCGTAATTCATTGCACCATTTTATTTACCTGAGAGGGAATGCATAATGTTCACCACCATCCTTACCGCAGCCGCGACTGCCGGAGCAGAAGCTCCGGAGTACGGCCTCCTTCCCGCACTTGAGGAGGGCGGCCCGGTCGCCTGGACGACGTTCGGCGTCCTCGTCATCATGTTTGCCGGTTCGCTCTACGTGCTGTTCACCAAGCTGTTCGAACAGAACAAGATCATGCGCCAGGGCAATCAGGTGCAGCAGAATTTCTGGCGTGCGCCCAACCTTCGCGAGGGCGCATCGAAGCTGGAAAAGGACAGCGCCTATCGCCAGGTCGTCGACGACGGCCTGCGCGCCGAGCAGGAGCACACCAAGCTGACCGATCCGGTCGAAGCGCATGACTGGATGCACAACAGCCTCGAACGCTCGCAGAACCTCGTCAATTCGAAACTCAATGGCGGCCTGTCGTTCCTCGCCACCGTCGGCTCGACCGCACCGTTCGTCGGTCTGTTCGGCACCGTCGTCGGTATTCTTCGCGCGCTCGTGAAGATCGGTGCCAGCGGCCAGGCGTCGATCGACACCGTTGCCGGTCCCGTCGGCGAAGCGCTGATCATGACCGCCGTCGGCCTGATCGTCGCGGTTCCCGCGGTGCTCGCGTTCAACTGGCTGCAGGCGCGCAACAAGAAGATCGCACGCGATTTGTCGACCTTCGCCAACGACGTCCAGGGCAGCATCATGTCGGGCGGCGAAGTCCGCCCGGTGGTCGCCACCAAGGGCGCGGCTCCCGCCCGCCCCGCAGCCGCCACCGCCAAGCCGGTCGGCCAGGCGACTGCCGGCGGTGTCCAGACGAAAAAGGTCTGACCGAACGAGATATCGGGACGGCGGCGCGTGCCGTCGTCCCGAATGCGTACAGAACTGTGCTGGGCGGATATGTCCGCCAAGGCGCGATACAAGAATAGGATAGTTAGCTCATGGGAATAAGTACCGGATCCGGCGGTGATGACGCCCCGATGTCGGACATCAACACGACGCCGCTCGTCGACGTCATGCTGGTGCTGCTCATCATCTTCCTCATCACTATTCCGGTCGTGCTCGAGACGGTCGACCTGAGGCTTCCCGACGTCGCGTTCGAACCGACCACGACCAAGCCCGATAACGTGCTGCTTTCGGTACGGACGCCCGATTTGAATGGCGACGGCGTTCCCGACGGAACCGGCGAATGCCAGGTTTATTGGGGCAACACCCCGATCGATTCGACGACATTGCTCGAACGTGGGCAGAACAAGCTCGAGACGCTGCTCGAAGATATCGGCGGCGTGGAAAACATCACCGAAGACAACTTTCCCGAAGTGCATATCCGCGGCGACGTCGCGACTCCGTATAAGTGCATCGGCGGCGTGATCTACACGATGCAGTATGCCGGCTTTCAGAAGATCGGATTCATCTCGCAGCCGGTCGGCGCCTCGGCGCTGCGTCCGCGCCAGTAACGTCCGTTCAGTTTACGTGATTCCCGAGAGGATTTAGACAATGGCAATTGCAATGGGCGGCGATCCCGACCAGCCAATGATGGAAATGAACACGACGCCGTTGATCGACGTCATGCTCGTGCTGCTGATCATGTTCATCATCACCATTCCGCCGCAGACGCACGCGGTGAAGATCGACCTGCCCACTCCATCGAACGATCCGGCGCCCGAGGTGGATCCGATCAAGAACAAGCTGACGATTGACGAGGCGAATACGCTGGCCTGGAACGGTACGCCGATCAACCTGCAGCAGCTGGCAGATTACCTTGCCCAGACCAAGCAGTTCCCGGTCGAGCCCGAACTGCAGTTCCAGCCACATCCGGAGGCCGATTATATCGTCGTCGATCGCGCATTGGCGGTGATCAAGCAGGAAGGCGTCAACAAGCTCGGCTTTGTCGGCAACGAACAATATGGCCGCGTCTTCTAATCCGAAGATCAGCGCCTGACACGATCGGGGGCCGGGAAACCGGCCCCTTTTTCTTTGCCGCGGCGCAATGGATCGGAACCGGCTTGGGACCGTTGATCTCTTACACAACCAAGGAAGAACGTCATGAAACCGATCGCCCTAGCCAGCTTTGCGGCCCCGCTCGTCCTGCTGGCGGCCTGCAATCCGCCCCAGGACGAAACCGTCGCCAATGAAGTCGATGCCAACGAAACCGCGCTCAATGAGGCATCAGCCCCCGGTGCGACGCCGCTCGCAACCGCCCTGCTCGCGAACGCCGATGGCGACGCGCGCGGATCGGCGGACGTCACCGAATCGGCGGGCGGCCTGACCGTCGCGATCGCCGCGGCAGGTCTCAAGCCGGGCCGCTACGGCGTGCACGTCCATGCCACCGGCGCGTGCACAGCGCCCGATTTCAAAAGCGCGGGCGGCCACTGGAATCCCGACGATCGCGAACACGGTCTCGACAATCCGAAGGGCGCGCATTCCGGCGATCTGCCCAACCTCGTGGTCGGCAGCGACGGTGAGGGCGAGATATCTTACGAGATCGTCGGCGCCCGGGGGGCGGCTGAAGGCGGCCTGCTCGACGGCGATGGCGCCGCGGTCGTCATCCATGCCGGTCCCGACGACCTCATGACCGATCCCAGCGGCAACAGCGGCGACCGGATCGCCTGCGGCGTTTTGGCTGCGCCCGCCGACGGCTAGACGTCTTCGCCCGCGGCACGGGCACGGTCGATGATGCTCGCCTCGACCGCGGGCAGCTTGCGCGCCGAATAGATCAGCAGTCCGATCGTGACCGGGGCCACGAACAGGACCGACAGCATCGCGAAGCGCAGATCGCCGGTGACGTCGGCGACCAGGCCGACGCAATAGGGTCCCATGCCCAGTCCGATGATGTTGGTGCCAAGAAAGAACACCGCCGCCGCGGTCCCGCGCATGCGCGGCAGCACCATGTCCTGCGTCGTCGCGGCAACCGGCGCGAGCCACATGATCTGCAGGAAATTGACAATCCACAGCAAGGTCAGGAACAGCTGGCGCGATTCGGTGGTGAACTGGAAGTAGAGCAGAATCGCGCTGACGACGAGCGCGGCGATCACCATGTAGAGCCGCCCGGCGGGATGCAGGCGGCGCGCGCGATCCGATGCCCAGCCGCCGATGAAGACGCCGAGCATCCCGGCGCTGGCCAGGATCCAGCCGAGCGTGCGCCCTTCTTCGGGCCCGACGCCGAACACATTGACCATGTAGACATAGACGAACGGCGACAGGCCGTAGCTTGCAAAACTGGCGAGACCGCCGACGAGCGCCAGCGCGCCGAATGTGCGGTTGCCGATCAGGCGATTGGCGACCGGGTCGCGATGCGCGAGCGATTGCAGCCAGCTGAAGCTGCCATAGACGCCGATTGCGATCGCGCCCCACTGGACCATGTTGGTGGTCAGTTCGAAGCCGCCGAAGGTGGCGATCGCGGCGCGCTTTTCAGGCGGCAACATGGCGTCGGTCCAGCCGACAAGAGCGACCGCGACGACGATCAGCCCCACGAACATCGCGATATTGACGATCAGCGGGCGGCGCTCAGCGGCGCGACCGCGCGCGACGGTGATCATGCTGAACGGCGGGAACATTGCCGCCAACTCGCGCCCGACCGCGGCGAACGGGCGCGGCGCGACTGCGGGCGACGGCACGCCGTCCATCGCCCCGCGTATCGGCTCGCGGATCGTGGTCAGGACGAGCACCGCCAGCAACAGGCCGGGAATGCCGAATGCGAGAAAGGTCGCCTGCCAGCCGGCGATGCCGAACGGGCGCGTCGCTTCGGTATAGGTCGTGTCCCAATAGGAGATGACCTCGCCGCCGAGTGCGAGGCTGGCTCCGACGCCAAGGTAGATGCCCGCCGAATAGATCGCGATCGCGGTTGCGCGCTTGGCCTTGGGAAAATAGTCCTGGATCAGCGAATAAGCTGCCGGCCCGGCGCTTGCCTCGCCAATGCCGACGCCGACGCGCGCGCTGCCGAGCTGTGCGAAATTGGTTGCCAGCCCGCTCACCGCCGTCATCCCCGACCAGAAGCCGAGCCCGAGCGAGATCGTCCGAACCCGGTGCCAGCCGTCGGCGAGCTTGGCGAGCGGAATGCCGAACAAGGCATAGAACAGCGCAAAGGCGGTGCCGAACAGCAGCCCCAGCTGCGCATCGCTGAGGCCGAGATCGGCCTTGAGCGAAGGCGCGAGAATGGTGATGATCTGGCGGTCGAGGAAATTGAACGCGTAGATCACCATCAACACCGCAAGGACGTAGTAACTGTAAAGCGGTGTGCGCGCGGGCACCGTCGTTTCGTCGCTCGGGGCCATGGCCTCCGTTTGGTCGGTCTGGTCGGCCATCTACATTCCCAAGCCCGCTTCGCGCGGTTCAAGGGCCGGACATGGCAAATTGATTCGAGCTTGGCCAGCGATTAGCTCGCAAGATCGCGGCTCAGTCGCCCTTTTTGTCGGGCAGACCCTTGCGCTTGGTCTGGGCAAAATCCTTGAGCTCGTCTTCGCTCATCGAAGCGTACATCGATTTCGATGCACCTTTCAGTTTCGATTTATCGGTCTCGCCGCGTTTCGCCGAAAGCGCGGCGCCTGCCGCCTTTTGCTGGGCTTTCGATGTTGCCGGCATGGTGTATCTCCTTTGTCCTGCCGTTGGCTACATTGGGATAACCGGAAAGAGGGCACCGCGTTCCCGAGCGGCTCAATCGCGCCCCATGCGGGCAACGACGCGGACGAAAAACGCGGTCGACCAGCCGAGCAGGATGACGCCGTTGACCCCTTCGATCGCAGCGACAAGCTTCCAGCTATTGGCGATGCTCTCGTCGTCGTAACCGATGGTCGCATAGGTGATGGTCGAAAAATAGACCGCCTCGCGCAAATCGGGCAGCGCGTCGACGACAAGGTAGAACGCTCCATAGAGCCAGATTTCGAAGCCGTGCAGCGCGATCAGCCCAAGGACCAGCAGCAATGTTACCGCCATCCCTCGCAGCGACATAGGATGGAGGTGGCCGATCGACTCTTCTCGCGCCTCGATCCTTAACAGCCGTGCCAGCCCGTATATCCCGCCGCCATGGACGAGGACGGTGAATACCACCATCAGCGTGGCAAAGAAGAGTTCGGTCAGCATGATGGCACGGGTTCGACCACCCCGGGCGCGGTCTGTCAATCTGGACGCGTGCGCGCCGTACTCCCGCTTTCTCGATAATCCCCTTTGCCTGCCCCGGCGCGGCTTGCTACCCGCCGGGCATGGCCGACAGCACGATCAAAGATAGCGACCACGATCCCTTCGACGCGATCGTCGATGCGCCGTTCGATCGCGCGCTGTCGCAGCGCTACCTCGTCTACGCGATGTCGACGATCACCGCGCGCTCGCTGCCCGACCTGCGCGACGGTCTGAAGCCGGTCCAGCGGCGGCTGCTCTGGGCGATGCGCGGATTGAAGCTCGATCCGTCGCAGGGCTACAAGAAATGCGCGCGCGTCGTCGGCGAGGTGATCGGCAAATATCATCCGCACGGCGACCAGTCGGTTTACGACGCGATGGTCCGCCTGGCCCAGTCGTTCGCGCTGCGCTTTCCGCTGGTCGACGGGCAGGGCAATTTCGGCAATATCGACGGCGATGGCGCCGCCGCCTTCCGCTATACCGAGGCAAAGCTGACGCGCGTCGCGGTCGATCTGATGGCGGGGCTCGACGAAGGCACCGTCGAATTCAAGCCGACCTACAATGGCGAGGAACGCGAGCCGGAAATCATGCCCGGCCTGTTTCCCAACCTGCTCGCCAACGGCGCGAGCGGCATCGCCGTCGGCATGGCGACGAGCATCCCGCCGCACAACGTCGCCGAGGTTATCGACGCGGCGAGCCTGCTGATCGACAACGGCGACGCGACCACCGCCGAACTGCTCGAATGCGTCCGCGGACCCGATCTGCCGACCGGCGGCATCATCGTCGACAGCGCCGCCGCGATCGTCAACGCCTACGCTACCGGGCGCGGGTCGTTCCGCGTTCGCGCGCGCTTCGGCGAGGCTGAAAAGGGGACGGGCGCGGGCAGTTGGCAGCTGATCGTCACCGAAATTCCCTATCATGTCCAAAAGGGCAAGCTGATCGAACAGATCGCCCAGCTGATCGTCGACAAGAAGCTGCCGATCCTCGACGATGTGCGCGACGAATCGGACGAGGAGATCCGCATCGTCCTCGTCCCCAAGAGCCGTAACGTCGATCCCGAAATCCTGCAGGAAAGCCTTTATCGGCTGACCGATCTCGAAACCCGCATCTCGCTCAACATGAACGTCCTCGACGCCAGTCACACGCCGCGCGTCATGGGTCTGAAGGAGGTGCTCGAACACTGGCTCGCGCACCAGTTCGAGGTGTTGCTAAACCGCGCGCGCCACCGGCTCGGCAAAATCGACGACCGGATGGAGCTGCTCGACGGCTATATCATCGCCTTCCTCAACCTCGACCGCATCATCGAGATCATCCGCACCGAAGACGAGCCGCGCCCGATCATGATGGCCGAATTCGCGCTGACCGAGCGCCAGGCCGAGGCGATCCTCAACATGCGCCTGCGCAGCTTGCGCAGGCTCGAGGAAATGGAACTGCGCCATGAACGCGAGGGGCTCGAGAAAGAGCGTGCCGAGCTCGTCAAGCTGATCGAAAGCCCCGCACGGCAGCGCACCCGGCTCAAGCGCGACCTGGCAGAAATGCGCAAGGTCTATGCGCCGGATACGCCGCTCGGCGCGCGCCGCACCACGATCGAGGAAGCCGCGCCGGCGCGCGACATTCCGCTTGAAGCGATGATCGAGCGCGAGCCGGTGACCGTCATCCTGTCGCAGCGCGGCTGGATCCGTGCGATGAAGGGTCATGCCGATCTTGCCGCGCTCGACGCCGGCAAGTTCAAGGAAGGCGATACGCTTGCCTTTGCGCTTCACGCGCAGACCACCGATCGCATCGTCTTCGCCTGCGACAACGGGCGGTTCTACACGCTCGGCGCCGACAAGCTGCCCGGCGCGCGCGGTTTCGGCGAACCGCTGCGGCTGATGGTCGATATCGACAGCGATGCCAATGTCGTCGCCATGACCCGTGCGTCGGCGACCGCAAAACTGCTTGTCGCATCGAGCGACGGGCGCGGCTTCGTCGTGCCGCTGGCGGCAGCGGTATCGGAAACGCGCAAGGGACGGCAGGTCGTCAACCTCCGGAAGAACGCGCGTCTCAAACGGGTGCGAATGATCGGCACCGCGCACGATTACGCGGCGGTCATCGGCGACAACCGCAAGCTCGTCGTGTTCCCGCTGTCCGAACTGCCCGAAATGGTCCGGGGCCAGGGCGTCATGATGCAACGCTATCGCGACGGCGGCCTCGCCGATGCGGTCAGTTTCCGGTTCGAGGATGGGCTCAGCTGGGCGATGGGCGGAGACAGCGGCCGGACGCGCACCGAGGTCGACCTGACCCCCTGGCGCGTCGCCCGCGGTGCCGCCGGCCGCATGCCGCCGACAGGATTTCCGCGCAACAATCGCTTCGATTGATCTCAAATCGAAAGTAACCAATATTTTACAGCGCGTACGCTAACGCCTTTCCCAGTGTTGCCGATACCCAGACGGATCGGCAGAAAGAAGGCGTGTGCTGGAACAGACAGGCGGACATACCAAGGTCAATAGGTCGTCCGGAGACGCGCGCTGCGCCGAGCCCGAAAGGCTGTCCAGCCTGCTCGATGCGATGCCGATCGCTACCGCCATCGTCGAAATCCGCAGCGACGGCCTGTTCGATATTGCCATGGCGAACACGCTGTTCCGCAAGATCGACCTCAGCCGCCACGGCAATGAAAACTTCGCGGTTTTCACCGATCGCATCGGCGATTTCGCCGGCAGCGACGAAATGCTGACCCAGTTCGATTGGCGCATGGGCTGCAAGATTGCCGGGCGCGATTTCATCGTCAGCCTGTCGCGCCTTGCCGGCGAGCCGGCAACGATGGTGCTGGTATCGCTGCTCGATCGAACCAACCAGCTGCAGACGGAAAAGAGCCTGCGCCGCGAAATGGTGTCCGATGCGCTGACCGGCCTCCCCAATCGCAGCGGATTTGAAGAGGCCGTCGACAAGGCGCTCAGCCAGCCGGAAATGCAGGAACAGCAATTTGCGATCCTGCTGATCGACCTGTCGCGGTTCGGACGGGTCAACGAGGCGATCGGGCCGCTTGCCGGTGACGAATTGCTGATCACCGTCGCCCGCCGCCTGCAATCGAACCTGCGCGCGGGCGACTTCCTCGCGCGGACTGGGGGCAACGAGTTTTCCATTTTCGCCAAGGTGACGAGCGGGCGGCTCGACGTGCACGAGCTGGCGCGACGCGTACGTGCGTGTTTCGACAATCCTTGCCGCCTGTCAGAGCTCAAGATCAGTATCGACTGCGCGATCGGTTGCGCAATTCAGAAAAATGGCAAAGTCGATGTCGAGGACGCTATTCGCCATGCGCAGATCGCGCTCAAGCAGGCGAAGCTGTCCGACCGGACCGAAATCTACGAACCCCAGGTCGGAACCGTGACCAGGGATCGGTTCAGCATGGAGACTCAGCTGCGCGACGCGATCGAGCGCGACGAACTCTCGTTGGCGTTCCAGCCGCTGATCGACCTCAAGTCCGGGGCGGTCGCAGGTTTCGAGGCGCTGGCGCGCTGGCATCACGCCGACGGCACGATCGGACCGGCCGATTTTATTCCTATCGCCGAAGATTCAGGGCTGATCGTTCCGCTCGGTCGCTGGGCGATCCAGACCGCAGCGCAGACGCTGGCCGACTGGGATGCCCGCCTGGGCCAGCTTATCCCGGTATATGTCGGGATCAACGTGTCGGCCATCCAGCTCGCCCGCGACGATGTTGTCGGGATCGTCCGCAATGCCATGACCGATGCCGGCATCGGCGGCGAGCGGTTGATGCTCGAACTGACCGAAAGCGCCATTATCGGCGATCCCGACAGGGCAATGGCGGTGCTCGCCGATCTCAAGACGCTCGCTACGCGCATCGCGATGGACGATTTCGGGACCGGCTATTCGAACCTCGCCTATCTGCAGCGCCTGCCGATCGACGTTCTCAAGATCGATAGGAGCTTCGTTCAGGCGATGGCCGAGGACAACGACCAGGCGGCGATCCTGCGAACGATCCAGGGTCTTGCCGAATCGCTCGGCATGCAAACCACCGCCGAGGGCATCGAGAACAAGGAAACCGAGCGCGCGCTGTCGTTGCTCGGCTGCACCTTCGGCCAGGGCTATTATTATTCTGAAGCCGTCGATGCCGACGCGGCGTTCGCTTACTGGGAACGCTCGCTCAAACGTTGAGCCATGATCGCGCGCGCGCGTGTCGCGTCGGGAAAATCATCCGCCACCCATTGCTCTTCGATCTCGCGCAACAGCCGCGCGACTTCTGGCCCGACCGGGACGCCCTGTGCGACCAGCATGCCGCCCTTGATCGGGAATTGCGGTGGCGTCCAGCCTTCGAGCCGGTCGAGAGCCCGGGCTGCATCATCGGGGTCGGCGGCCAGCAACCAGCGGTCGCGCGCTCCCTCGATGCCGATCGCATACGCAAGATGGCGGGGATCGGCGGTGCGATCGAGCGGCTCGGTGCGGGCGCACCTGAATCGCCTGCGGATGGCGGTCGACACTTTGAGCCGCGTGGCCAGCGCGACCGCCTTCGCCGCATCGACCGGGGCCATGGCGATCAACCGCCGGACCGGGTCGATCGCGAGATCGCACGCACGCTCGCTGGCGATGAGCCGTGCCAGCCGGTCATGCGACGCCGTGTCGAATTCGGGAATGATCGCGGCGAATATTCCGCGCTCGATCATCAGCAGGACGGTTCCGCGGGGATCGGGCAAGGCGAGGAGGCGCAGCAGTTCTCCGGCGAGCCGTTCTTGCGAGAGGCTGCGCATTGTCGTCGCTTTTGCGGTGACCGCCGCCAGCGCCTCGGCGTCGGGCGCGCCCTGGCCGAAACGTGCGTGAAAGCGAAAGAAGCGCAGGATGCGCAGGTGGTCTTCGTCGATCCGCCGGTCGGCATCGCCGATGAACCGGACGCGCCCCTCGGCGAGATCGGCGAGACCGCCGAAAAAGTCCGTGACCCGTCGGGTCGCGGGGTCGGCATAGAGCGCGTTGATCGTGAAATCGCGTCGCGCCGCGTCCTCGCGCCAGTCGGTCGAAAACCGGACCGTCGCGCGGCGGCCGTCGGTGGCGACGTCGCGGCGCAGCGTCGTCACCTCGAACGGCCGTCCGTCGACGACCGCGGTGATCGTGCCATGCGCGATGCCGGTGGGGACCGCCTTGATACCGGCATCCCTCAGGCGGCGCGCGACCTCTTGCGGCAGCAGCGGCGTGGCAAGATCGATATCGGTTACCGGCAGGCCCGCAATCGTGTCGCGCACCGCGCCGCCGACATAGCGGACCGCGCCGCCATCGGCGCTGAGCGCATCGACCAGCGCGGCGAGGCGCGGATCGTCCTGCCATTCGGCGGGCGGCAGCCGCGTCATGCGCGCGTCCCGCTGCCTAGCACGCGGTTGAAACGCGCCGGCTCGCGATCGAGCCCCAGCCGCGCGGCGAGGTTGATGACCATCCCCGCGGTCGCGCCCCAGACCGTTTCGTCATGGCCGATGATGCGGAAATAACGCCGGATTGCGCCCTCCCATTCGCTTTCCTGCGGCTCGCGATTGGCGGGATCGAACAGGATGTCGGCGCGGATCTCGAACACGCTCGCGACCTCCGCGGGATTGGGCCGAAGGTCGAGGTCGGGCGGGACCGTGACGATGACCGGGGTGACATGAAAATTGGTCCCGGTCAGGTAGGTCGGCCCCGTCCCGACGACGTCGGCGGCGGTGCGCGGCAGCGCGATTTCCTCTTCGGCCTCGCGCAGTGCGGCGACGATCGCGTCCTCGCCCGGGTCGATGCGCCCGCCGGGAAAGGCGACCTGCCCGGCATGGTTGCGCAGCGCTTGGGTCCGCCGCGTCAGGATGACGGTCGGCTCGGCGCGATCGACAAAGGCGACGAGGACCGCCGCCGCCACCGCTGGGCCGTCGGGATCGCGATTCGACCAGGCGTCGTCGCCGATCAGGGCGACCGGCGCGGCATCATGTTCGGCGAGCGCGCGGGCGAGCGATGCGGCGAGCGTCGTCACGCCGGCGCCAGTGCGAACATGGCGCCGTCGCTCCAGATCGCGGGCGGAGGATCGCCATCGACATCGTCGAGCGCCAGGCCGACGAGCTCGTAATAGACCGGCCGCACGATCAGCGCCTCGAGGCCGTTGCCGATCTTGCCGCGGACATGGAGATAGGGGTGCGGACCGTCGTCGCGATCCTCGAACCGCAGCGGGTGATCGCTGCCGGCGACCACGATGTCCCCCGTATTGAGGCGAAAGGCGAGGCGGCGGTTCCGCCCCGCGCCCTCCGCCTTGACCTCGACCGCGGTAAACGGCGCGTCGTCGACGGCGAGGGCGAGCCTCTCGACCGGCGTGACCAGCACATGGGATCCGTCGGGCTCACGCCGCAACACGGTCGAAAACAGTTTGACCATCGCCGCGCGACCGATCGGCGTGCCCTGATGAAACCAGGTCCCGTCGGCGGCAATCCGCATTTCGCTGTCGCCGCAATGTTGCGGATGCCATTTTTCGACCGGGGGGAGCGATCCGTTGTTCGCATAGCGCATCAACTCGGCGAGCGAGGTCGAGGCGAGATCGGGGGCGGGGGGCTGGATCGGTTCGGCCATGATGCGTCTTCGAATACGCAAAAGCCGTGCTTCACGCAAAGGCGCAAGCGTCGCGCCTCACCGCGCACTCGACCGGGGCGAGCGGCGCGGCTATGCGATGAGGCCAGAGCAACCGACAGAAAGCGCCGTTCCTTGTCCCACACCGACCAGCTGGTCCTCGAAGTCAGCGATCTCGAAATCGACGTGCTTACCGGCATCTATTCGGAGGAGACCCACCTGCCGCAGCCGCTGCGCGTATCGGTGCGCGCCGAGCTCAAGATCGCCGACCGCTATGCGCCCGACACCGCTTTGTCGGAATCGAAAAACTATATGGACCTCAAGCACGCGGTGACCGAGGCGATCCCGCGCGATTGCCATTTCACGCTGATCGAGGCGGTCGCCGACCATATCATCGAAACGGTCTTCCTGCAGGACGACAAGGTGTCGGCGGTAGCGGTTTCGATCGTCAAGCTGGCGATTGCCGAGCGCGGCGAGAAGATCGGCATCACGATGCGGCGAACGCGGCGGTGACAGAGCGCGCGGGACCGATCGCGCTGGTGACGGGCGGGCTGCACCGCGTCGGCGCCCAGATTTCGGCGACGCTCGCCGCGGCCGGTTACCGCCTTGCCCTGCACGGCCGCAGCGACCCCGCGCCCGACGACGATCTCGCAACGGCGCTGGGCGAACACGCCACCGACTTCGCGGTCTTTGCCGCCGATTTCGCGCTGCCCGATGAGGTCGACGATCTGGCGCAACGGGTCAGCGCCCATTTCGGGCGCGCGCCGGATCTGCTGGTCAATAATGCGTCGCTGTTCGAACCGGGCGGCTGGGAGGCGGCCGACGATGCCGCGATGCGCCGCCACATGCAGGTCAACTGCCTCGCCCCGATCGCGCTCGCCCGCGCGGTCGTCGGGCGCGCCGACCAGGGCCAGACGCAGGCCATCGTCAACATCCTCGATCAGCGCGTCGCAAGTCCGGTTCCCGACCAGTTCGCCTACAGCATCTCGAAACAGGCGCTGTGGCAGGCGACGCGGACGCTGGCGATCGCGCTGGCGCCGCGTGTCCGGGTCAACGCCGTCGCCCCGGGCCCGACGCTGCCGAGCGAGGATTACGATACCGACCAATGGGACAAGGTGGCGGCGATGCTGCCGCTCGGGCGCCATTCGAGCGGGCGCGGGATCGCCGATGCCGTGCGCTATCTCGCGACCGCGAGCGAAGTGACCGGGCAGACGCTGTTCGTCGACGGCGGCGCCAGCCTGAGGGGCTGGGACCGCGATTTCATGTATTTATAGGTCAGGCCTTCATCAGGCCGATCTCGACCAGTCGCTCGCGCAGATAATCGTCGGCCAGGATCGGCTCGGGATAGCGGTTCGGATGCTCGGCGTCGATGCAGCCGGGCAGTGTGCGAATCGGGAAATCGGACCGCAGGTGGAGGAAGAACGGCATCGAATAGCGCGCCTTGCTGGCGCGCCCGGCATCGGGATTGCGCACCTGGTGCGTCGTCGATGGCAGGCGGTGGTTGGTCAGCCGCTGAAGCATGTCGCCGACATTGACGGCGAGCGCTCCCGGCGGCGGATTGACCGGCAGCCAGCTGCCGTCGCGTGCCTTGATCTCGAGTCCCGCCTCTTCGGCGCCGAGGAGCAGCGTGATCAGGTTGATATCCTCGTGCGCGCCGGCACGAATGCCCGGCGCGCTGCAGTCGACCGGGGGGTAATGGAGCAGGCGCAGGACGCTGTTGCCGTCGCTGATCGGTCCGTCGAACCAGTCCTCGTCGAGCCCAAGGTAGAGCGCGATCGCCGACAGCAGCTCGCCGCCGACCCGATCGAACTCGTCGTAGAGCGGGGCGAACGTCTCGCGAAACCCCTCGGGCCGCGTCGGCCAGATGTTGGGCGGCATGCTGTCCGACAGTCTATGGCCTTCGGGCAGGTCGCGGCCGACGTGCCAGAACTCCTTGAGATCGACGTGCTGCGCATTCTTGGCGATCTCGGTGCCGAACGCGGTATAGCCGCGCGCTCCGGCGCGTCCTTCGAGCAGGTAGCTCCGCTTTTCCGCCTCGGGCAGCGCGAAGAACGCGCGCGTCAGCTCCCATGCCTGGTCGACGAGCTGCTGATCGAGGCCGTGATCCTTGATCATGGCAAATCCGAATTGCTCGAACGAGGCGCCGAACGCCTGGGCGAATTCGCGCTTCGGGAGGGTCATCGAGATGACGGGAACCTGATCCGGCATTGGTCTATCCATTCTGCTGTACGATAAAATCGCGCTACTATATCGTTCAACAACACGAAAGGGCTTGCGATGCATCACGTTTGCCGGAACCTGTACGACCAGCGCGAGTTGGATCGGCATTGGGCGATCGTCCAAATCTAGGAGTGGGATAATCGATATGGGTGCAAGATTTTTCAGGGCGGCGCTGCTGGCGGTGCCGATGCTGTTGGCATCGGCATGCGGTGACAGCACCCTGAACAACGAAGCGGATGCGATCAACGCGACGAGCATCGATGCGCTGCCCGTGCCCGAAGGCCCCGCGAGCGACGATCTGTCGAACACGGTCGTCGGAAGCATTCGCAACCTTCCCGATACCGTTCGCTTCATGGCGGCGCTGACCAGTTCGGGCGTCGGCAAAACGCTCGTCGATGGCGGTCCCTATACCATTTTCGTTCCCAGCGACTCGGCATTCGACAGCCTGCCCGATGGCGAGCTCGACAAGTTGATGACGCCCGAGAACAAGGCGCGCATGGCCGCCATCGTGAACTACCATGTCGTCAAGGGTGCGATAAAAGCATCGGATTTGCGTAGCTTGATTAAAAAGGGCGGCGGCACTGCGGTCATCAAGACGCTGGACGGTTCTGACCTGACAGCCAAAGCAGAAGATGATATGATTACGCTGACGGATAACACCGGAAAGGTGGCGACGATTGGGGCCTCGGACATCGCTGCTGGAAACGGCACGGTCCACCTCATCGACAAACTGCTGCTGCCAAATCCGGGCTGAGATCGGCCGTCAGGCCGTGCGAATGCGGCGCGCGCACATCCCCCCGCTCACGGCGCGCTTCGCCTGAGGGTCGTTTCGTCCGACGGTTCGCCGAAGGACGGGGCGGCCCTCTTGCCTTGCGGACAGCGAAGACGCTTTCCGCCGCTGGGCCTTCCAACGTCGATCGCGCTGCGTTAGGCAGGCGGCCATGAGCAAAATCCGATACTGGTTGATGAAGTCCGAACCCGACGCCTATAGCTGGGACGACCTGGTCGCCGAGGGCGAAGGCAGGTGGGACGGCGTGCGCAATGCGCAGGCCGCCAATTTCATGCGCGAGATGAGTGTCGGCGATCGCGTCCTGTTCTACCACAGCATCACCGGCAAGGAAGCGGTCGGGATCATGGAGGTCAGCAAGCCCGCCTATCCCGATCCGACGGCCGAGCAACCCGACAAATGGCCCGACAAATGGGTCGCCGTCAGCGTCAGGCCGGTGACGAAGCTGAAGCGTCCCGTCACGCTGGCGCAGATGAAGGCCGACGATCGCCTCTCCGAGATGAAGATGTTGCGCCAGTCGCGGCTGTCGGTCTGTCCGCTGACGACGCGTGAATGGCAGGCGGTCACTGCCATGGCGGAGCAAGGCTGACCGAAATCCACGCCGAATCGGTTCGACCGCGCGGGCATTTGCAATTTTGATCCGTTCTGGATATGTTCGTGCAACGGACCATTTGTGTTCCGTTTGGCGTCGATCGTCGACGCGATTGGGCCAAAGCGGAACGAGTCGCGATTGTTCGAACGGACGGTATCACCGCAATGGTCGTCCAAAGTCGAGGAGGACGTCATGAGCCCGATGCGAACCGATCAACCGACGCGGCAATTTCCCGATCTTCACCAGACCACGGTGCTGGCCATTTGCGGCGGCGGATATGACGTCGCGCTGGGCGACGCGACCGGCGGTCATGCCCGCATCGTCCGCACCGTGACGATCGACGACGTCGCGCCGCAGGACATGGCGCCACCCGAAACGCGGCTGGTCTGGATCGGTATCGCCGGTCCGCTGGACGACCAATGGAACGACTGGATCGCCGATCGCATCGCGGCCGATCCCGCCAAGGCCTATATCGTCGATGCGATCGGCGATGCGGCGATCGACAGCGCCTGGGCGTCGTTCGGGAGCAGTCGCTGCACCGTGCTCGCCGATGCCGACGGCGTCGACCGGCACATCGCGCTGCAATCGGCGATCACCGATCTCGCGCCGGCGGCGTTCGACAGTCGCGGCGAAAGCCAGCCGAGCGAACTCGACCGGCTGCGCGAGGAGGTGGGGCGCATCGCCCATGCCCTGTCGCGGCTGACCCGATGCGAGGCCGACCGGATGCTGGCCCAGCGGCCCGGCGCGGCGGCTCTCGCCGGTCGCGATGCGGCGTCCGGCTGGCCGGTCGATGGCGGCACCCATGGCGTTGCCGACGATCGCCACGGCTATGGCTATCAGCCCACGCTCCATCCGCATGGCCAGGGCGGCGTGACCTCGCTCGAGATCCGCAAGATGATCCGCATGCGCCGCTTGCGCGACAAGCATTTCGATGCTGCGCTGTTCAGCGATCCCGCGTGGGACATGCTGCTCGACCTGATGGCGGCGCGAATCGACCGGCGGCCGGTATCGGTGTCGAGCCTGTGCATCGCCGCGGCGGTCCCGGCGACGACGGCGCTGCGCTGGATTAAGACGATGACCGAGACGGGCCTGTTCGAACGGCGCAGCGACCCGCATGACGGCCGGCGCGTGTTCATCGCGCTGAGCGATCAAGCGGCGAAGGGGCTCGACGCCTATTTCACCGATGTCCGCGCGGTCGGCTCGCTATTGCCGGTGTGATGCCGGCCGGGACGGTGGTGGGCGCTGACGGGCTCGAACCGCCGACCCTCTCGGTGTAAACGAGATGCTCTACCAACTGAGCTAAGCGCCCATCCCGGCGGCCCGTGCCCCTAGCGGTCGCCCGCCGGGGGTGCAAGCGTTACTGCGCCGCGAGCTTGCGCAGCACGTACTGCAGGATGCCGCCATTGTAGTAATATTCGAGCTCGTTGGCGGTGTCGATGCGGCACAGCGCCTCGAACGTCTCGCGCGAACCGTCGGCGCGGGTGAGCGTTACGGCGATGCTCTGGCGTGGTTTGAGGTCGGCGACGCCTTCGATCGTGAAGCTCTCCTCGCCGGTCAGGCCGAGCGTGGTTCGCGTGGTTCCTTCGGCGAACTGCAGCGGCAGCACGCCCATGCCAACGAGGTTCGAACGGTGGATGCGTTCGAAGCTTTCGGCGACGACCGCGCGAACGCCGAGCAGGATCGTGCCCTTGGCGGCCCAGTCGCGTGACGAGCCGGTGCCGTATTCCTTGCCCGCGACGACGACGAGGGGCGTGCCGTCGGCCTTGTGCTTCATCGCGGCGTCGTAGATTGCCATCGTTTCGCCGTCGTATCTGGTCATGCCGCCTTCGACGCCGGGGACCATTTCGTTCTTGATGCGGATGTTGGCGAAGGTGCCGCGCATCATGACCTCGTGGTTGCCGCGGCGCGAGCCGTAGCTGTTGAAGTCGGCGCGGCTAACCTGATGATCCATAAGGTATTTTCCGGCCGGGCTGTCCTGTTTGATGGCGCCGGCAGGCGAGATGTGGTCGGTGGTGATCGAATCGCCGAGCAGCGCGAGGCATTTCGCATCGCGGATGTCGCCGACGGGGGCGGGGGTCATTTCCATGCCGTCGAAATAGGGCGGGTTGGCGATGTAGGTCGAACCCGCGCGCCAGGCGTAGGTGGCCGAACCCGCGACGTCGATCGCGCGCCACTTGTCGTCGCCGGAGTATACCTGGGCGTAACGCGCCATGAACATGTCGCGGTTGACGAACTGGTCGACCTTGGCGCGGACTTCGGCATTGGTCGGCCAGATGTCGGCGAGGAAGACGTCGTTGCCGTCGCGGTCCTGCCCCAATGGCGTCGAGACCATGTCGGTGGTGACGGTGCCCTTCAATGCATAGGCGACGACGAGCGGCGGCGAGGCGAGGAAGTTGGCGCGCACGTCCTGCGACACGCGGCCCTCGAAATTGCGGTTGCCCGACAGGACCGAGGCGACGACGAGGTTGTTGTCGTTGATCGCTTTCGACAGCGGCGGCGCGAGCGGCCCCGAATTGCCGATGCAGGTGGTGCAGCCGTAACCGACGAGGTTGAAGCCGAGCGTGTCGAGTTCCTTCGAAAGCCCCGCCTTGTCGAGGTAATCGGTGACGACCTGCGATCCCGGCGCGAGCGAGGTCTTGACCCACGGCTTGCAGGTGAGGCCGAGCGCGTTGGCTTTCTGCGCAACGAGGCCGGCGGCGATGAGGACGGTGGGGTTCGAGGTGTTGGTGCAGCTGGTGATCGCGGCGATGACGACGTCGCCGTC
>JAACTG010000101.1 GCA_009993585.1 Sphingomonadales bacterium
TGGATGTTGGCCACCGGACATTTCTGGGATCACCCGCCGAGCAACGAATACGAAGCACTGCGCGCCCTGATCTCCGCGCTATTCGAAGGCAGGGGCCCCGGCCTCTATTTCACCTTTCTGCTCGGCTATGGTGCTTACGGTCTACGTCATCATATTCCCTATCACCCGCTGCTTGGAGCGGCTTGTGCGGCAACACTTGGCGGCTTTGCCGCGTTCGCGCCGCTGGGAAACCCGGCTTACGGGCTGATGGCATGGGTTTTGATCGCCTATCTGACGCTCTTCACCGGCGTGACCCGGCTGCCGCGATTGCCGATCCTGGGTCGCGGCGATTATTCGTACGGCATCTATCTCTACGGCATCCCGGTCCAGCAGGCGGTTCGCGCCACCTTTCCGTCGATCCAGAACTCGGTCGTGCTGTTGATCATCGTCCTTGCCTGCCTGATCCCGCTGGCGATGTTCTCTTGGCACATGATCGAAAAACCGTCGCTGGCCTTGCGCAAGCGCTTCTCTTTCATCATCCGTGCGCGCGGCATCGCACCCGGTGTCGACAGCAAGGTGTCCGCGCCACCGGCGGTTCGCAATGCCAACGGCGAAGTGCTGAGCTTCGGCGATGCCGGGGACACTGCGCCCCTGCGCGCTGTTGCATCGGACGCCATCGTCGATGCGGCCGGGGAGTGCGTTCGAACAGGGAAATAGCAACCGCGGTGGTCAGGCGAGGGATTTGGCCGCTGCCTCCTTCCCCGATCTTTGCGCTCGCGCCCAATCGTAAACGGGGCGTTCACTAAACACATCCACCACATCTTCAAAGGACGCCTGATAATGCGCTGTCTCTTGATTGGAGACTGAGCATGAACAAGTTTGCTTATTTGGGACTGGCCACAACGGTGTTGCTGTCGTCGGCAGCAACCGGCAACGTTCCTAATGTCGATATCGCCTCGAGCAGTTACGCCTTCGGGATCAGCGGTTATGTACCCGTGATCTGCCGTGCCTCGGTAGGCGCGTCGATGGTCGCACCCGCGCAGGGTCAAGTCAGCCTCGGCGCGCTCAAGGAATTCTGCAATAGCCCGAACGGCTATGCGATTCACGCGGACTACTCCCCTTCGCTCGCAGACGCGAAAATTATCGTCGACGGGCGCGAGGTCGATCTCGATACCGGGGGCTCGACGCAGATCGTCACGTCGCCGCACGCCGCGATCATGACGCGCGACGTCGTTCTCGATCTGCCCGAAGGCGTCACCAGCGGAACGATGTCGTTCCGCATCGATCCGCTATAACGCCGGACAATTCTGTTGCGATGCCGCGCCCGACAACAAGGGTGCGATCGTGACAGTAAGGGCGTCGGCATAGTCGGGCGAAACCAGCTTGCCGAAGCCGCCCTCAAGCAGCGTCGCGACGACTGGCAGGAGATCGGCCTCGCTCGCAGGCACGCCGGCGCGCTGACACGTTACCGACGCGAAGGTGGGGCTGGCATTGCTCCGCGTCTGGCCCAGGAACAGCAGCTTGTAGTTCAGGACCTGGTTGGCGGTCCCGAGATTGCCGCCCGGATAGGTCAACCGATAGCCGTTCTGTGACGACAGGGTAACCGAATAGGGGCCCGAGCTACGCACGCTGACGCGGTTGGTGTTCGGCGTCGTGTAGGTCGCGGGCGAACCGAGCACTTGGGCCGTCGTCTTGTCGCCGACTTCACCGAAATCGAGCGCGGTGCCGGCATAGCTTGCCTGGAGCGCGCTGAGCACGGTGACGGGAAACTGCACCGCATTGGTAATCTGCCCGGTCTGCTGGGTCGGGCCCCCGCCGCCGGTCGTGCTGCACGCGAAAATCGCATCGAACGGCAGGTTGGTCGACGCGTTGAGGTCGAGATTGGCCGGCAGCGCTATGTTGAAATTCACCACCGCAGTGTCCGACGCTGCATTGTTGCCGGTGAATTCAATCTTGAGGAAACGGTTCGCTGCGGTCGGATTGACCGAAGTCGGCGCGACGGTCGGCGGAGCTGCCGCAAAGTCATAGAATATCTCGAGCCCGGTACCGCTTGTGTTGACGTCTCCGGTCACCGAAATCGGAATGATCGACGTCCCGTCGGCGGCGGAATTGGTGGATTTCAGGTAGAAACTGACGATATCGGTTTTCTGTCCGCCGCTGCCGTTAATGCGGGTCAGGTTCAGTTGGACCGTCGTCTGCGCCAGACCTGCCGGATTGAACGGATCGTACAATGCGGGAGCGGCGGTAGCGCTGCCTGATATACCGCATGTCGCAGCCTGCGCCGCGCTGGTCCCGGCTGCCGCAACCAGCAGCGCCGCGATCGAGCGTAATACGAAGGACATCGTCTTCATCGTCAATTCCTTATTGGCGAAATCTGGTCGAAACGAATAATGTTTTCACCATTGTCGGGGATATCGATCTCGAAGACCGATTTCTTGCTATCGAGCATTTCGATCCGCCATTTACCGGGCGCCAGGCCGGTCGCGCCGAACCGGCCTTGGCGATTGGTGAATATCGTCACGGGAGGCCGTTCGGGATGCGCGACCTCGGTTGCGTTGCCGGTAACCAACGAGATCACCTCGCCATCGACATCGATCATCGTCCCGACGGCGGTGATGCCGTATTCCGACCCGACGACGAGGCGATAGCCGCTGCGATAGGCGGGGAAGAGATGGAATGAACCCTGGCCAAGGTCGGTTCCCGCCTTCGAATCGGGCGCATCGACCGTGATCGTGCGGTCGGCATAGGAACTCAGGCTGGGGTGAGTCGCCGCCCCCAACGCACCGCTGTTGGCGGTATAGCCATAGGGCGTCGGATCGAGCAGGATATCGGCACCATCGAGCTTGCGATGCGGGGTAACGATCGCAAAGCTGTCGTAGATCGGACGGCCGAGCGAAAATGCGCCATCGGCGAAGGCCAGCGAGGTGCCGACGCGCAAGCTCGTCCGTTGGCTGGTCCGCCGACCGAAATCATCGATAAACGAGCCGAAATGGCTCAGCCCGAATTCGGCGCGATTGGCAATATAGTTGCCGTTGAAGTTGAATCCCGAGCTATTATCGGATCGGTCGACATCGGCGGTGATATTGTACGAACCGACGCCCTGCCCCTGCAACGTCTGGAACGACAGTCGCGCACGATTGTCGCGCGTGTCGTAATCGGCGCGAGCGGTCGAATATTTCCCGAACCGGATCGTCAGCGATGCGAACGCCCCGACGCGCGATCCCCGGCTGTCCTTCTCGTAGCGGACATCGCCGGTAAGACTGGCAACCGGAGATATCCGGAATCCGCCGCTCAACCGATAGCTGTGAAGGTCGATCTGCGGCCCGCGTCCGTGCGAATAGCGCGCATCGAAACCTGCATAGAACTGGTCGGTGAAGGCATGCGAATACCCGCCGCCCAATTCGAAATCATAGGGATTGGAAACGAAAAAGCTGCTGACCGGACCGAAATTCTTGCTGCGCGTCTCGGCGAACAGGTTGAGCGTGTCAGCCTGGCCGTTGCGACGCTGGATCAGCCGCTGGAACGTCAGCGTTCCGGCGAACCCGCTTCCGAACCCATCGATGTCGGAGACCGCAAGATTGGTGGCAAAGGTTCCAAGCGACGTCGCGACCACCGCCTCCGCCCCCAAAAGGCGTGAGCTCTTGTCGATTTGCGCGTTGGCGCCAAGCGTAAGGAAATCGCTGATGCCGCGGCGATAGAATCCACTGACGATGTAATCGTCCGTGTAATGAGGGCCGCGCAACCCCAGCGGCGCCTTGACCCCGGCATAAAGGCCGAATTCGCTCAATCCGCTGGCGAGCTGCGTCTGGTCGAGGAAGAGGCTGAAATTGAGCACCTCGGACCGACCGCTGTCGTCGAGCACCGACAAGCGAATATTGTTCGCGCCTTGCGCAAAAGGAAAATCGCGCAGGTTATAGTTGCCCGGATTGAGTTGCAGCCGGCGAACGATCTGACCGTTGATTTCGACCTCGATCGTCGAAGGACGGTCGAGGCGGAAGCTGCGGTCGCCACGCGGCCGGATTATCTGCTGCGGTTGGAGGACACTGTAAGACCGGAATATCGACACGCCGGCCATATCGGGCGAATTCTGGAAACCGCGCGCGATCGGTTCGAGGTCGCCGGCGGTCCAGCGCACGAGGTTATTGAGATCATCGTAGATGAAGCGCGAGCCAAGCCGCTGCAAATCGACGCCGCTGACGCCGGGTTGCCACAAGGCTTCGGATTCGAAAACGACGCCGCCAAGCCGCGCCGCGCCGTCAAGCAGCATGATCGGTTCATTGAACCCCCGCGGGCCGCCGGCATGGATATAATCGGCAGTCGCACGAATGTTGAGATACGCGCTGAAGCCGGCCGGTTCGATGACCGATCCAATCCGTTCGCGATCGAGCGGGCTGACGATGACCGCGCGCGAAACCCGCAGTTCCGCTGGAATCAGGAAATTGAGTTCGAGCGTTTGCGGATTATAGGTGACCTTGATCCCCGACGAGACGAAATCCGACGGGGTGAGCGTCGCCTGCAGCTCGAGGCTTTTTTGAAGCGACGTGAAATATTCGGGATTAAGCAATTGGCTGAGCAGCTGGAGCGTGCGCTGCGTCGGGAATTCGAGTGTATCGTCAGCCTGGATGGTCAGCGGGATATCACCCAGATAATTGCCGCCGTCGTTCGCTGGAACCGTCAATACGATCGGCCGCCCCGTCGTATTGATACGGGTGGCCACCGGCACCTGCTCGACACCGGATTGGCTGGCTGGCGTCTCTTGGACCATAGCGCCGGGGTTATCCGTACCCCAGGCCCTCGCTGGCACCAGCACCAGCGATACGCCTAACAGCAGCGCCGCTCGATAGGGTGCCGGGCTCATCGGATCACCCCTCGGGCGCATAGCTGGCCTCGACCGTGCCGCCGTCGAGTGGCAATACTATCGGCACGGAAATCCGGCGCGTCTGGTTCGCGCCGACCAGGCCGAAGCCGATCGTCTGCTGCACTTCAGGACCGGACAGGGATTGGCGGAACACTTCGTTCCCCGCAGCATCGCGTTGGATGATCCTGAGCCGTCCATCGGACAGATAACCATGCGCCGCGGATGCATTGTTCAGCAAGATGACCGGGATCGGCTTGCCGTCCGAATTGTGGCCGACCTCGGCCGACTTGACCGACAGCGATGGTTTGACACCGGTGGGAGAGACACTCACCAATACCTGGAAATTATACAGGATCTGGATCGCCGACTGGCCTTCGGGAAGCTTGACCGGAAGCTGCGCGACCGTGACGTAATAATGCTTGCTCGCGGCGAGATCGGGATCGCCGACATACTGGACGCGGAACGATTGGGTTTGCCCCGGCTCGATCAAGGCCTGGGGCGGGAAAACCAGCAAGTCGCCGGGATCGTTGCCGGTCAGCGTCACTCCGTCCTCGTCGACGACGAGTTCCTGGATCCGCAGCTCGACGGGCAAGGTGGTCGCGAAAGTATTCTCGACCGTAATGACCTGAGTCATGCCACGGCCGCTGGTGGTCAAATTGATCACGACAGGCTGCACCGTCATCGCCAGAGCGGGGGTCGGATTCATGGTTAACGCCAACAGCGCCATACCGACCAATTTCAATGATCTGAACATTCTGGACCCCCGGATTCAATATGGTTGCGCTCAATTGGCGGCTTCGAATTCAACGATAATTGCATCAAAATATCGGCCTGCGACCAACGGTCCGCCCCCACCTGACAAGTCTATTGCCAGCGTTGCCCGACCCGCCGCGCTGCGGGCAGCGCCGATTTCCAGATCCTGCGTGGTCTCGCTGGTCGCGCCGCGCTGATACCCCGCCCAATCAAGCGACAATCGGTACGGCAGGAATTCGCCAAAGCCTTGGCCGCCCTGCCGGCTGGCGGCGTTGCCGCCGTCGCGGAGCAAGCCGCCATTCTGGCTGCGCACCTGGATGCGATGCGAGGCATTGCAGATGACCGGTATCGAAAGGTTGATCGATGTCGGAAGCGGCTCGGCGTCCGTCGCTCCGACCAACTGGATGATCCTCACCTCGCCGCTGCTCGCGCCGCCCGGATTGAATTCGGCGTTGGTCCCGTTCGTCGCGATCGGAGCGCTCAGAACGCATGCGGCCGGCGCGATGCCGGCTATTTCCAGGCGTTGATCACCCTCGTCGAACTGCTGCGCCGAAGCGGAGACGGGAAACGTGACGATGGGGATCACCGCCGAGGCCAGGAGGAGAAACTTACGCATTAGCGAGGCTCCAGATATATGCGCAGCGTATCGCCGTAATACCCCGCCAAAACCGGTGCATTCGCGATCGTGTTCGATGCCCCCGGCTCTATCGTTATCCGCAGTTCGATCGATCCGGCAGTGGCCTGGTCGACGTTAAATCTACGTTCGGCTATCCGGCGGACATTGGCATTGGCGTCGAGCACGCCATTGACCTCACCCCAGCTCAAATCGGCCTGATAGGGCAAGGCGTACGCGAAGCCGTCGGACGGCTGGTTCATGCTGCCGTCGGTCTGCCACAAGCCGTTATTTTGCGATTCGAGCCTGATTCGATGCGGGAAATTGCATACTGCGGCGAATTCGACTTGCGCCGACGCGGCGTTGGCCGCCAGCGTTCTCGGGTCCACCAGCTGATCGATTTGCAGCAGGTTGCCCGAGAGCGCCCGGAAATTGTCTTGATTGCCCAAGACCGGCGTTGCCTGCTCGATCGCGCAGACTTGCGGCGCGCTGCCCGTCACCGGCATCGCCACGCTCGCCGGACTCGATTGGGCGACCGCTGGCGTTGCGATCATCAGGCCGATGAGCAGGGCGGCCGAACAGGATGGTGACCAGCGCATAGGATCAGTCCGCTGCCGTCAGGGTGACGGTGACCGTCCCTGAATATGAAGGATCTGAAACCAGGCGCAGCGCCGTGCCCCCCCCGGTCGAGAACTGGCTGAGAGCAACCGTAATATCGCCGGTAAACGCAGTCGCACGACTCTGCGTGGCATCGGTGTGAATCGCCTCTTCGGTCGCGTAGCGCGCTGGCGTGGTCGTCCAGCCCGAAGCGGTCGCGGTGTAATCAACCGTCCTCGAAAAGCCTGACGGCGGTACTGCCGTAAACGTTTGCGCGGTCATCGGTGTCGCTTCGACCCGGATCGTACTGCGAATCGAGCAAAACGATCCGGTGATCGTCTTGGCCGGGGCCGCAAGGTCGGTTCGCAGGAACCCGGTGCTGGTATCGACCAGCACGCCGAGATCGAAGGTCGCATTGGCACCGGCGATCGTTCCGCCTGCGCAAAGCGCGGGAACAGTCCCGATTACGGTAAACTGCTTGGTGTCGCTGTCCGATTGCGCGAGGGCGGGCGTCGCTGCCCCCCATCCACCGAGCATCACGAGAGCTAGCTGGAGATAAGTCTTCATGATCAGCTTCCTCCACCCGCAGCCGGGCCAAGTGTAATGACGACCATCCCCTGATAGCTCCCGGCCACCAGCAGCAAATCAGATGGAACGGTGAAGTTGGAGAGCGTGGCCGCAAGGTCCGCGATTTTCGGCAAGGGTTGCGTGTCGCCCGTGGCGGTCGCAGTCGGCGATCCGCCCTCTTTGGTGGCTGCGCTGGTCGCCGATGTCGTCGTTGACGACCAGTTGTCGATACTCGCGGTATAATTGACGGCACGAGCAAAGCCGGGCTGCAAGGTCGATGCATCGCTCGCGATCAACGCGCTGACCGAGATATCGATAGCCGATCCGGCAAAGTTGCAGAACGATCCAGGAAGGTTGACGACATGGTTCGGCAGCACCGCGATCCGTCCGATACGCGTGCCAGATGTCGCAACCATCTGGCCGAGGTCGACCGCCGCGGGACTGGGTGAACCGAGCACGCACAGCGGTGCGACATTGCCGTTGACCGCCACTTCGGCAGTATCGGCGTCGCCTTGCTGGGCCCAGGCCGGGCTGGTGCTCATCAACAAGCCGGCAGTCAGTAGAAGTCGAACGCGTATCATCGTCAATCTCCCCGAAAATTCGGTTGCGGATGCCGATTAATCATGGTGCCCCGAAACTGATGTTGGGGGTCAGCGTAACGATGACCTGACCCGCATAGCTGCCGGCAACCAGCAGCCCGTTGGTGGGCGACGAAGATGCCGACAGGGTTACGTCGATGTCGCCGGAGAACAGGCCAACGGCGATCGCGGAACCCTTGCCTGCAACCAGCGATGTGTCGTTCCCCGAAAGCGCGTTGGCATCTGCGGTCGCAGTATAGTCGATGCGCGTATCGAACCCTGTCGGAGCCGCCCCGACGAAGTCGGTGTTGAGCAACGGCAAAGCTTCGACTTCCATCGTCGCGGCAGTTCCGTTGCACCAGCCAACCAGCGTACGCGTTTGTCCGTCGAGTTTGCTGACGTCGAGCTTGCCGGCCGTCGCGCCGGTACCGGCGAGCGAAAGCTCCCCAACCGAGATGACCGCATTGTCGGTGGTGAAAAGACACCGGTCGGCGACCGATCCGTCGATATCGACGGTGCCGGTAACCTGGGCCGATACAGGCGTTGCGATCGCCACGATCGGCAGGCCAACGAGCCATAGCAAATTACGCATAGTCATTCTCCAATTCGATCGGTCGCTGACCCGGGGATTAAACCCCGGGGCCGATGACGACGACGATCTTGCCGGTATAGTCGGTCGCCGCGACCAGCAGGTCGGTGGCGTTCGGCGTGGCAAAGCTATCCGCAGTGACGGTGATATTGTTGCTGCCATTGTTGGCCAGCCGGCCGCCAATCAGCGTCGCCGCCAACGGCGCGACGGTGCTGCTGTTGGAAAAGGGAACGTCGTTGGTCGTGGTCGTGTCGACCGCGACATGTGCGGTGAAATCGATCCGGTTGGCATAGCCCGTCACGGGGAGGGTCGCCGAGGTGATTTCGGTAGCGTCGATCGCGATCGTCGGTGCGGCCGTCGTGCACACCACGCGTGCCTCGAGACCGGCAGCGCCGATGTTCGTGAAGCGCGTCGCCAAATCGGTAGCCAGCGTTCCGTCGCTCTGCGCGAGTTCGCCCAGTGCAACAGTGGTACCGAAAGTGCTGCCGGCGCCGGGCTGGACGAGGCACTTGCCGGCGACGGTTCCGGTGATGTTGACCGTTCCGGTGACATCCTGCGCGGCGGCAGGCGAAGCGAAAGCAAGAAGCGAGGCCGATGCAACGGCCAGACATGCGAGTTTTTTCATAATGTATTCCTTCCTAATAGATAAAATCGACTGGCCATCATCCCCACCCAGGGCGAAACCGCCATTCCCCACCAACTTCTAAGAACCTAAGCCGCTCGGAGGGCGTAGCGGCGTAGATTTGGCCCCTCATTAGGGCGAAGCACTGATCGTCACTGTCAGGGTATCGGCGTAGCTACCCGCCACCAGCTGCGGCGACGCCGCGCTATATGGCGGGGCCGTGACCCTGAGATACGAACCCGATTGATTGATCGAACTGGCGGCGAGCCGCAGTCCCACCGAAGTCGATGCCGGGCCGAGAAAGGCGCAGGTCGAACCGGTGACCAGCGTCGCCGCCAGACAACTGTCGGTTGCCGTCGCGCTCGACCCGACCAGGTTGAGCGCGACGGTGTAAGGCGCGAGCGTCGTGTAGCCGGCCGGTACCGAGCCGGCGGTTTTCAGACCGCCATTGGTCGAAACGACCGCCACGCGCGATGGCCCGGTGCAATCAAGCTCGAAAACGAAATCATGGTTGAGACCGGTGACGTCGAAATTCGGCTGGTTGTAGGTGCCCGATGGAGCTGTGCCGGCCTTGAAGCCGCAACGGCCGCCGACGGAGGCCTTGACCGGAATCGTCAGGACGATCTGGTTGGGCGATCCCTGGCCGACGGCATAGGCCGTGGTCTGGGCGTTCGCCGGGCTCGCAATCGAAGCCGCCGCCAATCCCAGAAGGGCGCAAAAGACAGATTTGATCTGTGCACGCAACCGCCAGTCCTCCCACCCAATCAGCCCGCATGCCAACGCACCCCTGCGCCCTCGGCCTGCGGCCTTCAGCCCGCTGAATTCTGAGCAGTTCAAGGAGGGCTGTTCGCCTGGATTGCCGACCAAGAACCAAGAGCCATATTGTCGTGCATTGTCTAACCTAAATCAATGTGATTATCGTATAGGGGTTATTCCTAGGTCGGGAATGGGGTCGTCGTTCGTCGTCGGCACGAACACTAAGGTTTAATCTCGTTGCGAAATAAGACCTTACTCAGAACGGGATTTTGACTCGGTCGTGCGGCAATCCTTAAGCGAATTCGTTAACGACACCGCGAAAATTGGCCAGTATTTCGAGTATAGACGCTCGACTCGCGGTCGATTCGACTCGATGGCCGAATGGTTTTTCTTCCGAGTCGCGGGATCGGACGAGACGCCGACGGACGTGTTGTCGTCCTTGCCGCCTCAGCGTACCGGACGGCTCCGGGATCAATCGAGAGGAACCAGTGCACCATGCCGGCGCCGTCAGAGCGAGCAGACCCAGCGCCGATCCACGACCTGGCGATTGTCGGCGGAGGTTTGCTCGGCAGTTTGCTGGCGCTGGCCTTCGCAAGACTGCGTCCCGACATCGATTTGATCTTGCTCGAACGGGGCGAAAGCTTTGGCGGCAACTTGCTCGAACCCATCATCCTTGACGAGGTGCCGACAGATTGCATCGGCCTGATCGACAGTGCGATCGTCAAGATTTGGCAGAGATGCTTCGTTATCCTGCCCGACAGTTGCCAATATTTTGGTGATTCGATCGCGCTGGTCGATCCGCGGCAATTCCACCTCGACATCATCGAATCGCTCCCCCCCGAGCGGCGCCGGACCGCATGCGCGGTGGGGACGATCGCAGGACAGACGATCCGGACCAGCCGAGGACCGGTTTTTGCGCGACAGACGATCGATACGCGGGGAAAAGCGCGCTTCGACCGTTTGGCTTTCGAACGCCAAACTCATTATCGCGACCTCAAGCTCGATCACAAACTCGAGGCACCCGTGCTTGCAGATTTCAGCCAATCGCAAGCGAATTGGAATTTCCGGCAACTCTTCCCGGTTGACGATCAACGGATCATCGTCGTGCATTGGCATCGCGAGGGGCGATTTCCATGCGCCCGCGCCGCGCACGAGGAATCGACGTCCGAGCCGGGCCGATTCGACCATGAGATCGGCCCGCAACGGTGTCCCGATCACTTGGCGTCTTTCCCGTGCATGTTGCTCTACGCGCTCCGCGTGGCGAGCTCGGCGTCGTCGCTTGCCTCGCCGAATGGCGCCGCGATCGAGGCCGTCTTTTCGCGCGAACGCCGCTGGCTTGCGCAGCGCGCCGAGGCATTGTTCGAGCTTGCCTCAATGGCTCAGGCGAGAGCTGGGGCGACAGAATAGCACGGACTGGCCTGCGAATGATCGTTCGTCAGGCATGGGACCGCATCGACGAGTTCTGCTCGTGCGGGATCCCGGGACCTGCCGATATGAAAGGCATATCGGCGATTGAGCGCGGCTGTGGCGGCGGCTAGGCTGCGGCGATGCGCATAGCCCTTTTGCAAATGACCAGCGGGATCGATGCCGACGCGAACAGCGCCGCGATCGTCGACGCGATCGGGGCTGCAAAAAAGGGCGGCGCCGATATGGTCTTCGCCCCCGAAATGTCCGTTTTGCTCGATAGCGATCGGCTGCGGTCGGCCTCGAAAATGGCGTCGGAGGGCGGGTCGAAGGCCCTCGGGACGATTTGCGCTGCGGCGCGCGAGCATGACATCTGGGTGCACCCCGGATCGCTGCCGCTCCTGGCCGAAGGCGGCGATGGGCGGCGGGTCAATCGCAGTTTCGTGATCGACGACGGCGGCGAGATCCGCGCGCGCTATGACAAGATCCACCGTTTCGACGTGACGCTGGCGAGCGGCGAGACGTGGCGCGAATCGAACGTCTATGACGGCGGCACCAAGGCGGTCGCGGTCGATACGCCATGGGGTCGGCTGGGCCTCGCGATCTGTTACGACCTGCGCTTTCCGGCATTGTTCGACGCGCTGGGCCGGGCGAGGTGCGACATGATCGCGCTGCCGTCGGCGTTCACCGTTCCGACCGGGCGCGACCACTGGCATGTGCTGCTGCGCGCGCGCGCGATCGAGAGCGCGTGCTTCATCATCGCCGCGGCGCAGTCGGGCAGCCATGAGGACGGCCGGCGGACCTATGGCCATTCGCTCATCGTCGATCCGTGGGGCCGCGTCGCGCTTGACATGGGCGAAGACGCCGGGCTGGGGTTCGCCGATATCGACTTACAACTGGTCGCCGAGGCGCGCGCGCAGATCCCGGCGCTCGACCATCGCCGCCCGATCGGCGACGTCGAGATCCTCTAGATCGTCACCACGAGCTTGCCGACCGCGGCGCGCGAGGCGAGCTTGGCGATCGCCTCGCCGCCCTGTTCGAGGGCATAGGTTTCGGTTACGCGCGGCGAAATCTTGCCGTCCGCCCACAGGTCGAACAGCGTCGCGATGTGCGTTGCGTTGGCCTTTGGATCGCGCGCGGCGAAGGCGCCCCAGAAGACGCCGCAGATATCGCAGCCCTTGAGCAGCGCGAGGTTGAGGGGCGGCGCGGGGATGCCGGCGGGGAAGCCGACGACGAGATAGCGGCCCTGCCATGCCATCGAGCGCAACGCGGGTTCGCAATAATCGCCGCCGACGATGTCGAAGACGATGTCGGCGCCATTGGGGCCGAGCGCCTCCTTGAACGTCCCCGCGAGCGCCTTCGACGCATCCTTGTCGAACGGCGCGCGCGGATAGACGACGACGTCGTCGGCGCCGGCTTCGCGTGCCATCGCGCCCTTGGCTTCGCTGGAGACGCCCGCGACGACGCGGCCGCCGAATGCCTTGGCCAATTCGATCGCGGCGATACCGACGCCGCCGGCGGCGCCGAGGACCAGGACGGTCTCTCCGCCCGCCATGCGGCCGCGGTCGAGCAGCGCGTGGATCGCAGTGCCGTAGGTCATCAGCAGCGCCGCGCCCTGTTCGAAGGGGAAGGCGTCGGGCAAAGGATACACCGATGGCGATGCAACTGCGGCCTGTTCGACGAGACCGCCGAAGCCGGTCGCGGCGATGACTCGGTCGCCGACGGCAAAGCCGCTGACGCCTTCGCCCAGTGCGCTGACGACGCCCGCGATTTCGCTGCCCGGCGCGAAGGGGCGCGGGGGCTTCAACTGATATTTGTCCTCGATGATGAGGACGTCGGGAAAGTTGATCGCGCATGCTTTCACGTCGATCAGCAGCTGCCCCGGCCCGGCGACGGGCGGATCGATGTCGCGCACGACGAGCGTATCGGGCCCGCCGGGCGTTTCGCTGAGCAGCGCCCTCACTTGGCCGACGCCGTGGCGGCGGGGACGAGGCCGATATCGGCGGGGTCGTGCTGGATGACGACGGTCGCGCCCGCTTCCTCGGCGAGCGCCTTGAAACGCTTGAGCGATTCGACGCTCGCGGCCTTGTCGGTGTTCCACGTCGGCACGTCGTTGGCGTCGTAATTGGCGTGGAAATGCGCGACGTCGCCGGTGAGCAGATAGGTCTTGCCGGGGGTGACGACCTTGAGGCCCGTATGGCCGGGCGTGTGACCGGTGAGGTCGAGCATGACGACGCTGCCGTCGCCGAACACGTCGTGATCGCCCGACACCGGCTCGACGCTGCCGCCGTCCTTGGCCCAATGCGCATAGGGCGCGACGTTGATCCGCTGGTCGGGCTTGGCGGCGGTGATCGCATCCCAGTCGCCCTTGCCGGTGAGGAGTTTGGCGTTGGGGAACATAGCAAGCTGGCCGGTGTGATCGTCGTGCAGATGGCTGATCCCGACGACGTCGATGTCGCCGGGCGCGATGCCGAGCGCGGCGAGCTGATCGACGAGCGAGGCGTCGAGCCGCATCTTCATCGGCGCCTCTCCCTGCTGCCCCTTGCCGACGAGGTCGCCGGGCAGGCCGGTGTCCCACAGCATGAGATCGTCGCCGTGGCGGATCAGGTAGCAGCTGTCGGTCAGCGTCTTGTCGACGCCCTTGTAGCTACCCGCGACCGAGAAGACCGACAGGTCGGACACCTCGATGCTGCCGCAGTCGAGCCGCGCGAGGGTGACGCTGGCGGGAGTGGCGGCGGCTTCGTTGCCGGATTCGTTGCCGGCCTCGTCGGTCGGGGCGGTTTGCGTACAGGCGGCGAGCAGCGCCATCAGCGGAAGGGCGAGCGGGAGGGCGAGCGGCAGGCGGGTCATGAGCGAAATCTCCAGGTGGCGGGTCGGCGATGCAGGCTAACAGCGGGCGGCCGGCTGGCAAGCTTCCAATTGCGCTTCCCGGGGCCTATCTTGATGCCATGTCGCCGCTCGCCGCCCTTGCCATCGTTCTCGCCACCGTGCTGGCGATGGAAGGCGTCGCCTGGGCGAGCCACAAATACATCATGCACGGGTTCGGCTGGGGCTGGCACCGCGACCATCACGAACCGCACGACCGCGCGTTCGAGAAGAACGACCTCTACGGCATCGTCGGCGCGGCGATCTCGATTTCGCTGTTCGCCTATGGCCGCTGGGGCCAGGGCGGCGCGGGCTGGGAACCGGCGACATGGCTGGGGGTCGGCGTACTCGCCTACGGCGTCATCTATACGCTGATCCACGACGGCCTCGTCCACCAGCGCTGGTTCCGCTACGTGCCGAGGGGCGGCTATGCCAAGCGCATCGTTCAGGCGCACAAATTGCACCACGCGACGCTGACCAAGGAGGGCGGGGTGAGTTTCGGCTTCGTGCTTGCGCGCCGGCCCGAGGCGCTCAAGGCCGAGCTCAAGCGCCAGCGCGAGGCGGGGCTGGTGACGTTGCGCGACGCCGAAACGTGACCCGTGCTCCTGCGAAGGCAGGAATATGGTTTTGTCATTGCGAGTGTGGCAGGTGGCGCTGTCGCCCCAGCGTAGGCTGGGGCCCAGCCCAACCCTCGTAGATTCCCGCCAGTCGGGACAGACCCCAGCCTGCGCTGGGGTGACGGCTATTTTTGTTCGCGCAGCGCGGTGATCGTCGTGCCGAAGCTGATCCGGTCGGGGTCGGTCTTGAGGTGGAGGAGGCGAACGCCCTTCTCTGCCTGTGCGCGCTTGAGCGCCGGGGCGAAGTCGGCGGTTTTCTCGACCGTCTCGGCCCAGCAGCCGAAGCTGCGCGCGAAGGCGGCGAAGTCGGGGTTGGCGAGGCTGGTCGCCGAGACGCGGCCGGGATATTCGCGTTCCTGGTGCATGCGGATCGTGCCGTAGATGCCGTTGTCGACGACGATGACGAGCATGTCGCACTCGTGCGCGACCGCGGTCGCCAGCTCCTGCGCGTTCATCAGGAAACAGCCGTCGCCGGCGAGCGCGACGACCTGGCGGTCGCGGTGGCGGAGCGATGCAGCGATCGCGGCGGGCAGGCCGTAGCCCATCGAGCCCGCGGTCGGGGCGAGCTGCGTGCCGTAGCCGGCATAATGCCAGTAGCGGTGCCACCAGCCCGAATAATTGCCCGCGCCGTTGCAGATGATGCTGTCGGCCGGGAGCGTTTCGCGCATTGCTTTCACCACCATGCCCAGGTCGAGCGGGGTATCGATCGGTGCGGGGGTCGACCAGGCGAGGAAATCGCCGTGCGCCTTTTTGCCGCAGTCGAAATCGATCAGCTCGTCGGGCCACAGCGCCGCGGTTTCGGCGAATTCGCGCATGTCGGCGCAGATCGCGAGATCGGTGCGATAGACGCGGCCGAGCTCGTTGGGATCGGGGTGGACGTGGACGAGCAGCTGGTCGGGATGGTCGGGGGTGATCAGCGCATAGCCGTCGGTCGTCGCCTCGCCGAGCCGCGCGCCGATAACGAGGACGAGATCGGCGGCCTTGACGCGTGCGACGAGCTTCGGATTGGGGCCGTAGCCGAGATTGCCCGCATAGACCGCGCTGTCGTTGGGGATCGCGTCCTGGCGGCGGAAGGCGGCGGCGACGGGGATGCCGATCCGTTCGGCAAATTCGCGGAAATAATGCGCCGCGCCCGCATCCCAGCCGGCGCCGCCGACGATCGCGACGGGGTCGGCCGCATCCTCGAGCAGCTTCATCAGCGCATCCATCGCCTCTGGCGCCGGCGACTGCGCGGGCGGCGCGACGCGCGGCCGGTCGATCGCTTGCGCGGCCTCGACGAGCATATCCTCGGGCAAAGCGAGGACGACCGGGCCGGGGCGTCCCGCCATCGCGACCGAATAGGCGCGCGCGACATATTCGGGAATCCGCGCGGGATCGTCGATGCGCGCCGCCCATTTGGCGAGCGGGGCGAACATCGCGGCGAAATCGATTTCCTGGAAGCCTTCGCGGTCGCGCATGCCGCGATCGACGTCGCCGATGAACAGGATCATGGCTTGCGAATCCTGCATCGCGACATGGACGCCGATGCTGGCGTTGGTCGCACCCGGCCCGCGCGTGACGAAGGCGATCCCCGGCCGTCCGGTCAGCGCGCCGTCGGCACAAGCCGAATAGGCCACCCCGCCCTCTTGCCGGCACACCACGGTCTGGATCGACGGCGTGTCGTGGAGCGCGTCGAGCACCGCGAGGAAACTCTCGCCCGGCACGGTAAAGATGCGATCGCAGCCCTGCTCGACGAGCTGGTCGACGAGAATGCGGCCGCCGGAGCGGGATTGGGTCTGGGTCATTCTATCAGCCTTCGTCATCGCGCTTACGCCTGATGCACCGTTTTCGAGACCATGAACGCCTTCAGCCCCTCGGCGCCGTCTTCGAGGCCGTGGCCCGAATCCTTGATGCCGCCGAACGGCGCGTCGATCGCCGAGACGCTGCCGTGGTTGACCGCGACCATGCCCGCCTCGATCAAATCGGCGACGCGGTTCGCCTGGCGGCCGTTTTCGGTGAAGACGTAGCTGGCGAGGCCGAAGGGCAGGCGGTTGGCCTGTTCGATCGCATCGTCGGCGGTGTCGAACGGGCGGAACAGCGCGACCGGGCCGAAGGGCTCGTCGTTCATGATGTCGGCCTCCACCGGCACGTCGGCGAGCACGGTCGGCTGGAAGAAGAGGCCGGCGCCGTCGATTCGTGTCCCGCCCGAGACGACGCGCGCGCCCTTCGCCTTGGCATCGTCGACAAGTCTGCCGACGGCGTCGGGGCGGCGCGGATTGGCAAGCGGGCCCATCGTCGTCGCATCGTCGAGGCCGTTGCCGACGGTCATCGCCGCGACGCGTGTCCCGAACGCCTTGACGAACGAATCATAGACCCCCGACTGGACGTAGAAGCGCGTCGGCGAAACGCAGACCTGGCCCGCATTGCGGAAGGCATTGGGCGCGATGATGTCGAGCGTGCGGTCGATATCGGCGTCGTCGAAGATCAGCACGGGGGCGTGGCCGCCCAGCTCCATCGTCGTGCGGATCGCATGGTCGGCGGCGAGCTTCATCAGATGCTTGCCGACGGGGACCGAGCCGGTGAACGACAATTTGCGGATGATCGGGCTGGCGAGCAGGTGGCTCGAGATTTCGGCGGGGTCGCCGAACACCACCTGCGCAGTGCCGTCGGGCAGGCCGGCGTCGATCAGCGCCTGGAGGATGGCGAGCGCCGAGCCGGGGGTTTCCTCGGCGGGCTTGAGGATGATCGCATTGCCTGCCGCGAGCGCGGGGGCGAGCTTGCGCGCGACGTTGAGCGTCGGGAAGTTCCACGGCGCGAAGGCGGCGACGGGGCCGACGGCTTCGTATGTGACGCGCGCGAGCTGGCCCGGCGGGCGGACGAGGACGCGGCCATAGGTGCGGCGCGATTCCTCGGCCATCCATTCGAACAGGCTGGCGGCGTAGAGCGTCTCGCCGATCGCCTCTTTCAAAGGCTTGCCCTGCTCGCGCGTGGCGATGCGGCCGATGTCCTTGGCGCGTTCGCGGATCAGCGCGGCGGCTTTCTTGAGGATGGCGACGCGCGTGTCGAGCGGGGTCGCGCGCCAGTCGCGGTGGCGGCGCTGCGCGGTGTCGAGCGCGCGGTCGAGATCGGCCCTGGTCGCCTTGGGCAGGACGCCGAGCGTGTCGCCGGTGGCGGGATCGACGACGTCGATGCCGTCGCGCGCGGCCGCGCCGATCCTTTCTCCATCGATCACCAGGGCAAGGTCGGGATAGGCGGAATCGGTCATCGGGGGTTCCTTCGGCTGCGACGGCGGCGGGGTCGATCCCCCGCACATAAGTCGCGCGCGCGCGCTTTGCCACCCTTGCGAGCCGCGCGGCGAGGCCTTAGAGCTTTGGCACCCCAAGCCGCCGCAACCGAAGGACCCGATCGCCCGATGAAGAAACGCTTTGCCGATGCCGCCGCCGCGCTCGACGGGTTATTGTTCGACGGCATGACGATCTGCGCCGGCGGCTTCGGCCTGTGCGGCATTCCCGAACGGTTGATCGACGCGATCCGCGATTCGGGCGTCAAGGACCTGACCTTGGTGTCGAACAACGCGGGGATCGACAATGAGGGGCTCGGCAAGCTGCTGCGCACGCGCCAGGTCAAAAAAATGGTGAGCAGCTACGTCGGTGAGAACAAGGAGTTCGAGCGGCAATATCTCGCCGGCGAGCTCGAGGTCGAATTCTGCCCGCAGGGGACGCTCGCCGAGCGGTGCCGCGCGGGCGGCGCGGGCATCCCCGGCTTCTATACCAAGACCGGCGTCGGCACGCTCGTCGCCGAGGGCAAGGAGACGAAGCAGTTCGACGGCGAGGAGTATATCCTCGAGCGCGGAATCTTCGCCGACCTTTCCATCGTCAAGGGCTACAAGGCCGACGAGGCGGGCAATCTGGTGTTCCGCAAGACCGCGCGCAATTTCAACCAGCCGATGGCGACCGCGGCCAAGATCTGCGTCGCCGAGGTCGAGGAAATCGTCGCGACGGGGAGCCTCGACCCCGACTGCATCCACCTGCCGAGCATCTATGTGAAGCGGATGATCGTCGGCGCGCCGTACGACAAGCGCATCGAGTTCCGCACCGTGCGCGAGCGCGAGAGCGCCTGATGCGCGCGTCGCTCGCCTGGGCGCTGACGCTGCCCGCCCTCGCCGCGCTGCCCGGCTGCGTCGCGGCGATTCCGGCGGGCGCGGCGGCGCTGATGGCGGGCAAGGAAATGGTCGACAAGCCCGCGGCGCCCGATCTGTCGGTTGCGCCGCGCGAGCGGCGGATCGCCGCGATCCCGGCGATCAGGGTCGTCGAAAAGGCACCGGCGATCGCGCGTGCGCCGACGCTCGCGGCGCCGGTCGCGGCGGTACCGCCGGCACCGCGCGCCGATCGCGATCGCTACGACACGATCACGCGCTATCTGTTCACCAAGGCCGACGAGCGCGAGCGCGGGGCGCTGACCACATCGGTCGTGCTGATGCCGGGCAGCGACCTTGCCGATCCGCGCTATACCGTGTGCGGCGACCTGCCGCTGGCGATGCTGGTCGATCTGGGCGACGCCGATGCGGCGCGGATCGCGGCGCGCGACCCCGCGCTGGTCGAGACCGTCACCGTCGCGCGATTGTCGGGGATCGCGGTGCATTATCTGTCGGCGCTGCCGCCGGCGCAGGCGGGCGCGCTCGTTGCCGCGCTCGAAACCGCCGGGCTCGGCCCCGCGGCGCATCGCGACAATCTGTGGATGAGCGGCGATTACGGCAGCACGAGCAAGGATTCGCTGCGCTGGAAGGTCGCGAGCCGCAGCTGCATCGTCGCGCAACTGGGCGACGAAGCGTCCGACTTCAGCGAAACCTTCACGGCCCAGGGCGCGACCGACCCGCAAGGCTGGTTCGTCGTCGACGCTTTCGCCCATCATGGTCGCACCGGAGACACGCAATGAAGCCGCTCGCCCTGATCGGCTTCGTGCCGCTGTTCGCGCTCGCCGGATGCATGACGGCGCCCGCCGCGGTCGGGACGCCGGCTGCGAGCGCCCCGAGTGGCAAGGCCGCGCCCGATTCGATGCGCTGGCTCTATGGTTCGGGCGAAGGCGCGGCGGCGAGCATCCAGGCGTTCCGCGCGCTGACTGATTATGTCGATGATTACGTCACCGCCAGCGACAAAAAATACGAAGGCACTTCGTCTGTCTCTGATTATTATTCTCCAGCCTATCATACGTTGATTGCGTTCAACGAAGAGGGGATATCCTACACGACCGTTGCATCATATATTTGTCCGGACAGCGCCGATGACGCTCACATTAAGCCGTATGCAGTGGTTTTCGATGTCGACGAAACCCTGCTGCTCAATCTCGGTTATGAATATTGGCAGGCATCGACTGGCAGCGCATATTCGAGCGCGATCTGGGATGAATGGGAGCGCACTGGCTTCGCGGCCGTAGCTCCCGCCCCTGGCGCGGTTGAGGCTCTCAAGCGGATTCGCGATGCGGGTGTCACCGTCGTGTTCAACTCCAACCGCAGTGCGAAGAATGCAGAAGGAACTGTTCGCGCGATCGCTGCGGCAGGACTCGGCCAAGCGGTGCATGGCGAAACGCTATTTCTCAAGGGTGACGACGATACAGGTTCAGCCAAAGACCAGCGTCGGTGGAATATCTCAAAGAAATTTTGCATCATCGCCATGGCTGGCGACAACCTCGGCGACTTCATGGATGCTTTTAATGAAGAAGACCTCATGTTGGCAGAACGACGCGCCCTGGCTGCCCATCCCGAGATCGCCAAACTCTGGGGCAACGGCTGGTTCGTCCTGCCCAACCCGGTGTACGGCGCATCGATCGCCGGCGATATCGACGACGTCTTTCCCGAAGCCGCGCGCTGGATGCCGCGCGAAACCCGTTACGAAGGCCAGTGACCCGATGAGCGATAGCGAGACCAAGACCGGCTGGAGCCGCGACGAGATGGCGGCGCGCGCGGCGCGCGAGCTCAAGGACGGCTATTACGTCAACCTCGGCATCGGCATCCCGACGCTGGTCGCCAACCATATCCCGGCCGGCATCGAGGTGACGCTGCAGAGCGAAAACGGCATGCTCGGCATCGGCCCGTTTCCATACGACGAGGACGTCGATCCCGACCTGATCAACGCCGGCAAGCAGACGATCAGCGAGCTGCCGTCGAGCGCCTATTTCAGTTCGTCGGACAGTTTCGCGATGATCCGCGGCGGCCATATCGACCTGACCGTGTTGGGCGCGATGGAGGTGTCCGAAGACGGCGACATCGCCAACTGGATGATCCCGGGCAAGATGGTCAAGGGCATGGGCGGCGCGATGGATCTCGTCGCCGGGGTCAAGCAGATCATCGTCGTCATGGAACATACCTCGAAGGCCGGCGATCCCAAGTTCATCCCTCAATGCACGCTGCCGCTGACCGGCAAGAACGTCGTCGACATGATCATCACCGACCTTGCCGTGTTCCGCCGCGACGACCATCGATCGCCCTTCCGCCTGATCGAATGCGCGCCCGGCGTGACCGCCGCCGAGGTCGCCGCGAAGACCACCGCCGATTATCTTGCCGACTGACCCCCAGCGAGGGCGCCCGGTGATGAAGCGGGGCTTTTCGGCGCTGATCCTGATCGTCGTCCTGCTGGTCGGCGTGGCTTGGCTGTCGGCCGGCGGGCGGGCCGATCCCGCGGCGGGCGAGCGCCAGACGCTGTCGGCCGCGCTCGGCCCGGCGCCGCGCGCGCGCAACCTGAAGATCGATTATGCGCTGGTCGACCGCCGCATCGCCGCGCTGATGCAGCGCGACGACATGGTCGGGCTGGCGGTGGCCATCGTCGAGAACGGCCGGCCGACCTTCGTCAAGGGCTATGGCCGCGTATCGGCCGAGAGCGACGAGCGCGTTACCCCGCATACCGTGTTCCGCTGGGCATCGGTGTCGAAGGGCGTCGCGAGCAGCCTGGTTGCGCGACTGGTCGTCTCCGGCCGGCTGGATTTCGTCCATTCGGCGGCCTATTACGGCAGCAGCTTGAAGCTCGACCGGCACGGCGAGGAGCAGGCGACGCTGATCGACATATTGTCGCACCGCCTGGGCCTGCCCAAGAACGCCTATGACGGGCGGCTCGAAGGCGGCATCGAGCCCGCGGTCATCCGCGCCTCGCTGGGCGACATCCCCGCGCTGTGCCCGCCCGGCAGCTGCCACAGCTACCAGAACAGCGCCTATGACAGCGTCAGCGAGATCGTCGCCAACGCGACCGGCCGCAGCTATGCCGACGAGGTGCGCGCGCGGCTGTTCGCGCCGCTCGGCATGACCAGCGCGAGCATCGGTCGCGCCGGGTTGATCGGCGCCAAAAGCTGGGCGCGGCCGCATCGCGGTCAAAAGCCGATCGAGGTCGTCGATGCCTATTACCGCATCCCCGCCGCCGCCGGGGTCAATTCGAACATTGCCGACATGGCGCGCTGGATGGTGGCGCAGATGGGCGGCGCGCCCGACGTGCTGTCGCCGGCGATGCTCAACGTGATCCACGAAGCGCGCGTCGCCACGCCGCGCCCGTTCGGCAGCAATGGATTTGGCCGCGCGCTGAGCAATGCCGGTTACGGCCTGGGCTGGCGCAGCTTCGATTTTCGCGGCCATCGCCTCGTCGGCCATGGCGGCGCGGTGTCGGGATATCGGTCGGAAATCGTGTTCGATCCCAAGGCCAAGGCCGGCGTCGTGCTGATGTGGAACAGCAACGCCGGCCGCCCCTTCCGCCTGCCGGGCGAGATCATGGACAGTTTCTACGGCGAAGCGTTCACCGACATGCTCGAACTCGACGACGACAAGCCTAATGCGGCCGACCGGCCGGTGCCGCGATCGGAGACCTAGGCGCGATCAGCCATGGCCGTGGCCGGGCGCGCGGCGGCGGACCTCGCCGTCGGCCAGGCTGGGCCGTTCGGTCCCGTGCGACGCGCCCCAGGCATCGGTCATCTCGCCGCGTTTGGCCTCTAATGCCTTATCCACGCCCAGGGCGATGTCTGCGCTCTGTTCCTTGATGCTGACGATCACGCCACAGGTGTCGGCGTCGAAGCCGAACTTGGCACGCGTGTAGCCGATCTCGCGCGCCGTGTCGCGGGCGATCTTGCCAATGTCAACATAGGTAGAAGTCGTGATCTCGCCCATCACCAGGATCAGGCCGGTGGTGGTGGCAACCTCGCACGCCACCCGGGCGTCGGGATCATCTTTGATGATGGCGTCCAGTACTGCATCGGAGATCTGGTCGCACATCTTGTCGGGGTGACCTTCGGTCACCGATTCCGAAGTGAAGTAGAACTTCGGGGAATTGGCGAAAGTGGTGGTCATGGTAACTCCTGTTGGTACATTAGTAGGTGGTACATTGGTAGATTGGGAACTGGGAAATTGGTAGACCGGTACACTGGTAACTTGGGGGGCGGACGCGACTCCCAATCTACCAATTTACCAATCTACCCCTCTCTTCACGTCCCCATGCGCCATTCGTTCAAGTAGGCCTCTTGCTCCGGCGTCAGGGTGTCGATGCGCACGCCCATCGCGGCCAGTTTGAGGCGGGCGATCTCGGTA
>JAACTG010000165.1 GCA_009993585.1 Sphingomonadales bacterium
TCTCGATCCCGAACTCCTGCATCACCGCCTCGACCACACGGGTGGACACACCCTTGATGTACATCTCATCCACCTCCAGCATCACGGCGCGGACTGACCGCCGCCCGCGCTCCAGCGACTGCGGGTAGAACGGCTCTGCGGCAGGGCCGGCGGTCTTGGGAATCTCGATCGTGACCGTGCCG
The DNA here is from genome assembly GCA_009993585.1 of Sphingomonadales bacterium. Lineage (GTDB taxonomy): Bacteria > Pseudomonadota > Alphaproteobacteria > Sphingomonadales > Sphingomonadaceae > Flavisphingopyxis. The sequence continues at coordinate 183 of JAACTG010000165.1, forward strand.
GCCGGCGTGTCGATGCGCTTGGGCTTGTAACCATTGGCGTAGCCCCGGCGCTCTGCGGTGCGCTCGCAGGGGTAGGCGCGCAGGAACCGCTCGCGCTCGATCTGCATGGCCAACTCGAACGCGCGGCCGAAGACCGCGGCGATGTCGTCGGATCCATGCTCGATCAGATGTTCCAAGAGGGCCTCGACCGCCGTAACCTTCCGTCCGTCCATTCGCGCTTCTCAGTGGCTGGTTTTGCAACTCCATCGAATATAAAGATGGGTCGCGCCTGCCGGGGCATGCCCCGGAAGGCGCCCGCGCAGGCCGAATTTCCAGACCTTGGGTTACGATCCCAAGGATTATAGTTATGATGCCCAGTCATGATCAGAGGCCGGTATGAAGTTTGGCACCAGCGGCTTGCGCGGGCTTGTCGCCGACATGACCGATGCGATCGTCTCCGACTATGTGCTCGCTTTCATCCATCACCTGTCGGCGCAGCGCGCGGCGCCGACGACGGCTTTGGTGGGGCGCGATCTTCGCCCGAGTTCGGCGCGGATCGCCGCAGCGTGTCGCGCGGCGATCCGCGCCGCCGGCGTCGATTGCGTCGATTGCGGCGAATTGCCGACGCCGGCTCTCGCGCTGGAGGCCGCTGCGCTTGGCGCGCCGGCGGTGATGGTGACCGGCAGCCACATTCCCTTCGACCGCAACGGCATGAAATTCTATATGCCGGACGGCGAGATCACCAAGGCGGACGAGGCCGGCATCCTCGCGCAGCGCGCCGTCGCGCAGCCGCCATCGTCGCGCGAGGGGTCGGAGACCGCGAGTTCGGCGGCTCTGGCGCGCTATCGTGACCGCAATCTCGCCATCCTGCCCGCCGGAGCGCTGAGGGGCCTCCGGATCGGCGTCTATCAGCACAGCGCCGTCGGGCGGGACGTGATCGTCGAGGCGCTAAGCCTGCTGGGCGCGCAAACCGTCGCGCTGGGGCGCACGGACGCTTTCGCGCCGATCGACACGGAGGCGGTGCGCCCCGAGGACGTCGCGCAGGCGCGCGCCTGGGCGGCGGAGCACCGGCTGGACGCCCTCGTAAGCACCGATGGCGACGGCGACAGGCCGCTGATCGCCGACGAACGCGGCGCCTTTATCCGCGGCGACGTGG
>JAACTG010000166.1 GCA_009993585.1 Sphingomonadales bacterium
GCCCCATCTCGACCTCGTCCTTGAGGTCCCAGAGCGAGGTGAAGACTTCGTTTTCGGACAGGGCGGCAAGCGTCATCGGCGTGACGAAATGCGACCCGCCCTCGGTCAGGACGCAGCGCACTGTCATGCCGCCCTTGCGGATCAGCCGGACGAGCTCGCACGCCTTGTAGGCGGCAATCCCGCCGCCGACGATCAGGAGGATGTGCTTGGACTGCGCCATTACGGCAAGACTAGCGCCCACATTGCAACCGCGCCAGCGGCGGCGGCGATCAGCGCGGTTGCCGCGTAGCCCAGCCATGGGCGCCGGCGCCGTTCCCAGATGATCGGGATCGTCGGGACCGGCGGCGGTGGCGGGGCGGCGCCCTTGGCGGGGAAGCTGTCCTCGATCCGTCGGACGAGATCGGGCAGGCGGCGCAGCGTACGCACGTTCTCGACGATCTGGTCGGCAAGCTGCGCTTCCGGTCCCAGTTCGGTGCGCATCCATTCCTGGATGAAGGGGCCCGACGTGTCCCACATGTTGATCTCGGGATCGAGCCCGGTGGCGACGCCTTCGACCATCACCATCGTCTTTTGCAGCAGGAGAAGGTGCGGCTGCGTCTGCATGTCGAAATCGCGCGTGATCGCGAACAGCCCGTCGAGCATCTGGCCGACGCTGAGCTCGCTGACCGGCTTGCCGCGCATCGGTTCTCCGACCGCGCGCAGGGCCGTGGCGAACTCGGCGACATTGTGGTGCGCCGGGACGTACTGCGCCTCGAAATGGATTTCCGCGACGCGTTTGTAGTTGCCCGTAATGAGGCCATAGAGAATCTCGGCGAGCCAGGTGCGTGCGCGCCGGTCGATCCGGCCCATGATGCCGAAATCGATCGCCGCGATCTTGCCGTCGGGACAGACGAACAGATTGCCCTGGTGCATGTCGGCGTGAAAGAATCCTTCGGAGATCGCCTGGCGCAGAAAGGCGTTGACCAGCCGGCCGGCGATCGCGTCGACGTCGTGGCCCGCGGCGATGAGCGCAGCGCGGTCGGAGATCTTGATCCCGTCGATCCACTCCATCGTCATCACCGAGCGCGAGGTGCGGTCCCAATCGATCGCCGGGACGATGTAATCGGGCGTCGCGACCATCGATTCGCCGAGTTCGGACGCCGAGGCGGCCTCGCGCCGCAGGTCGACCTCGCGCATCGTCCAGCGCTTAAAGTTGGCAATGACGAGCGCGGGGCGCAGCCGCTGGGCTTCGCCGCCCATCGCCTCGACATGCGCCGCGGCCCATTCATAGGTCTCGATGTCGGCGGCGAGCTTGGTCGCGA
>JAACTG010000102.1 GCA_009993585.1 Sphingomonadales bacterium
CGGGTCCGGCATTGTCGAGATCGGGCTCGCCGCCGGCGAAGCTGGCGACGCCGAATAGCAGGAACACCGCGAACAGGAACAGGGCCATCGGCGAGACGAAGCGCGCCCGTTCGCCGTGGATATAGCGCCGCGTCAGTTCGCCCGGCCGCCACGCGAGCAGCGGCAGCGTGCGCCAGGTCTTGCCCTCGAAATGGAGGACGCCGTGGAGCAGGTCGTGAAAGAAGGCGCCGAGCGAGCGATGGATATGCGCCGATTGGCCGCAGCCATGGCAATAATCGCCCGCCAGCCGCGTCCCGCAATTGAGGCACAGGCCATGCTCGATATCGGCGGCGGCGTCGTGGCGGCGACCCTGGGCGCGCGACACCGCATGGGCGGCGGCAGCCCCCGTCACGATGTCGCCGATGCCCTCGAACTCTCCCGCCATGGACCACTCCTAACAAGCCTGTCAGCAAAGGCATAGTGCTTTGCTCGGGCGCGTCGATTTGCTAGGCGACGGGGGTGAGCCAGCCCCCCGAAACTGCATGGATATGAGCCGCGTCGGCCTGCTCGGCGGATCGTTCAACCCGGCGCATGGCGGGCATCGCGCGATCAGCCTGTTCGCGCGCCGCGCGCTCGGCCTCGACGAGGTCTGGTGGCTGGTGTCGCCGGGCAATCCGCTGAAGCTCCAGGCGGGCATGGCGCCGTTTCACGCGCGCATGGCGTCGGCGATCGAACAGGCGCGCCGCGCGCCGATCAAGCCGACCGGAATCGAACGCGAGCTCGGTACGCGCTATACCGTCGATACGCTGCGCGGCATCGTCGATCGCTATCCGGCGCATGATTTCATCTGGCTGATGGGGGCGGACAATCTGGCGCAATTCGACCGCTGGAAGGACTGGCGCGAGATTGCGCGGATCATGCCGATTGCGGTCATTGCCCGTCCGGGCTATGATAACGCCGCGATGGCGAGCCCCGCCATGGCCTGGTTGCAACGCTTCGTCCACGATGCCACCGACGCCAAGGACTGGACCGACTGGAGACCGCCCGCGCTCGTGCCATTGCGCTTTCGACCCGATCCGCGCTCGGCCACGCTGCTCAGGCAGTCCGATCCCCATTGGCATCGTCGTTATGCCGGTCGCGTCTTGCGCGATCCCGTGACGCATGCCCCGATTCATGCAGAGGACTCCCCTTGAACCCTATTCCCCCCGCATCCGCGACGTCTTCCAAGGCGACCGATGCCCGCCCGCAAATCGGTAGCGATGCCGATGTCGATGCGCTGCACGCGCTCGTCATGGCGCAGCTCGACGACGACCAGGCGATCGAGGTCGTCACGATCCCGCTCGCGGGCAAATCGAGCATCGCCGACCATATGGTGATCGCCTCGGGCCGTTCGTCGCGCCATGTCGCGGCGATGGCGAACAAGCTCGCCGAGCGGATCAAGCGCGAGGGCGGGCGGCTCGCCCGGATCGAGGGACTGCCGACCGCCGACTGGGTGCTGATCGACGCCGCCGACGTCGTCGTCCACCTGTTCCGCCCCGAAGTGCGCAGCTTCTACAATCTCGAACGCATGTGGCAGGTCGACGAAGCTCCCGCCACCGCCACCCACTAGAGCGCGCGCCGGCGCCGCCGCTGCCGTGCTGCTGCACATCATCGCGCGCGGCAAGATCGGTCGCGGTCCCGAGGCGGAGCTGGTCGAGCGCTATCTGAAGCGCGTCGCGCTGCCGACGCGGATCACCGAACTGCCCGATCGCGGCGGCAAGCTGCCCGCGCCGGCCGCGCCGGGCGTGACCGTCATGCTCGACGAAACGGGCGAGCAGCTGTCGTCGCTCAAGTTGGCGAAGCATATCGAGCGCTGGCGCGACGACGGCATGCGCGAGGGGCGCTTCCTGATCGGCGCCGCCGACGGCTTCGACGATGCCGCCCGCGGCGATGCCGACCTCCTGATCGCCTTCGGCCGCATGACCTGGCCGCACCTGATGGCGCGCGCGATGCTCGCCGAGCAATTGTGGCGCGCCAGCAGCATCCTTGCTAACCATCCCTATCACCGGGAGGGATGATGAAGGCGATCGCGGCAAATCTTGGCTGGGCGGCGGGCGTGCTGGCGGCGCTCGGCGCGGCGTCGATCGTCGTTCCCGCCAATCCGCGCGTATCGACGCCAATCGGCGCTGCCCGTCCGTCCGACCCGATCGTCGTCACCGAACGCAGGGCGCTGGCGCGCGCGCGTCGCCAGGCCGACGAGGCGCGCAGCCGCAGCGCCGTTCTCGACCAGCGCGCCGCCGCCGCCAGCGGCGCCGCCGAACGCGCGCGCGCCAAATCGGCGGCGCTTGCCGCGCGGATCCAGTCGGCCGAGGCCGATATCGGCTCGGCCGAGGCCGAGCTTGCGATCGCGCGCCGCCGCCTCGCGCTGCAGCAGGCGCGGCTCGCCGAAAAACAGGTGCCCGTCATGCGGCTGACCGCGGCATTGCAGTCGCTCGCGCGCAAGCCCCCGGTCGCCGTCCTCGCGCGGCCCGGCTCGGTGACCGACATGGTCCATGTCCGCAGCGTCCTGACCGCGATCCTGCCCGAGGTCGAACGCCGCACCGCGGCGCTGCGCGCCGAACTCGACCAGATGCGCCTGCTCAGCCGCGAGGCGGATCGCGCCGTCGCGACGCTGAAGGCGGGACGAGAGACGCTGGCCGACGAGCGCGCCGCGCTGTCGCGGCTCGAGGCCGAGCGCCGGCTGACCTCGCGGCGGCTCGCGCGCGGCGCGGCGGTCGAGGCCGATCGCGCGATCGCGCTCGGCGAGGACGCGCGCGACATCACCCAGCTGCTCGGCAGCCTGGAGGACGCCGCGGCGGTGCGCGCCCGGCTGGCGGCGCTGCCCGGCCCGATCGCGCGGCCCGCCGATCCGACGCGCGCGGTGCCTGCGCGCCGCGACCCGCCCGCCGCGGCGGCGCGTGCGGCGCGACCGGCCTATCGCCTGCCGGCGGTAGGCAACATCGTTTCCGGCCTCGGCGAGGTGACCGCCAGCGGGCTGCGCTCGCGCGGGCTGACGATTGAAACCATCGCCGGGGCGCAGGTCGTTGCGCCCGCCGACGGCCGCGTCGCTTTTGCCGGCCCCTATCGCAGCTATGGCACGATCCTGATCATCGAACATGACGGCGGCTGGACCAGCCTGATCACTGATCTCGTCGGCCTGACCGTCGCGGTCGGCGACGAGCTGCGCCAGGGCGAACCGGTCGGCCGGACCGGCGCCGACAATCCGCGCATCACCGTCGAGCTGCGCCGCGACGGCAAGCCGATCGATATCGCCGCGCTGATCGGCTAGGGGAGCAAGCGCCGTTCAGCCGCGCTTCAACCCGCCCGGCTATGGCGGGTTAAAGCGATCGGGCTTTGCAAGCGCCGCGCGGCGCGGTTAAGATGACGATTGTAATCAGGATCAGCCGGGCTGCGCCCGCGAACGACGGGACCGACCGAATGAATGCTGCGACCATGCCGGTGAAGAAGAAACGCCTGAAAAGCTGGGCCCCGCTGCTCGCCTTGTCGGCGATCGCGCTGGTGCCGATGGCGACGAGCGCGATGGCGGCGGTCGATTCCGCGACGCAGGACGACCTCGCGCGCTTCATGCGCGTGTTCATGACGGTGCGCGCCAATTACGTCGACACGATCGACGACGACAAGCTGATCGACGGCGCGATCGACGGCATGCTCGCCAGCCTCGACCCGCATTCGGGCTATCTCGATATCCACGATTTCGAAAACCTGCGGCTGCAGACCGACGGCGAATATGGCGGTCTCGGCCTGTCGGTGACGATGGAGGATGGCGTCGTCAAGGTCATCACGCCGACGCAGGACACGCCGGCCGATCGCGCAGGGATCAAGGCGGGCGACTATATCACGCAGGTCGACGGCCAGCAGGTCTATGGCATGACGCTCGACGAGGCGGTCGACCTGATGCGCGGCAAGCCGGGCACCGCGATCGGCATCACCGTCATCCGCCCCGGCCGCGACAAGCCGATCGAACTCAAGCTGGTGCGCGAGATCATCGATCTGAAGCCGGTCAAATGGAAGGTCGTCGACAATGTCGGCGTCATCACCATTCTCGGTTTTTCGAGCGATGCGGGCAAGGACGTGCGCGCGGCGATCGCGGCGATCGACGCGCAGATCGGGCATAAGCCGACGGGCTATGTCCTCGACCTGCGATCGAACCCGGGCGGCCTGCTCGAAGAGGCGATCTCGGTCAGCGACGTTTTCCTCGAAAAGGGCGAAATCGTGTCGCAGCGCGGCCGGACGAAGACCGACATCGAACGCTATTACGCGCGCAGCGGCGATGCCGCCGCCGGCCTGCCGGTCGTCGTGCTGGTCGATGCCGGATCGGCCTCTGCCGCGGAAATCGTCGCCGGCGCGCTGCAGGATCAGCATCGCGGGCTGGTGATGGGCGAAAAGACCTTCGGCAAGGGATCGGTCCAGACGGTCGTGCCGCTGTCGGCCGAAACCGCGCTGCGCCTGACCACCGCGCGCTATTACACGCCGTCGGGCCGATCGGTGCAGGAAGGCGGCATCGCGCCCGACATCCGCGTGCCCCAGCTGAGCGATCCCGACTACAAGACGCGGCCGCGCTTCCGCGAGGCCGACCTGCGCCGCCATCTGGTCAACGAAAAGGCGCTCAAGGACGACGATCTCGAACAGGACGGCAAGGACGATCCGCGCTTCACCGCGACCGCCGAAGAGCTGAAGGCCAAGGGGATCGACGATTTCCAGCTGCACTATGCGCTGACCACGATTGCGCGCACGGCCACCGCCAAGCTCGCCACGGCAAAGCGCTAGCGGCATGGCGATCGTCGCCATCGATCCGGTCGCGCGCAGGCGCCTGCCGGCGGCGCTGGCGGCGCTGGTCATCCCCGCGCTGCTATGGGGCGGGGCGCTGATCAGCCAATATGGCTATGGCCTGCGCCCTTGCGAAATGTGCTATTGGCAGCGCTGGCCGCACGAGGCGGCGATCGTGCTGGCGATGTTCGCGCTGGCGCTGCTGGCGCGCCCGGCGGGGCGCTGGCTCATCATCCTCGCCGCGCTCGCGATCGCAGTCAGCGGCGCGATCGGCGTGTTTCATGCCGGCGTCGAATATGGCTGGTGGGAAGGGCTGACGCGCTGCGCGAGCGCGCGCAGCGGGCCGATCGACATCATGAACATGGAAATCGGGCCGCTCGTGCGCTGCGACGAGGTGCAATGGAGCCTGGCGGGAATATCGCTTGCCGGATTCAATGCGCTGTTCTCGCTCGCTGGCGCGGCGCTCGTGCTGTGGCTCCTCCGACGCGGCGAGCGCGCCGCATGACCGCGCCCGTCGAGCGATCCGCCGTGAGCCGTATCCCGCCCAGCCGGCGCACGGTCGAGGCGATGATCCGCGTCGACCAGGCCGGCGAATACGGTGCGAAGGTGATTTACGAAGGCCAGCTCGCGGTGCTCGGCGATCGGGCGCCCGCCGCGCGCGAGATCGCGGCGATGGCGGCGCAGGAGCAGCGTCATCTCGACTGGTTCGATGCGGAGATTACCCGGCGCGGCGTCCGCCCGACGCTGCTCCAGCCCGTCTGGCGCGTCGCCGGCCATGCGCTCGGCGCGGTGACGGCGGCGATGGGACCCGAGGCGGCGATGGCCTGCACCGTCGCGATCGAGACCGAAATCGATCGCCATTATGGCGAGCAGCTCGATGAACTGGGCGACGACGAGCCCGACCTCGCCGACGCGATTCGGCGCTTTCGCGCCGAGGAGCAGGAGCATCGCGACACCGCGCTGGCCGCCGGCGCGGAAAATTCGCCCGGCTATCCGCTGCTGAGCGCGGCGATTCGCGCCGGTTGCCGTGTTGCCATCGCGCTGTCGAAACGGATATGACGGCGGCGGCATTCGCGTTCGGAAACCCATGCCGCGCGCGAACGGTTCATTGACTGTCAATCGAGTCCTACCCAAGGTGACGCCATGACCAAGATTCGCATTCCATTCGCCTTCGCCCTTGCCGCCATGGCGAGCGGCCTGACCGTCCCCGCCATCGCGCAGGACCCTGCCGCCGCCGACGCCGGCGCCGACACGATCCGCCAGCAGGTGGTGTACGGCGACGACCAATGCACGCAGCCGACCAGCGACAACGAGACGGTGGTCTGCATCATCGTCGTCGAGGCCGAGCGCTATCGCATCCCCGCGATCCTGCGCGGCGATCCCAATGCGTCGGAAAACCAGGCATGGGCCACCAAGATCGAGCGGATCGAAACGATCAGCAGGACGGGCATCAACAGCTGCTCGCCGACCGGTCTCGGCGGCTTTACCGGCTGTTCGCAAAAAATGATCAATGCCGCCGTGGCCGCGCGCAAGCAGGATGCCCGGGTCGACTGGGCGGCGGCGATTTCGGAGCAGCGCCGCGAGCGGATCGACGCGATCGACGCCAATGCGCGCAAGGCCGAAGAGGCGTATCAGAACCAGCTCGCGACCCAGGATGCGCGCGAAGCCGAAATGGCCGCGGCGCGCGCGCGGCTCGAGGCCGAGGAACGCGGAGAGACGGTGGCGCCGCTGCCCCAGGCCGACGGCACGCTCGCCGTCCCGCCGGTCGCCGACGACACCCCCGACGACGACGAATAAGCGCGCGCTGGGGCGCGTCGGTCGCTCAGGCGGCGGGCTTCGCCTTTTGCGCCGCGATCCAGTCCTTCACCTGCCGGTCGAGCACCGCCAGCGGCACCGCGCCCTGGCCGAGCACGCAGTCGTGAAAGGCGCGGATGTCGAATGCGGCGCCCAGTTCCTGTTCCGCGAGCGCGCGCAGTTCGCGGATCTTGAGCTCGCCGATCTTGTAGCCGAGCGCCTGGCCCGGCCAGCTGATATAGCGATTGACCTCGGCATCGATATTGGCCGCGCTCAGCGCGGTATTGTCGGTCATGTAATCGACCGCCTGCTGCTTGCTCCAGCCCTTCGCGTGGATGCCGGTATCGACGACGAGCCGCGTCGCGCGCCACATCTCGTAGCTTAGCCGCCCCATGTCCTTGGCCGGCGTGTCGTAAATCCCCATCTCGATTCCGAGCCGCTCGGCATAAAGGCCCCAGCCTTCGACGAAGGCGGTGAAGAACGCGCCGTTGCGCCGGAAATCGGGCAGGTCGAGCTCCTGGTTGAGCGCGATCTGGTGGTGGTGGCCAGGCACCGCCTCGTGCGCGGTCAGCGCGGGTAGCTCGTAGAGCGGGCGCTGGTCGAGCTTCGATGTATTGACGTAATAAAAGCCGGCGATGCCGCTCTCGGGCGCGCCGGGATTGTAATAGGCGGTGGTCGTGCCCTCGGCAGTCTCGGCGGGAATTTCCTTCACGCCGTACGGCAGGCGCGGCAGCGATCCGAAATATTGCGGCATCAGTCCGTCGTGCTTCTTCGCCTCGAGCGCCGCCGCCGCCATCAGCTCCGCGGGCGTTTTCGCGTAATATTGCGGATCGCTGCGCAGCTCGGCGATGAACGCCGCGCGGCTCGCATAGCCCGCCTTGGTCGCCACCGCGTCCATCTCGGCGCGGATGCGCGCGACCTCGTCGAGGCCGATCCGGTGGATCGCCTCTGCGTCGAGGTCGGTGGTCGTCATCTGGCGCACCTGGAAATCGTAATAATCGGCGCCGCCCGGCATCGCAGATACGCCGACGGTCTGGGTGCAGTGCGGCAGATAGCTGTCGCGATACCATGCGGCGTGCCGGGCATAAGCGGGGTTGATCGCATCGGCGATGGTCGCGCGCGCCTCGCCCTGCATCGCCGCCCATTCGGCATCGCTGGCATCGGCCGGCCGGGACCCGAGGAACGGCTTGTAATAGCGGCTCTTGGTCGGATCGTCGGCGATGACGCCGGTGATCGAGCTTTCGACATTGCCCAGCACGACGCACGGCAGGACGAAACCGTGTGCGATCGCCCGATCGCTGACCGCCAGCGCGGCGTCGTTATAGGCCGGGTATTTGGCCATTCGCGTCAAATAGCTGCGAAAATCGGCCTTGGTGCGGAACGGCAAATTGTCGGCCATGCCGGCAAAAGCCTGGTGCCAGCCCGAATAGGTGGTGAACAGCATTTCGCGCTGACCGTAGCGATTGGCCTCGACCGCCGCCTCGAGCTGCCATTTGAGGATCAGCGCATTGGTGCGGTCGGCGGGCGATAGCGCCGCCAGCGGGATCGCGTTGAGCCGCGCGAGGAACTGCGCCGACCTGGCGGCATAGGCGTCCTGCGCGGCGAGGCTGGGGTCGCCGATCCGGTCGTCGTAGTCGCGCACGCCGAGCGCGGTCGCGAAGGTCGGCGACTGCGACAGCGTATAGGCCCAGCTTTCGTCGATCAGCGCGGCGAGATCCTCGGTCGGTCCGCCATGCGCCGGCGTGGCGAGCGCGCTCGTGGCGAGCGCGATGGCGGTGAACACATGGCGGGGGGACATGGCGGGCTGGCTCCTCGAAACGGGTGACGAGGGCGAGCGTAGCGATCCGCGGCGGCGGCGCAAGCACGGGCGATCGCGCGCGCCGTGCGACGAGGCGAAATCGCTTTCGGGCAAAACATTTGGCATCGCGCCGAATCCCGTTGACCGCGAGGCGCCCGACTTGCGAGAGAGGCGGCACGAGGGTGAGGGTTCCATGGCAACACGAATCATGAAGCGGCAGCAGGCGCTCCAGCCTGATTTGCCGCATGCCGGGCGGCTGGCGCGGCGGATGACGTTCAACATCGCCGCCGCCGTGCTGGTTTATGCCGCGATCCAGCTGTGGCTCGTCATCGGCGCGGTGTCCGAGGGCGCCTCGCGCTTCCTGCCGCATGTCGCGCTCGGCATCATGGTGCTCGGCGTCATCCCCGCCGCGCGCCGGATCGAACGCCGCTGGGCGCGCTTTGCCGAGACCGCGCTGCCGTCGCGGCAACTGTGCCAGAGCTTTCGCAACGAGGCGCTGCGCTTGTGGTGCGCCGCGATCGCGCTGCCCTTCCTGTGGGTCGGCGCGTTCGTCGGCGCCAGCGCCGCGGCGAGCATCGTCCCCTGAGAGGTCGCGCGCGGCGAGAGCGATCGCTGCTTTGACGCGCTTGCGCGCCGTCGCTAGGGCGGCGCGATGCTGACCCTCGATTCCGCGCTCGCGCGCACCGCCGACATCACCGCCCTTGCCACGCGCGCCGGCGCCGATGCCGCCGACGCGCTCTATTATTGCGATGCCTCGACGCAGGTCGAGGTGCGGCTCGGCGCGCTCGAGGACGTCCAGCGCGCCGAGGGCGAGGAAATCGGCCTGCGCGTCTTCGTCGGAAAACGCTCGGCGAGCGTCTCGACCTCCGATTTCGATCCCGCCCGGCTCGGCGAGCTCGTCGCGCGCGCGGTCGCGATGGCGCGCGAGGCGCCCGAGGACGCCTATGCGGGCCTCGCCCCCGAGGACATGCTGCTGCGCGGCGACGCGCCCGACCTCGACCTCGACGACGGCAGCGACGCCGATCCCGAGGCGCTGCGCGCGACGGCGCTCGCAAGCGAGGACGCCGCGCGCGGCGTCGCCGGCGTGACCAATTCCGAAGGCGGCAGCGCCGCGCATAACCGCGTCCGCATCGCGCTCGCCACCAGCCACGGCTTCGCCCGGGCCTATGGCGTCACCGGTCACAGCGTCTCGGCGAGCGTGCTCGCCGGACAGGGCGGCGACATGCAGCGCGATTACGACTGGCACAGCGCGCGGCATCTCGCCGATCTCGACGCGCCCGCGACGATCGGGGCGAAGGCGGGCGAGCGCGCGGTGCGGCGGATGAATCCCGGTCGCCTCGACAGCGGCGCGATGCCGGTGGTGTTCGATCCGCGCGTCGGCAGCTCGCTCGTCGGGCACCTGATCGGCGCGATTTCGGGGCCGGCGATCACGCGCCGGACCAGCTTCCTGCTCGACGCGCTCGGCACGCGGGTGTTCGCGCCGGGCATTTCGATCGTCGAGGATCCGCTGCGCCCGCGCGGCCTGTCCTCGCGCCCGTTCGACGGCGAGGGGCTGGAGACGCACGCCACCCGCATCATCGACGACGGCATGCTGCCCGGCTGGCTGCTCGACAGCGCATCGGCGCGCCAGCTCGGGCTCGTCCCCACCGGCCACGCGTCGCGCGGCATCGGCGGCGCGCCCGGCGTGTCGCCCGCCAACCTCCATATCGCGCCCGGTGCGGTCTCGCCCGCCGCGCTGATCGCCGACATCGCCGACGGCGTGCTGGTGACCGAGCTGATCGGCCATGGCGTCAACCCGGTGACCGGCGACTATAGCCGCGGCGCGTCGGGTTTTCGCATCGTCGGCGGAGAGATCGCCGGGCCGGTCGCCGAATTCACCGTCGCCGGCAATCTGAAGGACATGTTCGCCGCGCTCGTCGCCGCCGACGACCTCGTCTTCCGTCACGGCACCAACGTGCCGACGCTGCGCTGCGACGCGATGACGGTGGCGAGCAGCTAGCATGGCGGTGATCGATCGCACCGCGATGCTCGCCGCGGTCGAGGATGCGGCGCGCCGCGTCGGCGACATGGCGCTGGCGCGCTGGAAGGGCGAGGGCGGCGCCTATCAGGTGTGGGACAAGAGCCCCGGCAACCCCGTCAGCGATATCGATCTCGCCGCCGACGCCGCGCTCAAGACGCGGCTCGGCGCGCTCGATCCCGCCGCCGGCTGGCTGTCGGAGGAGACCGCCGACGATCCCGCGCGGCTGGCGTGCCGCCGCATCTGGTGCGTCGACCCGATTGACGGTACGCGCGACTTCGTCCGCGGCCGCACCGGCTGGGTGGTGTCGATCGCGCTGGTCGACGACGGCGTCCCCGTGCTCGGCGTGCTCTATGCGCCCGCGCGCGGCGAGCTGTGGCGCGCGGGCCTCGGCCTCGGCGCGCAGCGCAACGGTGCGCCGATCGGCGTCGGCGGCTGCACCCGGCTGGCCGGCGCCCGCGTGCCCGCCGACGCGCTCGCGGCCGACGACGCCGACCTCGTCATGGTCGCGAAACCCAATTCGATCGCGCTGCGCATCGCGCTGGTCGCGGCGGGTGAGGCCGATCTCGTCGCGACGCTGCGCTGGGGCTATGAATGGGACGTCGCCGCCGCCGCGCTGATCGCGACCGAGGCGGGCGCGCGGGCGACCGATGCCTTCGGCGAGCGGCTGCTGTTCAACAAGCGCGACCCGCGCGCCTTCGGCGTGTTGGCGAGCGCGCCGGGGATTCATGCCGAGGCGGTCGAGCGGCTGGCCGAACGGGCCGCGCGGATCGCGCCGGCGACGCGCGGATAGCGCGGTCGCACGCCCCGGTTTCGCGCCGCGCCGCGCTTGACAGCAAGGACGACTCACCCTAATTGGGGCGCATTCCGAACACGGAGCCTGTCGGCGGTGCATTTGTTGCGCCCGCCGTCTTTGTGCATTTCGGGGCAGGTGATCCTTTGATCCGCCCCCGAATCGCAGGCTTGCGTGACGGAGGCAACGCTTTGAGATGGGACCGGAGCCGACGGTCTCGTGGAGCTGGGAGAATTTACACTATGGCACGTATTGCGGGCATCAACCTGCCCACCAACAAACGCGTGATTATCGCGCTGACCTATATCCATGGCATCGGACGCACGACCGCGGTCGAGATCGCCGACAAGCTGGGGATCGACCACAGCCGCCGCATCCAGGACCTGTCCGATGCGGAAATCCTGCAGATCCGCGAAACGATCGACGCCGATCATCAGGTCGAGGGCGACCTTCGCCGCGACACCGCGATGAACATCAAGCGCCTGATGGATCTGGCCTGCTATCGCGGCCTGCGTCATCGCAAGGGGCTGCCGGTTCGCGGCCAGCGCACGCACACCAATGCGCGCACCCGCAAGGGCAAGGCGAAACCGATCGCGGGCAAGAAGAAGTAAGCGAAGGCTTTTTCTTCTTTCGCCGAACGCCTGCGGGCGATCGGCACAGCATCAAGATATTAGGCAGGAATTCACATTATGGCACGCGAACCCCAGCGCATTCGTCGCCGCGAGCGCAAGAACATCTCGAGCGGCGTCGCGCACGTCAATGCGAGCTTCAACAACACGATGGTCACCATCACCGACGCCCAGGGCAATGCGATCAGCTGGTCCTCGGCCGGCACGATGGGTTTCAAGGGATCGCGCAAGTCGACCCCTTATGCCGCGCAGGTCTGTGCCGAAGACGCGGGCAAGAAGGCCGCCGAACACGGCGTCCGCACGCTCGAGGTCGAGGTCAAGGGTCCAGGTTCGGGTCGCGAAAGCGCGCTGCGCGCGTTGCAGGCGGTGGGCTTCACCATCACCTCGATCCGCGACGTCACGCCGATCCCGCACAATGGCGTGCGTCCGTCCAAGCGTCGCCGCGTCTAACCCACGCGCATTTTTTCACCGGGACCGCTCTGTCCCGGTGCCGGTATCGTTTTTCGGCCGGATCGAGCAGACCTTAAGGCGAGCAAGGTCACCGATCCCGCCCAACAGATTAGGGGAAGTCCATGACTGTCAACATTAAGAACTGGCAGGAATTGAAGAAGCCCAACAGCCTCGAGATCAAAGCCGGCAGCGACAAGAAGCGCAAGGCCACTTTCATCGCCGAACCGCTCGAACGGGGCTTCGGCCTGACCATGGGCAACGCGCTGCGGCGCGTGCTCCTGTCGTCGCTGCAAGGCGCGGCGATCACGTCGATCAAGATCGAGAACGTGCTCCACGAATTCTCGTCGCTGACCGGCGTGCGCGAAGACGTCACCGACATCGTCCTCAACATCAAGCAGGTCGCGCTCAAGATGGAAGGCGAAGGCCCCAAGCGGCTGCAGCTTTCCGCGACCGGCCCCGCCGAAGTCAAGGCGGGCGACATTTCGGTGTCGGGCGATATCGAGATCATGAACAAGGATCTCGTCATCTGTCATCTCGACGAGGGCGCCACGCTCAACATGGAGCTGACCTGCGATACCGGTTCGGGCTACGTTCCCGCGACCGCCAACCGCCCGGCCGACGCGCCGATCGGCCTGATCCCGGTCGACTCGCTCTATTCGCCCGTCCGCCAGGTCGCCTACAAGGTCGAGAATGCCCGCGTCGGGCAGGAGCTCGACTTCGACAAGCTCAACCTGACGGTCGAAACCGACGGCACGATCAGCCCCGAGGACGCGGTCGCCTATGCGGCGCGCATCCTCCAGGACCAGCTCCAGGTGTTCGTCCACTTCGAGGAAGCGCTCGCCGCCTCTTCGCCGATGATCGGCATGGCCGCGCCCGGCCAGGCGACCGAGGAATCGGATGCCAACCAGCTCAACCGCTATCTGCTCAAGAAGGTCGACGAGCTCGAACTGTCGGTGCGTTCGGCCAACTGCCTCAAGAACGACAACATCATCTATATCGGCGACCTCGTTCAGAAGACCGAGGCCGAGATGCTGCGGACGCCGAATTTCGGCCGCAAGTCGCTCAACGAGATCAAGGAAGTGCTGTCGTCGATGGGCCTGCGCCTCGGCATGGACATTCCCGGCTGGCCGCCCGAGAACATCGAGGAAATGGCCAAGAAGCTCGAGCAGGAACTGCTCGGCTGAACCGACACGCGGTCTTGCGATCGCAACCGGGGTTTGGGCGGCGCCCCTTAACGCCGCCTGGTCTGGGCTGCCTCATACGGGCCCTTAACGAACGAAGGAAATATCATGCGTCATAGAATGGGTGGCAGGAAACTGCAGCGGACGAGCTCGCATCGGACCGCATTGTTCCGCAACATGTCGGCCGCGCTGATCAAGCACGAGCAGATCACGACGACGGTATCGAAGGCGAAGGAACTTCGTCCCTATGTCGAAAAGCTGATCACGCTCGCCAAGAAGGGCGGCCTGTCGAACCGTCGCCTCGCGCATTCGCGCCTGCTCGACGATACGCAGCTGGTGAAATTGTTCGATGTCCTGGCCGATCGCTACAAGGATCGCGCCGGCGGCTATACCCGCGTCATCAAGGCCGGCATTCGCGCCTCGGACTCGGCGCCGATCGCGATCATCGAACTCGTCGACCGCGACGTCAGCGCCAAGGGCCAGGATTCGGGCCCGGTGATGACCGACGACATGGCCGACGCCTGAGCGACCGTCCATTCGACCGATTTATTGAAAAAGGGCTGCGGGCGACCGCGGCCCTTTTTCGTCGCGGGCGGATTCGCGTGGGCGCGATGGTTAAGGTTTCAACCGAAACCATTTGATCGCAGCGGCGGCGCTGGTAGCGTGGAGGCGATTCATCCCCGCGAGGAGCGCCCTTATGATCTCGACCCGCAATATTTTGCTCGCCACCGCCTCGACCTTGATGCTGACGGGGTGCGCGACGATGGAAGGTGCCGCGCCCGCGATGACCACGACCGACGACATGGCGAACGCTGCCGCGACCGCCGAGCTGACCTATCCCGCGACGCGCCGCGGCGAGACGGTGGAGACGCAGTTCGGCGTCGCCGTCGCCGATCCCTATCGCTGGCTCGAAAACGACGTCCGCGAGGATGACGAGGTCGCCGCATGGGTCGCTGCGCAAAACGCCGTGACCGACGCGTATCTCGCGGCGCTGCCGGGGCGGGCCCAGCTCGAGCAGCGGATGACCGAACTGTACGATTACGAACGGATCGGCACGCCGTACAAAAAGGGCGGCCGCTATTTCTACAGCCGCAACGACGGGCTGCAGAACCAGTCGGTGCTGTACGTGCGCGATTCGATCGACGGCGAGGGGCGCGTGTTGATCGATCCCAATGGCTGGTCGGCCGACGGCGCCACCGCGCTCGCCGAATGGGTCCCGAGCGAGGACGGCAGCAAGCTCATCTATTCGATCCAGGACGGCGGCACCGACTGGCGCAGCGTCCGCGTCCTCGACGTCGCCACCGGCAAGCCGTTGTCCGACGAGGTCAAATGGGTCAAGTTCTCGGCGCTCGACTGGGCCAAGGACGGCAGCGGCTTTTACTATTCGCGCTTCCCCGAGCCCAAGGCCGAAGGCACCTTCCAGTCGATTAACACCGACCAGGCGGTCTATTTCCATCGCCTCGGCACGCCGCAGAGCGCCGACGTGAAGCTTTATGCGACACCGGCCAAGCCCGATCTCAACCATGTCGCGCAGGTCAGCGACGACGGCCGCTGGCTGATCGTGACGAGTTCGTCTGGCACCGACGATCGCTACGAGCTCAACCTCATCGACCTCGCCTCACAGGATCGTACGCCGCGGCTGCTGATCCCTGGCTTCGACAACAACTGGTCCTATGTCGGCAACCGCGGTTCGACCTTCTATTTCCAAACCAACCAGGATGCGCCGCTGCTGCGCGTCGTCGCGCTCGACGTGTCGCAGGCCAAGCCGGTCGCAAAGACGATCATCGTCGAAGACGTTTCGGGCGAGCGGGGGGCGACCTTGGACGGCGTTTCGCTGGTCGGCGGCAAGTTGATCGCCAACTATCTCGTCGATGCCAAGACCGAGGTGCGCGTCCACAATCTCGACGGCAGCCTCGTGCGCACGATTGCGCTGCCTGGCATCGGATCGGCGGGCGGCTTCGCGGGCGATTTCGACGACGACGAAACCTTTTTCGCCTTCACCAGCTTCGCGCGCCCGACGACGGTCTATCGCTATGACGTGAAGACCGGCGACGTCGCGGTCTGGGCGCAGCCCAAGGTCGCGTTCGATCCCGACGCCTACAGCGTCGAACAGCGTGTCTACGCCTCGAAGGACGGCACCCGGATCCCGATGTTCGTCATCGCCAAGAAGGGCGTCGATCGCAGCGGCGGATCGCCGACGCTGCTCTACGGCTATGGCGGCTTCAACATTTCGCTGACGCCGAGCTATTCGGTGACGCGCATGGCCTGGCTCGATGCCGGCGGCGTCGTGGCGGTCGCGAACCTGCGCGGCGGCGGCGAATACGGCAAGGCGTGGCACGATGCCGGCCGCCTCGCCAACAAGCAGAACGTGTTCGACGATTTCATCGCCGCCGGCGAATATTTGAAAGCGCAGGGGATCACCGGCAAGGACCAGCTGGCGATCGAGGGCCGCTCGAACGGCGGGCTGCTCGTCGGCGCGGTCGTCAACCAGCGCCCCGATCTGTTCGCCGCGGCGCTGCCCGGCGTCGGCGTCATGGACATGCTGCGCTTCGACAAGTTCACCGCCGGGCGCTATTGGGTCGACGATTACGGCTATCCGTCGAAGGAAGCCGACTTTCGCGCCCTTTACGGCTATTCGCCCTATCACAACATCAAGAGCGGGCGCGATTATCCCGCCGTGCTGGTGACCACCGCCGATACCGACGATCGCGTCGTGCCGGGCCACAGCTTCAAATATATCGCCGCGCTGCAGGCGGCCGATACCGGCCCCGCGCCCAAGCTGATCCGCATCGAAACGCGCGCCGGCCACGGATCGGGCAAGCCGACATCGAAGATCATCGACGAATTCGCCGATATGTACGCCTTTATCGGCTATCATACCGGCCTGTTCGGGAACTAGGCGCCGCTCCCCGCCTCCCTTCCTGAACCTCGGGCAACTGAACCTTAGATAAGCGGCGGGTTCAGCATGACCTCATGGCGAATCGGGTAGAACATCAATCAGAGGCCGGATGTCCGGTCTCATGCGAAGTGTTCCAACGCCCGCTAACCAGGAGGCTGACTATGACTATTTCGAGCAAGATGACGAAAATCGCTCTCGGCACCGCTGCGGCGGGCATGATGGCGACCGCTGCGGTCCCGGCGAATGCCGCCGACCGCTATGATCGCCGTGGCGACGGCATCAGCGCCGGCGAAGTGATCGCCGGGGTGGTGATCCTCGGCGGGCTCGCCGCCATATTGTCGGGTGGCAATCGCGATCGCGATTATCGCGGCGGCACCTATGGCTATGACGATCCCTATTACAACAACGGCTACGACCAGAGCCGCTATGGCGGATCGCGCGCTGCGGTGCAGCAGTGCGTCGCCGCCACGCAAAACGAGGCGCGCCGCTATACCCGCGGTCAGGTCCGGATCACCGACGTGAACAATATCGACCGCAACCGCGGCGGGTACACGATCAGCGGCCGCCTGCAGGTGCACGACAACTATCGCGGCGGACGCTATGATAGCCGCTACGACCGTCGCTACGACAACCGCGCGCGCGTCGACAACGGCTCGTTCCGCTGTCAGATTCGCAACGGCCGGGTCGTCGACGTCGACATCCGCGGCATCCGCTAAACGATCGCCGCAAGGCCAATACGCCGCCGGGTGCCCCCATGCACCCGGCGGTTTTTTCATGTCGGCTGGACAGCGACCGGCGTGCCGCCTATCCGGCGGTCGCATGACAATGCAGCAAGACGCCAGCCCCGACGACAGCCCGTTCGGCGACACCATCCTCATCGTCGATTTCGGCAGCCAGGTGACGCAGCTGATCGCGCGCCGCGTCCGCGAGGCGGGCGTCTATTCCGAGATCGCGCCGTTTACCCAGGCGCAAGAGGCGTTCGCCCGGCTGAAGCCCAAGGGCATCATCCTGTCGGGCAGCCCCGCCTCGGTCCCCGACGCGGGCTCCCCGCGCGCGCCGCAATGCCTGTTCGATTCGGGCCTGCCGATGCTCGGCATCTGCTACGGCCAGCAGGTGATGACGCAGCAGCTGGGCGGCAAGGTCGTCAGCGGCAGCGGGTCGGGCGACGGCGAGCGCAGCGGCGAATTCGGCCGCGCCTTCATCGAGGTCGCCGAGGAATGCGTCCTGTTCGACGGCCTGTGGCAGGTCGGCGAGACGCACCAGGTTTGGATGAGCCATGGCGACAAGGTCGCCGAGTTCGCCCCCGGTTTCCGTATCGTCGCGACGACGCCGGGCGCGCCCTTCGCGCTGATCGCCGACGACGCGCGGCGCTATTACGGCACGCAATTCCATCCCGAGGTCGTCCACACCCCCGATGGCGGGCGGCTGATCGCCAATTTCGTCCGCCACGTCTGCGGCTGCGCGGGCGACTGGACGATGGCCGAGTTCCGCGCCTCGAAAATCGCCGAGATCCGCGAACAGGTCGGCGACGGAAAAGTCATCTGCGGCCTGTCGGGCGGCG
This sequence comes from Sphingomonadales bacterium, assembly GCA_009993585.1. Classification (GTDB taxonomy): domain Bacteria; phylum Pseudomonadota; class Alphaproteobacteria; order Sphingomonadales; family Sphingomonadaceae; genus Flavisphingopyxis. Next base: position 17,908 of record JAACTG010000102.1, read on the forward strand.
TCGATTCGGCGGTCGCGGCGGTGCTGATCCACGAAGCGATCGGCGACCAGCTGACCTGCGTCTTCGTCGACCACGGGCTGATGCGGATGAACGAGGCCGAGCAGGTGCTCGGCCTGTTCCGCGAGCATTACGGCATCAGACTGGTTCACGTCGACGCCGAGGAGATGTTCCTCGACGGCCTCGCCGGGCTGACCGACCCCGAAAAGAAGCGCAAGTTCATCGGCGGCGCGTTCATCGACCTGTTCGAGGAAGAGGCGCGCAAGATCGGCGGTGCCGACTTCCTCGCCCAGGGCACGCTCTATCCGGACGTCATCGAAAGCGTGTCGTTCACCGGCGGGCCGAGCGTGACGATCAAGTCGCACCACAATGTCGGCGGCCTGCCCGAGCGGATGAACATGCAACTGGTCGAGCCCTTGCGCGAACTGTTCAAGGACGAGGTCCGCGATCTCGGCCGCGAGCTGGGCCTGCCAGAGATCTTCGTCGGGCGGCACCCGTTCCCCGGCCCCGGTCTCGCCATCCGCATTCCCGGCGAAGTGACCAAGGAGCGCTGCGACATATTGCGCAAGGCCGACGCCGTCTATCTCGAGGAAATCCGCAACGCGGGGCTTTACGACGCGATCTGGCAGGCGTTCGCGGTGCTGCTGCCGGTCAAGACCGTCGGCGTGATGGGCGACGCGCGCACTTATGACAGCGTCTGCGGCCTGCGCGCCGTCACCAGCACCGACGGCATGACCGCCGACGTCTATCCGTTCGACGCGAGCTTTCTGACGCGCGTGGCGACCCGCATCGTCAACGAGGTCAACGGGGTCAATCGCGTGGTCTACGATTATACGTCGAAACCGCCGGGGACGATCGAGTGGGAGTGAGAAGATAGGAGCTGCAAGAAACCGTAAACAAGCATTTTTCGCAAAGCACCCTTTTTGCTGCTTTTGCGGCGGAACCATTTCCGCAACGACTATTGATCATGTTCCCAATAGGGCCTGTTTTCCTAAGCGCGTCGGGCCGGAAGGGTTTGAATTTCCGGCCTGTAAATCTTGTCAAAACCTTTTGAGGCGGGAGGAACACTTTTTTGCATTTTATTGTCGATTAAGCGACCAAGACGGCTCCAACTACGACAGCGAAACATCTACCCGCTTAATAAAAGGCATTCGCAACAACTTTACTGAGTTTTTCCCTCGCACAAACTTGACGTCTACAGAGAAACGAAGCGCCTTACGCCAACTAGGATTGGAGCGGGCAGCTGGGGTATTTCTCAAAGACTTGCCAATGGCGGTATTTCCTAGAAATCCCGATCCTATGATACGGAAAGTGGGCGCAAAGCTTGGGCTCGCTCTTTATTACCGCCATAAAGGAAAGCCGGCGCCAAGAGAGTACTTTTGCGCATGCTATTGGACTCAATTAGTTAATCGAAAGGTGGTCGATGGCTGGCGGGAGTTCGCTCAAGACTTAACAGGAGTTGTTGTTGGGCAGCGATCCAACACGGACTTGGGTAACCGCTTTCGGTATATTTGGGGGATAGAGGCGGAGGGTATGCCTGATATCTTCGTCGCGATATGCGAGTTTGGCAAAGGTGTCGCAGTGTGTTCTATAGTTGTTGCTCCCGCTGTGTCCGAAGCGACCAATCAAAATGGATGGATCTCAGTCCGCGATTTGGCCCAGGGAGTTGAGCCCAAAGAATGGCTCGAAGCATACAACTGACATTACGATCCGCGGCCAGTTCCGCAACGATTGACGCGGGCGAATCGCAACGTGAAAAGGGCTGGCCGATGGCCGGCCCTTTTCCGTTGGAGACGTGCATGACCCCCACCGCCACGATCCTGCTGCTCGGTTCGGGCGAACTGGGGCGCGAATTCGTGATTTCGGCCAAGCGTCTCGGCTGCTGGGTGATCGCCTGCGATGCCTATGACGACGCCCCGGCGATGCAGCTCGCCGACGGGCGCGAGATATTCTCGATGCTCGACGGCGCCGCGCTGCGCGCCGCGATCGAGCGGCACCGCCCCGATCATATCGTACCCGAGATTGAGGCGATCCGGACCGAGATCCTCGCCGAAGTCGAAGCCGAGGGTTTCCACGTCGTCCCGTCCGCCAAAGCGGCGCAGATGACGATGAACCGCGATGCTATCCGTGATTTGGCCGCGGTCGAGCTGGGGCTCGCGACCTCGCCCTATCGCTACGCCGAAAGCCGCGACGAGCTTGCCGAGGCGGCGAAAGCGGTTGGGCTGCCGCTGGTGGTCAAGCCGGTGATGTCGTCGTCGGGCAAGGGGCAGAGCGTGGTGCGCGAGGCGAACGAGATTGACGCAGCGTGGGATTATGCGGCGGCGGGAATGCGCGGCGACCGCCAGCGCGTCATCGCCGAGGGCTTCGTAGAGTTCGAGTACGAGATCACGCTGCTCACCGTCGCCGCCGCCGACGGCATCCATTTCTGTCCGCCGATCGGCCACCGCCAGGAACGCGGCGACTATCGCGAAAGCTGGCAGCCGGCGGCGATGTCGCTCGCGGCACAGGCATCGGCGCAGGAGATGGCGGGCAAGGTCGTCGGCGCGCTCGGCGGGCACGGCCTGTTCGGGGTCGAGTTTTTCGTCCGCGGCGACGCGGTGATCTTTTCCGAACTCAGCCCGCGTCCGCACGACACCGGCATGGTCACGCTGGTCAGCCAGGACCTCAGCGAGTTCGACCTCCATGCGCGCGCGATCCTCGGCCTGCCGATCGCGCCGATCGTCGCGCGCGGCGCGTCGGCGAGCGCGGTAATCCTCGCCGACCGCGATGCCGACGATTTCGCCTTTGCCGGCCTTGCCGAGGCGCTGGTCGCGCCCGATGCCGACACGCTCGTCGACGTGCGCCTGTTCGGCAAGCCGGCAACGCGCCCCTATCGCCGCATGGGCGTGGCACTTGCCCGGCACGGCGGCGGCGACCTGGCCCGCGCCCGCGCCGCCGCGGTCGCCGCCGCCGATGCGATCACGATCGATTATGGAGACTGACATGGCCGTCACGCTTTACGGCATTCCCAATTGCGACACGGTGAAGAAGGCGCGCAAATGGCTCGACGTCAACGCCGTCGCTTATGACTTTCACGATTATAAAAAGGCCGGCGTGCCGGCGGATGCGCTCGCCGCATGGGTCGATGCGCGCGGCTGGGAAACGCTGCTCAACCGGCGCGGCACGACGTTTCGCAAGCTGTCCGACGCCGACAAGGAAGACCTCGACGCCGCCAGGGCGATCCGCCTGATGATGGCGCATCCGTCGACGATCAAACGGCCCGTCGTCGAGACGGCGACGGGCGATCCGATCGTCGGTTTCGACGAAGACGAGTGGGCGCGGCGGCTGGGCTAGGCCCTGCGCGCTTTGCCTCCGACCAGCTAGTCCTGCCCCTCGCGCGCCAGCGCGGCGAGTTCCTTGCCGCGGGCGCGCGCGGCGCGCAGCGTCTCAGTGATGAGGCTGGTCAGGCGCGCGTCCTCGTCGAGGACGTCGAGCCCGGCCTGCGTCATACCGCCGCGGCTCGCGACCTGCGCGGCGAGCTCGGTCGGGGTGAGATCGCTCTTGGCGATCTGCGCCGCGGCGCTCGCCAGCGTCGCGCGGGCGAGGCGCAGCGCGGTTTCGGTATCGAAGCCGAGCCGCTCGCCGCCGGCGCGCATGGCATCGACGAAGCGATAGAAGAAGGCGGGGCCCGATCCGGTCAGCGCGGTCAGCGCGTCGAACAGGCTTTCGTCGTCGATCCATTCCACATGGCCGAGCGGCGCCATCAGCGTCGCGATCGCCGCGCGGGCGGCGTCCTTGCCCTCGGCGCCGGCAAGGCCGACGACGCCCTGGCCGGTGCGCACCGGCATGTTGGGCATGACGCGCAGCCGCGCGGCGGCGTCGGGAAAGCGCGTGCGCAGATCGTCGATCGTCATGCCCGCGAGGATCGACAGGACGATCGTGTCGGGGCCGATCAGCGCGGCGATAGCGTCGGCCACCTCGGCGAGCAGCTGCGGCTTGACGCCGATCATGAGGATGTCGGGATTGCCCTCGGCCTTGTCGGGCGTCGCGACCACGCGCACGCCCTCGCCGACGCTTTCGCCGCTCGGGCGGATTGCGGTGATGCTGGCGGGATCGAGCCCGCATTCGAGCCAGCGGCCAAGCATCGCGCCGGCCATGTTGCCGCATCCGAACAGGACGATGCGGCGCCCGAAACGGGATAGGTCGTGGGTCATGGCGAGATGGGTTTCCGTGTGGTTGGCCGCGGCGACCGCGAAGTCAGGCCTCGCCGCGGGTGTCGATCAGCGATGCGCTCAACGCCTCGGCGGGCGTCTTTCCGCCCCATAGCACGAATTGGAAGACGGGATAGAAACGTTCGCATTCGTCGATCGCGGTTTCGACCACCGTCTGCGCCTGGGCGAGCGTCAGCGTCGCGTCAGGGCCGAGCAGGATGCCGTGGCGGAACAAGATCATCCCGCTCGACGACCACATTTCGAAATGGCCCAGCCACAGCTGTTCGTTGATCAGCCCGATGACCTCCCAGACCGGCGCGCGCTTCGCCTCGACGACGCGAACGTCGGGAAAGGCGAGCAATTGCAGCACCTGGTCCTCGTCGCGCCAGATCGCGCGCAACTCGTAATTGGCCCAGGACCCCTGCGTCGTCGCGACGATCTCGTCCTCGCCGACATGTTCGTGGGTCCAGCCATGCGCCGCGAAAAAGGCCGCGAGCATGTCGATCGGCGCCGCGCCGGCCTCATCCTCGTCGTAGAGTTCGTCGTCCATCGTTGCGCTTAACGTGCGGCGCCGGGCTTGGCTTTGGCCGATGCGGACCTCGTCGACGGCTTGGCTGCGGTCTTGCCCGCAGCCTTGCCCTCGAGCGCGTCGAGCCGCGCCTTGAGCGCATCGACCTCGGCGCGCGCCTTGGCGGCCATGTCCTTGACGGCGTCGAATTCGTCGCGGGAAACGAAGTCGAGCCCGCCGATCCATTCGCGCGCGCGTTCGCGCGCGCCCGATTCGGCCTCGCGCCCGACGCCGGCGAGCGTGCCCGCGGCACCGTTCAAGATCTTGGCGAAGTCGTCGAAAAAGCGATTCTGCGATTGCATGCTGTGTCTCCTCAGCCGCCTATCTGGGTACGCGCGGCGGGTGTGTGAAGGGCCGCGGCGTCGGGATTGTCGCGCGCGATCGTCAGGTTGAGCATCGCGGCGAAGCCGAGCCAGAC
>JAACTG010000167.1 GCA_009993585.1 Sphingomonadales bacterium
TCAACCGCACGAGCTATGGCTATGACGGCCACGACCGGCTGGCCAAGACCTTCTACCCGGTCGCGGCCAAAGGGGCGAACGCGAGCTCGACCACCGATTACGAGCAGCTGACCTACAACGCCCTCGGCAACGTCACCCAGCGCCGCCTGCGCGACGGGCAAGTGATCGGCTACGGCTATGACGATCTCGGCCGGCTGGTGGCGAAGGATCTGCCGGGCGCCGAGGTCGATGCGAGCTACGCCTACGACCTATATGGCCGCCTCACCAGCGCGACGCAGGGCGGGCTGGTCGACACCCTGGCCTATGACGCGTTGAGCCGCGTTACCACCGCCACCGCGCCGCAGGGCAATGTGAGCTACCTTTACGACGTCGCCGGGCGGCGGACGCGAACGACCTATCCCGGCTCCGGGCTGTACGTTACCTACGATCACGACGCCCTCGGCAATATCACCGCGATCCGCGAAAACGGCGCGGCGTCGGGGGTCGGGGTGCTCGCGAGCTACGCCTATGACGACCTCGGCCGGCGCAGCAGCGTGACGTTCGGCAACGGGACCGTCCAGACGTTCGCGTTCGACGGCGTCTCGCGGCTGGCCTCGCTGGGCAACGACCTGGCGGGCAGCGCGAGCGACCTCAGCCAGACGTTCGCGTACAATCCGGCGGGGCAGATCAGCCAGACGGTCCGTACAGGCGACGCCTATGCCTGGACGGGACACAGCAACGCCACCGATGCGTACGCGGCGAACGGGCTCAACCAGTTGACGACCGCTGGGGGTCAAACGATCGCGCACGATGCGCGCGGCAACGTCACCGCGATCGGTTCGGTCAGCTATGGCTATACATCCGAGAACTTCCTCACGACCGGGCCGAACGGCGCCGCGCTCGCCTACGATCCGCTCGGGCGGCTCTACCAGAGCAGCGCGACGGGCATCGCGGCGACGCGCTATGCCTATGACGGGCTCGACCTGATCGGCGAGTATGACGCCAGCAACGCGCTGCAACGCCGTCACGTCCACGGCCCCGGCATCGACGAGCCGATCGTCACCTACGAAGGCAGCGGCACGAGCGACCGCCGGTTCCTGATGGCCGACGAGCGCGGCAGCGTGGTGAGCGTGACCGACGCCAGCGGCGCGGTGATCGCCCTCAATAGCTACGACGAATACGGCCGCCCCGGCAGCGGCAATCAGGGTCGGTTCCAGTATACCGGCCAGGCGTGGATCCCCGAGCTCGATCTATACT
>JAACTG010000168.1 GCA_009993585.1 Sphingomonadales bacterium
TTCCTTGGGGCCCCCGGTCCATTCGACGCGCACGCGCGCATAGACGATATTGTCGGCGCCCTTCGACTTGATGCCGTCGCCCTTGCTGTTCTCGACCGCGAAATCGCGCAGCGTGACGTTGTCCGACGTCACCAGCAACCCCTCGCCCGCGGCCAGCTGGCCGGTGAAGTCGAGCACGCTGGCATCCTGCCCCGCGCCTTTCACCGTCACCCCGTCGACGTCGAGCGACAGGCCGTCGGTCAGGACGAACCGCCCCGCGCCGAGCTCGACGGTATCGCCGGGCTGGGCGACGATCAGCGCTTCCTGCAATCGCTCCTGCGCGCCTTCGCCGGGAGCCACGGAAATCGTTTCGGCCAAGGCGGGAAACGACAGCGAAATGGCGGCAAGCGCCGCACCGATCAGGATTTTTTTCATGGCCGCGATCATGCGCGCATCGCCGCCGCTGTCAATCCTGCAAACGGCGCTACGGCTTTCGCAGCAGCCATTGGGTCCCCATCGCGATGTGCAATTCGGTGCTGTCGTAGATCGGCAGCACGTTCGCCTTGGGATCGACGATCATGCGCAATTCGGTCGAGGCGAGGACGACGGCATCGACCTCCTCCTGGTCGTAATTGGTCAGGAAGGTCTTCATCGTCCGTTCGGCATCGCGCGTCGCGCGCCCGAGCATCAGCTCGTCGTAAATGATCCGCTCGATCTCGGCGACGCGGTCGTCGCGCGGTGCGACCAGCTTAACGCCATATTGCATCAGGCGGCGGCGGTACCAGCCTTCGGCCATGACGTTGGCGGTGCCGACGATCGCGACGCAGCCGACCTTGTCGGCCTTGAGCGCCTTGCCGACCGCCTCGGCGATATGGAGCAGCGGGATGCCGATCGCCGCCTCGACCTCGCGCGCGACGCGGTGCATCGAATTGGCCGCGATCAGGATCGCCCCAGCGCCCGCCGCCTCGAGCCGCTGCGCCGACGCGATCAGGACCTGCGCGACGCGCGCCCAGTCGTCCTCGCTGCGCGCCCGCGCAATGTCGGCGAAATCGAGGCTTTCGATCAGCAACGGCGCGCTCGACAGCCCGCCCCTCGCCTTGTTCACGCTCTTGTTGAGGTGGCGATAATAGAGCTCGGTCGAAGCCCAGCTCATCCCGCCGATCAGGCCCAGCTTGCGCATCAGTCGAGCGCCTTCACGATGCCGTCGACCATCTTCTTCGCATCGGCGAGCAGCATCATCGTG
>JAACTG010000169.1 GCA_009993585.1 Sphingomonadales bacterium
GATGCCGAGCTCAACCGCACGAGCTATGGCTATGACGGCCACGACCGGCTGGCCAAGACCTTCTACCCGGTCGCGGCCAAGGGGGCGAACGCGAGCTCGACCACCGATTACGAGCAGCTGACCTACGACGCCCTCGGCAACGTCACCCAGCGCCGCGTGCGCGACGGGCAGACGATCGGCTATGGCTATGACGATCTTGGCCGGCTGGTGGCGAAGGACCTGCCGGGCGGCGAGGTCGATGCGACCTACGCCTACGACCTATATGGCCGCCTCACCAGCGCGACGCAGGGCGGGCTGGTCGACACCCTGGCCTATGACGCGCTGAACCGGATGACGGGCACGACGTCCTATCTGGGCAGTGTGAGCTATCTCTACGACGCCGCCGGGCGGCGGACGCGGACGACCTATCCGGGCTCCGGGCTGTACGTGACCTACGATCACGACGCTCTCGGCAACGTCACCGCGATCCGGGAGAACGGGGCGACGTCTGGGGTCGGGGTGCTCGCGAGCTACGCCTATGACGACCTCGCCCGGCGCTCGAGCGTGACGTTCGGCAACGGGACCGTCCAGACGTTCGCGTTCGACGGCGCCTCGCGGCTGGCATCGCTGGGCAACGACCTGGCGGGCAGCGCGAGCGACCTCAGCCAGACGTTCGCGTACAATCCCGCCGGTCAGATCGCCAGCGCGACGCGCAGCGGCGACGCCTATGCCTGGGCGGGGCATGCCAATGCGACCGATGCCTACGCGGCGAACGGGCTCAACCAGCTGACGCAGGCGGGGACGGTGGCGCTGGGCTACGACGCGCGCGGCAACCTGACCAGCTCGGGCAGCGACACGTTCACTTACACGGCGGAGAACTTCCTGCTGACCGGTCCGGGCGGGGTGCTCGCCAAATACGATCCGCTGGGACGGCTGTGGCAGGTCGAAGCGGCAACCGGCGTCAAGACGCGGTTCGGCTATGACGGGCTCGACCTGATCGGCGAATACAGCGACGCCGGCGTGGTGCTGCGCCGCTACGTCCACGGTCCCGGCATCGACCAGCCGATCGTCTGGTACGAGGGCAGCGGCACGTCGAACCGCCGGTTCCTGATGGCCGACGAGCGCGGCTCGATCGTCAGCGTGACCGACGGCAACGGCGCGGTGGTCGGGCTCAACAGCTACGACGAATATGGCATCCCGGCGGCGACCAATATCGGCCGGTTCGGCTATACCGGCCAGA
>JAACTG010000023.1 GCA_009993585.1 Sphingomonadales bacterium
TGTTCCAGCGCCGCATCGCGATGGACGCGACCTTCGGCTGCACCGTCGGCTTCCTCAGCGCGTTCATCGTCATCATGATCGTCGGCTGGCAGTTTCGCGACGTCGGCGCCGGCTTGCTCGGCGGCGCCGCGCGCGGCGGCTTCGCCTGGGAATATCTCGGGCTGCTGGCACTGCCGCTGCTCGGCGTTGCCATCGCGACCTGGACCGCGCGGCTCACCGTCTCGCGCGCTTTGCATCGCATAATCTGACCGGGGCGGATAAGAGGGCCCAATGATTCGCAGAACGCTCTCGCTGGTCCTCATCGCCTGGCTGCTCGGTTTCGCCTGGTTCGCGGTCACGCTGCCGCGTCCGCTCGGCCCGATGAAGACCGACGCCATCGTCGTGCCGACCGGCGGACCGGGCCGGATCGAGGTCGGGCTGGAGCGGCTCGAGGCCGGCGATGCGCGCCGGATGCTGATCACCGGCGTCAATCGCGACGTCAAGCCGGCCGAGCTGGCGGCCGAATATGGCCGGCCCGAGGCGACCTTCGACTGCTGCGTGTCATTGGGCTTCGACGCCAGCGACACGCGCCAGAACGCGCTCGAAGTGTCGCGCTGGGTGGTCCGGCGCAAATACACATCGATCCGGCTGGTCACGACCGACTGGCACATGCGCCGCGCGCGTTACGAACTCGAACGCGTGCTGCCGCCGGGAATCGAGATCTACGACGACGGCGTCCGCAGCACGCCGAGCTTCGCGACGCTGTGGAAGGAATATAACAAATACGTCCTGCGCCGCCTCGGCGCGCTGCTCGGCCTGTGATCGTCGCGCTCAGGACGGCGCTGTTTTCGCTCGTCTTCTATCCCGGCAGCCTGGTGTTCGTGCTGGCGGCGCTCGCGGCCAGTCCGGTTTCGCAGCGCGGCCTGTTCGCCGCGACGCGCGGCTGGTCGCTGTGGCACGATGCCTGTTGCCGCATCGTGCTCGGCCAACGCCTCGTCATCGAGGGCGAGCTGCTCGACCAGCCGGTGCTCTATGTCTTCAAGCACGAGGCGATGTACGAAACGATCCAGCTGCCGCGGCTGTTTTCGCGTCCCGCGATCATGGCCAAGCGCGAGCTGCTCGACATCCCGTTATGGGGGCGCGTCGCGCGCAATTACGGTCTCGTCCCGGTCGAACGCGAGGCGGGGGCGGGGGCCTTGCGCGTGATGATGGCGGCGGCGCGCAAGGCGACCGCGGCGGGGCGACCGATCTGCCTGTTTCCCGAAGGGACGCGCATGCCGCACGGCGAGGCGCCGCCGCTGCGGTCCGGCTTTACCGGCCTCTACAAGCTGCTCGCGCTGCCCGTCATCCCGGTTGCGCTCGATAGCGGCATCGTCAATCCGCGCCGGTCGTGGCGACGCTATCCCGGCACCGTCACCTTTCGCGTCGGCGAGACGATCCCGCCGGGCCTGCCGCGCGATGAGATCGAGCGCCGCGTCCATGCCGCGATCAACGCGCTCAACGACGCCCCGACCGCGACGCGCGTCGGCTAGCTGGCGGGACGGGCGATGCCGCGCGCGACCATTTCGTTGGCGGCGGCGGCGATCGTCTCGGCCTCGCCCTCCTCGCCCCAGATCGCATAGCGCAGGCCGAGGAAGACGTTCATCCCCATCAGCGCCCAGGCGTGCAGTTCGCCGACCTCGGCGCGCAGGTCGCCGGCGGCGACGCCCTCTTCCAATCGCGCGGCGATTCGCCGCGCGGTGGTTTCGTAATGGCTGCGATAGCTCGCCGGATCGACGAATTCGGCCTCGTCGATGATGCGATAGATTTCCTTGTGCTCGCGCGCGAAGTCGATGAACGCGGCAAGCGCGGCTGCTTCGCGGTTGAGCGTGCCTTCGACGCCGTCGAGCGCATCGCCGGCATGGAGGCCGACCTGGCGGCTCATGTCGCGGACCAGCGCGCGGAAGATTTCGTCCTTCGATTCGAAATAGGTGTAGAAGCTGCCGAGCGCGGTACCCGCGCGCCGCGTGATTTCGGATATCGAGCTTTCGTGGAAACCCTTTTCGCCGAATTCGATCGCGGCGGCGTCGAGCAGCTTGCGCAGCGTCCGGCGACCGCGCTCGGTGCGGGGCGCCTTGTCGGGCGACGCTGCCGAAAGATCGCGTTCCATCCGTCGTCCCGCTTCGCCCATCGCCATCTTCCCCCTGCCCCGACGCGGCGCATTTGGCGCCTTTCGTCGTCGGTCATCTATGCCGACTATCACCAAAATGCGCGCTTGTCACAGAATAAGTTGAAACATGGTTCAACTTTCAGTATCAGCGCTTGCGAATGCTGCAAAAGCATCCGCATCAGGGGAGGACTTGAGAATGACTGTTCGCACACCGATTATTGCCGCGCTGCTGGCATCGACCGCCGTGACGCTGTCCGCGTCGCCCGCCTTGGCGCAGGATGCCGCCGAAGAGTCCGCCGCCGCCACCGCCGACGCGGTGCAGGATGTCGATTCGATCGATGAGGGTGACCCGATCGTCGTTACCGCGCGGCGTCGCGAGGAAAACCTTGTCGATGTCCCGATCTCGCTCTCGGTCGTCACCGGCGAATCGCTGGTGCAGACGGGCGCCGTCGACATCACCGCGCTGCAGGACAAGACGCCGAACCTGACGCTGCAGATCGCGCGCGGGTCGAACTCGACGATGATCGCCTTCAGCCGCGGCGTGGGCCAGCAGGATCCGCTTTGGGGATTCGAGCCTGGCGTCGCGCTGTACATCGACGACGTCTATGTCGCGCGTCCGCAGGGCGCGATCCTCGATATTTTCGATATCGAGCGAGTCGAGGTGCTGCGCGGTCCGCAGGGCACGCTCTATGGCCGCAACACCATCGGCGGCGCGATCAAATACGTCACCAAGCGCCTGGGGTCGGAGCCTTCGGGCCGCGTCCGCGCGTCCTACGGATCGTATGACCAGCTCGACCTCGTCGGATCGTTTTCGGCGCCGCTCGGCGACACGATCTCGATCGGCGGCGCGATCGCGCGCTACAAGCGCGACGGCTACGGCACGAACCTGACGACCGGCGTCGATCAGTACGACAAGGATGTCCTCGCGATCCGCGCGTCGGCCGAATTCGCGCCGAGCGATTCGATCTTCATCCGCCTGTCGGGCGATTCGACGGTCGACAAGTCTAACCCGCGCCACGGCACGCGCCTGCTCGGCAACGGCGTCGACCCGATTTATGCCCCGACCGACGACGTCTATGACACGCGCGCGGGCATCGGCGACACCAACGACGTCCGCACCCACGGCTATTCGGCGACGGGCGAATTCAACCTGAGCGAGGCGCTGACGCTCAAATCGATCACCGCCTGGCGTTCCGGACACACCGATACGCTGATCGATTTCGACAACACCGCGCTGCCGACGCTCGATGTCCCGGCCGAATATGACGACGACCAGTTCACCCAGGAACTGCAACTGCTCTATCAGGGCGACCGTTTCCAGGGCGTGTTCGGACTCTATTATCTCGACGGCCGCGCCAGCGGCGCGTTCGATACCGTGCTCGGACTGCTCGACACCACGATCCTGACGTCGGGCGAAGTGCTCACGAAGAGCTATTCGGCGTTCGGCGACGTCAGCTTCGACGTCAGCGACCAGCTCAAGGTTTCGGTCGGCGGCCGCTACACGCGCGACGAGAAGACGGGGTCGGTCTATCGCCAGAACTTCACCGGCATTCGCAGCCCCTATTTCGGCAATGCCACCGCCGTACCGGGGCTGCTCCGCACCGATTACACCAACACGCGCAATTTCGAACGCTTCACCCCGCGCGTCAGCATCAGCTTCGCGCCCGACGCCGATACGAACCTCTACGCCAGCTACGGCCAGGGTTTCAAATCGGGCGGTTTCGACATGCGCGGCGATGCCGTGCTCACCCCGACGACGGTCAACGGCTATAATCCCGAAACGATCGATTCGTTCGAACTCGGACTGAAGAAATCGGCGCTCGACAATCGCCTGTTCTTCAGCCTGGCGGGCTTCTTTTCCAAGTACAAGGACCAGCAGGTCACGATCCAGCAGCCGACATTGACGGGCGGCATCGCCAGCTATGTCGACAATGCCGGTCGCGCCGACATCTACGGGTTCGAATTCGAGTCGCGGTTCAAGGCGAGCCGCAACCTGTCGGCCAATGTCGCGGTCGGCTATACCCATGCCGACTACAAGGAATTCCTGACGTATATCGCCGGCGGCACGACCCCGATCGACGTCGCCGACCAGCGCGTCTTCCAGAACACGCCGAAGTGGACGGCGAGCGGATCGGTCACCTGGTCGGCCGATGTCGGCGGCGGCACCTTCTCGCTCACCCCGGCGGTCTCGTATCGCAGCGATTATACGCTGTTCGAGATTCCGACCCCGCTGCTCGACCAGAAGGGCTATGTGCTGGTCGACGCGGCGGCGAACTGGATTTCGGCCGACGATCACTGGCGCCTCGCCGTCACCGCGCGCAACCTGACCGACAAGCGCTATCGCGTCGGCGGCTACAACTTCCCCGGTGCGACGTTCGGAAATTCGATCATCGGCTATTACGGCCCGCCGCGCAGCGTGACCGGCACGATCGAATACCGGTTCTGAGCGCGACCTGTCGTATCGGAGCTAGCGCGGCGGTCCCCGCCGCGCTAGCGCCCCGGCCATGACCCTCGCCGCCAACCCGCCCGCCGCCGCCGGCCGCCGCCTCGTGCTGGCGATGCTGCTCGTCGTCTACACCTTCAACTTCCTCGACCGGCAGATCCTCTCGATCCTTGCCGGACCCATCCAGGCCGATCTCGGCTTTTCCGACACGCAGATGGGCGCGCTCGGCGGGCTCGCCTTTGCGCTGCTCTATTCGACGATGGCGATTCCGCTCGCGCTCGTCGCCGACCGCACCAGCCGCAGCTGGACGATCGCCATCAGCCTCGGCGTGTGGAGCGGCTTTACCGCCTTGTGCGGCCTCGCGACCAGCTTCTGGCAGATGTTTCTCGCCCGCGTCGGCGTCGGCGTGGGGGAGGCGGGCGGCGTCGCCCCCAGCTACGCCCTGATCGCCGATTATTTCCCGCCGCAAAGCCGCGCTCGCGCGCTCGCGGTCTATTCGCTCGGAATTCCCTTGGGTTCGGCGGCGGGCGTCCTGTTCGGCGCGCGCATCGCCGCCGCGTTCGACTGGCGCACCGCCTTTATCGGCCTCGGCCTCGCCGGCCTGATCGTCGCGATCCCGTTCAAACTGATCGTCAAGGACCGGGCCAAGACGGAGCCCGATCCCGGCGGCACCGCGTCCGCCCGCGCCCCCATCAGCGCGGTCTTTCGCACCCTCGCGCGCAAGAAGAGCTTTTGGCTGCTGTCGTTCGGCGCGGGGTCGAGCTCGCTGTGCGGTTACGGCCTGGCCTTTTGGCTGCCCAGCCTGATGCAGCGCAGCTTCGGACTCGATCTCGTGACGACCGGGCAGTTCATCGGCGGCATATTGCTGATCGGCGGCGTCGCCGGGGTGATGCTCGGCGGCTGGCTGGCCGACCGGCTCGGCGCCGTCGACCGCGCGATGTACGCGCGCGTGCCCGCGATCGCCTTCGTCGTCGCGGTGCCGCTGTTCGCGGCGACCTTCCTCTCGGCCAGCCCGACCGCCGCGTTCCTCTTCGCGATCGTCCCGCAGGCGCTTGCCTATGTCTGGCTCGCCCCCGTCATCGCCGCGATCCAGCATCTCGTCCCGCCGCATCAGCGTGCGACCGCCTCGGCGAGCTTCCTGTTCGTCAACAATGCGATCGGCCTCGGTCTCGGCACGCTGGTGCTGGGCGCGTTGAGCGATGCGATGGCGCAGGCATACGGCGCCGAATCGCTGCGCTATGCGATGCTCGCCGCGCTCGGCTTCTACCTGCTCGCGGCGTTGCTGATGTGGCTCGGCGCGCGGGCGCTCCGGACCGACTGGGTCGACTGATCGCCGCCTGCCGCGCGGCGAGACGCGCGGGTCAGCGTTCCTTGGTGGCGTTGAAGCTCAGCTCGGGATTGCGCTCGGCCTGGTAGTTCACGTCCCATGCCGATTTGGCGAGGAAGACGGGATCGCCGTCGCGGTCCTTGGCGAGGTTGCCCTTGTTGATCGCCATGAACGCCTCGACCTTGGCCGCATCGCCCGCGAGCCAGCGCGCGGTGTCGTAGGGCGCCTGCTCCAGATAGGCGTCGACCTTGTACT
>JAACTG010000024.1 GCA_009993585.1 Sphingomonadales bacterium
CCGCGACGGAAACTGTCCGACTTGAACAGCGTACCGAGGACGGGAACGTCGCCGAGGCCCGGCGTCTTGTCGATCGCGCCGACGGTGCGGTTGCTCATCAGGCCGGCGATCATGAAGCTCTCGCCCGAACCCAGCTCGATCGTGGTTTCGGCGCGGCGGATCGTCAGGCTGGGAACGGTGAAGCCGTTGAGGTTGATCGCGCCCTCGGTCGACAGTTCCGAAACTTCGGGACGGACGCGCATCGAGATGCGGCCGTTCGACAGCACCGTCGGCGTATAGGCCAGGCTGACGCCGAACTTGCGGAATTCGATCGTGACCGTGTTGTTATCCTGCGAGACCGGGATCGGGAATTCGCCGCCGGCCAGGAAGTCGGCGGTTTCGCCCGACAGCGCGGTCAGGTTCGGCTGCGCCAGCGTGGTGACGAGACCCGAGGTTTCGGCGAGATCGAACGCGGCGCCGATGTCGAGGCCGAGCAGGTTGCCGAGCGCGCCGCCGATCGTCGACTTGCCCGGGGCCTGCAGGATATTGCCGGTGATCGGATTGACCGCGCCCGCGCCGCGGCCCGTCTTGGCGCCGAAGATGAAGCCGCCGGTGCGGTCGACGATGTTGAGGTTGCCGCCGATCTCCTTGACCAGCGAGCGATTGACCTCGGCGATGCGGACCTGGAGGTTGACCTGGAGCGGCGTCGCCGTCTGCAGGCGCGACAGCACCTGCTGGCCTTCGCCGACGAACGCCTGGACGAGGCGTTCGGCCTCGGCGACGTCCTGCGGCGCGGCGACGGTGCCGGTCAGCAGCGTGAAGCCGTTCATCGGCGTCACGTTGATCTTGGCATCGGGCATGGCGAGCGCGAGCATCTGATCGATCGTCTCGATATTGTTGCCGACGCGCACGACCGCCGAATAGACGACCTTGCCGCTCGAATCGGTGGCGTAGACGCTGGTCTCACCCGGCGTCTTGCCGAACACGTAGAGCTGGCGCGCCGAGCGGATCTGGACGTCGGCGACGCCGTCATTGGCGATGAACACGTCGCTCATCGATGTCGGCAGCGAAATCAGGCGGCCGCGACCGACCGACAGCAGAACCTCGTCGTTGGCCGACTGGACCGACTGCGCCGAAGCGGGAGCGGTCAGGGCGATGCCCGAGATCGTCGTTGCCGCCAGCGCGGCGCCGAGCGATGCCTGGACGAAATACTGTGTGATCTTCATCTTACTTACCCCCAACCGGAACTACGCTGACTTGATCGCCGCGTACGACGCGCACGCTGGGACCGGAATAAACCGGTGCCGCCGGCGCTGCAGAACCCGCACGGTCCGAATAGACCGGGCCTTGCTGCACGTCGGCGCGGGCGCCGCTGCCACCGCCATTGCCGCCCGTCGAGGGCTTCGAACGGCGCGCCCAGGGCGATACTTCGCCGCCCGTCGTCGACGTCACGTCGGAATCCGACGGGCGCGATTTGATTTCGAGCAGCAGACGCTTTTCGCCCTCGGCATCCTCGGGCACCTTGACCTCGCCCGCGGCGATGGCGCGTTCGAGCTCGGCGGTATCCTCGGCGAGCGGGCGCAGCACCAGGCTGAGCTTGCCCATGACCTGCGCCACGGTGATCTTTTCGGCGATCCGCGGCGTGACCTCGAGCGTGACGAGCGCATAAGTGAGCACCTCGTCCTTGCCGTCGGCATTCTTGCTCGTCGTACGCTGATCGGTGGCGAGCACGCGCAGGTTGCGAACGATGGTGTCGGTGACATAGAGCGCCTGATCGTCGTCGCCGGTGATCGATTGCGTCAGCGAAAGGTCGACGCGATCGCCCGGGAAGACGAAGCCGGCAACGGCGGTCTGCGCCGACACCGAAACCGTCACGGCGCGCATGCCAGGGCCCAGGGCGGCGGCAAGGAAGCCGCGTTCGCCCGGATGGACCAGCGCGCCCTGGGTCAGCGGTTCGCCGGCGGTGATCGCGTTGCGGACCACGGTGCCGACAAGGCTGCCATTGGCGGTTTTTTCCCGGAGGAAGTAGTTCTTGTCGTCGACCAGCGCCTGCGGCCATGCCTGATAGCGGACCGCATCGGGCGTGATGATGGTGCCGACGGGCAAGGCGCGCGTCGCGACGAGGATGTCGGGACCCTGCGGCACCGCCGCTGCGGCGGCTTGCGATTGCGGGGTGGCCGAGCCGCGCATCAGCGTGTTGACGCCGAATGCGGCGCCGATCGCAACGACCAGCGCGCCGATGATGAGGAATAGTTTCTTGCCGTCCATGATAAAATTCGCCTCCTAGTCGGCCCAGCGGGGCCTTCCCCTGCGTCCCTATTCAAGCAAAGTGGTTAATATATTGTTGGTGAAGGCCCCAGATTCCGGCGGCGGCGATCGCCAGCCCATAGGGAATGCCGATGCCGATGCTGCGGCCGCCCCAGCGCTGGCCGGCCCACATCGCCAGACTCAGCACGCCGCCGAGCACGGCCATGACCAGCAGGACGTTGAGCAGCAGCCCGAGCGGCATCCACAAGGCCAGCGCGGCGATCAGTTTGACGTCGCCCCCGCCCATCGCGCCGAACGCGAAAAAGACGGCGAACAGCGCAAAACATGCGACCGCGACAGCAACCTGGAAAGCCATTTGCGGCCAGGGATCGAGCCCGATCGCGAGCCAAAAGGGGATTGCCAGCAGCGCGATCGCGCCGTTGAGAGCGTTCGAGATGCTGCGCGTGCGCCAATCGCTGACCGCTGCGGCAACGAGCAGCAGCGCCAAAAGGCCGACGAGCGCGGTCGCGATCGCCTGTGGCGGAAGATTTTCCCCGAACATGGGGAATTCAGCTAGACTATATGGCTTACCAAACCGTAACCATGTTGCCGATGACCGCCCCCGAACCCGACCGCAGAACCATTCCCCACGCTGCCGATATCGTCCGATGGCACGCCGCCGATGGCTGGGATTTGCGCGCATTGCGCTGGCCGGCGAGCACGCCTCACCCACGCGGGACGGTGTTGTTCATGGGCGGACGCGGCGATTTTTTCGAGAAATATCTCGAAACGCTGCGCCATTTCCATGCGCTTGGCTGGCATGTCGAAAGCCTCGACTGGCGCGGCCAGGGCGGATCGGGGCGGCTCGCCGCGCGGCGCGATGTCGGCCATGTCGACCGCTTCGGCTGCTGGACGCGCGACCTTGCCGATTATGCCGCTGACCTCAAGCGCCGCCACCCGGGGCCGCTCGTCGTCATCGGCCACAGCATGGGCGGGCACCTCGTCCTGCGCGCGCTTGCCGAGCGCGAAGTCGCCGCCGATGCCGCGATCCTGGTCGCGCCGATGCTCGGCTTTGCCGACTCGATGCCGCGCTGGCTGGGACGCATCGTCGCGCGGGTCGGCATGCGCGTCACCGGCGGCAAGCAGCCGATGTGGAAGGTGAGCGAAAAGCCGTTCTCGCCGCTGTCGAAGCGCATGGGCCTGCTAACGCACAGCGCCGAGCGCTATGCCGACGAGCAATATTGGTGGGACGCCAATCCCGAGCTCCCGCTCGGGCCGGCGAGCTGGGGATGGATTGCCGCGGCGTATGATTCGTTCGCGTGGCTGGCGAAGCCGGGGCGGCTCGAACAGGTCGAGGAGCCGGTGCTGATCGTGTCGGCGACCGCCGACGCGCTGGTCAGTCCCGCCGCGACGCGGGCGGCGGCGGCACGCCTGCCGCATGCGCGGCTGGTCGAATATGGCGACGAGGCCGCGCACGAGCTGCTCCGCGAGGCCGACCCGGTGCGCGATCGCGTGCTGGGCGAAATCGACGCGATGCTCGCCGAGGTCGCCGCCGGGCAGTGAGCGCTTACGACATATTGATCGTCGGTGCCGGAATCGCCGGCGCGGGGCTCGCCGCCGCGTTGCCGCCGGGTCTGCGCGTCGCGTTGGTCGAGGCGGAGGACGCGCCCGGCTATCACGCGACCGGGCGATCGGCGGCATTTTGGCACGAGACGCTGGGCGGGCCGCACGTCCGCGCGCTGACCCGCGCATCGCACGCGGAATTGCTGGCCGGCGGCCATCTGACCCCGCGCATCTCGCTCGACGTCGCCGAGGCCGAACATGTGCCGCTGCTCGACGCGCTGGCGGCGCAATTCGCCGATAGCGACATCGTCATGGACCGGCTCGACGCGGCGGCGGTGCGTGCGATCGTGCCGCTGGCGCGACCGCTGCTGGTCGCCGGACTGGCGGAGCGCGACGGCGCCGACATCGATGTCGCCGGCGTCCACCAGGCGGCGCTGGGCAAGGCGAAGCGCAACGGCGTCGAGCTGATCGCCCGCGCCCGGGTCGATGCGATCGCGCGGCATCAGGGAGGCTGGCGCGCGACCGCAAGCGGTCGCGATTACGAGGCCGCGATCATTGTCGATGCGGCGGGGGCATGGGCCGATCCGGTCGCGCAGATGGCGGGCGTCCCCCCGCTCGGCATCGTGCCGCTGCGGCGCACGATGGTGCAGGTGCGCGTGACGGGCGGCACAGTGCCCGCCGACCTGCCGCTCGTCCTCGATGTCGCCGGGCGCTATTATTTCCGGCCCGAGGGCGAGAATCGCATGTGGCTGTGCCCGCATGACGAAACCCCGGTCGAACCGCACGACGTCGCGCCCGAGGATATCGACGTCGCCCGCGCGATCGACCAGTTCGAGCGGGTGACCGACTGGCGCGTCGCGGCGGTCGAGCGCAAATGGGCCGGACTCCGGAGCTTCGCGCCCGACCGGCTGCCGGCGATCGGCTTCGATGCCCGGGAGCCGGGATTCTTCTGGCTGGCGGGGCAGGGCGGATACGGCATCCAGACCGCGCCGGCGGCGTCGCGGCTGGCGGCGGCGCTGCTGACGGGCGAGGCGCATGGCCTGGCCGGGGTCGAGCCGGCGCGCTACGACCCCGCGCGCTTCGCCGCTATTTGATCCGGCGCGCCATCGCGGCGTCGCTGGCGAGCTGGTCGGCGATATCATTGTCGGGATGGCCCGAATGACCCTTGACCCAGTGCCAGGCGACGTCGTGCCGGGCGGCGGCGGATTCGAGCGCCTGCCACAGGTCGGCATTGGCGACGGGTTTTTTGGCGGCGTTGCGCCAGCCGTTCTTCTTCCAGCCGTGGATCCATTTGGTGATGCCGTCGCGGACATAGGTCGAATCGGTGCTGAGATCGACGCGGCACGGGCGTTTGAGCGCGGTCAGCGCCTCAATCGCGGCCATCAGCTCCATGCGGTTGTTGGTCGTCGGATCCTCGCCGCCCGACAGCAGCAGTTCGCGCGTCCCCCAGCGGATGACCGCGCCCCAGCCGCCGGGTCCGGGATTGCCCTTGCACGCGCCGTCGGTGGCGATGCGGATGCGTTTGTCGTCAGCGCTTGTCATCGCGCGGCGTAAAAGCGCAGGCGGCGGGCAAAGGCAAGCGGGTCCTTGCGCACGACGACACGATTGTCGCCCTCGGCCTCGGCGAACCAGTCCTCGACGCGCGTGAGGAGAAAGCGCAGCGCCGCGCCGAGACACAGCAGCGGCAGCGCGTCGCGCTCTTCGGCGCCCAGGCGGTGGCTTGCCTCATAGCCGGCGATCAGCGCGGCGGCGCGATCGGGGAAGTACCGGCGGCCATCGTCGCAAAAGGCCCAGGAAACGAGCATCACCGCCAGGTCGTACGCGCGGATGTCGGTGCAGGCGAAGCCGAAGTCGATGATGCCGGCGATAGCGCCGCGGTCGGCCATGACATTGTCGGGGAAGAGGTCGGCGTGGATCGTGGCGTGCGGCAATTCGCGCGGCCAGTCGGCGGCGATGCGGGCGAGCGCGGCGGCGACGTCGCGGGCGAGACCGGGCGCCAAGCCGTCGAGCCGCGGGCTGTACGTCTCCGCAAGCTCCGCCCATTGCGCCGGGCCGAGCGGGTTGTCGCGCTGCATCGCGAAGTCGCCCGCCGCGCGATGCAGCGTGCCGAGCGCAGAACCCGCGAGCCGGCACATGGCGTGATCGGGATCTGGACCGAGCGCGGCGCCGTCGATCCAGGCGAACAGGCAGGCGGGCCGGTCGGCGAGCCGGTGCAGCGCCGTGCCCCCGTCGTCGCGGATCGGCGCGGGAACCGGTATGCTGCGCGCGGCGAGATGATCGTGCAGCGCGACGAGATAGGGCAGGGCGTCGGCGCCGGTGCGCCGTCCGAACAGCGTCAGCAGATAGCGACCGCGATCGGTATCGAGG
>JAACTG010000103.1:0-20889 GCA_009993585.1 Sphingomonadales bacterium
CAACGAACGGATCGCCGCCGCGACCGGGCGCGACCGCGCGTTCATGTCGGTGCCGTCGTTCGCCTCGCGCCTGCTCGCCCAGGCGACGGGGTGGTTGCCCGGCGCGCCGCTCACCTTCGACCAGTGGCTGATGCTGCAAAACGACAATGTCGTCGCCGCCGACGCCGACGGGCTCGCCGCGTTCGGCGTGACGCCGACGCCGCTGGCGGCGGTGACATCGGGCTGGCTCGTCCAATATCGTCGCCACGGCCGCTTCGGCACCCGCGCGCCGCTCTGACCCGCACCGAGTTGCCCTTATCATGCCCTTGATTCTGACCGCCATCCTGCTCGGCATCGTCGAGGGACTGACCGAATTCGTGCCGGTTTCCTCGACCGGCCATCTGATCCTCGCCAGCGAGCTGTTCGGCTATTCGTCGCAGCAATGGGCGACGTTCAACATCGTCATCCAGCTCGGCGCGATCCTCGCCGTCATCGTGCTCTACTGGCGCACCTTCTGGGCGGTCGTCATGGGGCTGCTGAGGAGCGAGCCGGGCGCGTGGCGCTTCACGCTCAACCTGCTGATCGCCTTCCTCCCCGCGGTCGCGATCGGGCTCGTCGCGCACAGCGCGATCGAGGCGATGCTCGGCGCGCCAAAGATCGTCGCGGTCGCGCTGGTGCTCGGCGGCATCGCGATCCTCGTCATCGAACGCTTCATCGGCACGCAGCGCTTTCACGGCATCGCCGACATTCCCTATCGCCGCGCGCTCGCGATCGGCTTTCTCCAGTGCCTCGCGATGGTGCCCGGCGTCAGCCGCTCGGGCGCGTCGATCATGGGCGCGCTCGCGCTCGGGGTCGAACGGCGCACCGCCGCCGAGTTCAGCTTTTTCCTCGCGGTGCCGACGATGATCGGCGCGACCAGCCTCGAACTGTGGAGCAACCGCGACACGCTCGCCACCGCGAGCGTCGACTGGAGCCTGATCGGCATCGGCTTCGTCGTCTCGTTCGTCGTCGCGATGCTCGTCATCCGCTGGTTCGTCGGCATCGTGTCGAAACACGGCTTCGCGCCCTTCGCCTGGTACCGCATCGTCGCCGGCAGCGCCGCGCTGATCTGGCTGATGTTGCGATAAGGCATTGAACCCAAACGCAGTCGCTTTAATGGTTCGGGTATCTACTGGAGGGGGGATACCGATGAACCGCTTTCACACATTTGCAGCTGGCGCGACGCTCGCATTGTCGTTTGCCCTGCCGCTCCATGCACCAGCGGCTGCGATGCAGGCCGATGCGGCGGCATCGCCCCTTCATACAAAGTCGTTAGCCCTCGCGCGGATCACTGCCAGCGAGGCGATCGTGATCGGCAACAACAGCGACAAGATGATTGCCGAGCTGACCAGGCTGTTGATGCTCGACGAGGATATCGTCGAACTAGAGACCGATTCGCCCGGATCTGTCGATGAAATGGTGCGCGCGATGCTGCCGATCATGGATGCCGGGATGCGGCAGCGCCTGCCCGATCTGCAAGCGTCGTACGCCGCCGTGTACGCACGCGATCTGACGGTTGAAGAGATCGATTTCCTGATCGCATTCTATTCAGGACCAACGGGCCAGAAGCTGATCAATGGTATGCTCGATAACATGCAGCTCGATGCAGTCGGTCAGCAATTGCTCGCCAGCGGATTTGCCGAAGGGTCAATTACGCCCGATGCGGTGATGAACGACATGCGGGCTGCAATTCCCGCCGCCATGGAAGAAATGACGGCGGCCGATTACGAGGTTTTGAAAACACTCGGCGCACATCCCGTTCTTCCCAAGCTCATAAAACTGGGAACCGAGGCTCAGCAGATCCATCTCGACTGGAGCGATATATATGCACCCGGCGAAGAAGAGGCGATTAACGCAGTGATAGAAGATATTGTCGTGCGACGACTTGGCGAACTGGACGACTAGGCCGTTCACCGCAGCGACAGCGTCCTTTAGCTAGATCGAGCGATCATCGCCTTGATCGTCCAGAGGATTCGCTCATGCGCCGTCTCGTTACCGTTCTTTCGCTTGCCGCGCTCTCGGCGCCGGTTGCAGCGCATGCCCAGATTGCCGAGGTCGAGCTGCCGCCGAGCGACGTTGCCGATGCGGGCTCCGATGTCGCGGCCACCGACGAGGACGCGGGCGATATCGGCTACGACGTGGCGGTTCGCGATGACGACGCGGAAGATCCGGCCTACGACGACGCGTCGCCCTATCACGACGTCGCCGATGACAAGGGCGACTATGCCGATGCGTCCGACCGCGTCGCCGACATCCTCGACGATCCCGCCCGGCAGGAAGACATCGCCGCGGCGATGAGCGACATGATGCGCGCGCTGATGACGATCCGCGTCGGCCCGATCCTCGACGCCGCGCGCGAGGTCGATCCGCGCGCCGCCGACGATTATGCCGATGTCGATCCCGACGCCACGATCGGCGACATCGCCAGCCGCGGCGATCCCGATTACGAGGACCGGATCGAGGACGGCATTCGCGACGGCACCGCCCGGTCGGGGACGATCGTGCGCGAATTCGCCAAGATGATGCCGACGCTGATCGCGATCGCCAAGGACATGGGCGCGCAGGCGCAAAAGGCGATCGAGCGCGAACGCCGCTGAGCGCCGACCGCGCCGGCCGCGCGATAAACCGATAATGGCGATTCACAGCGCGCGCCGTCTGTCCTATGGGACGGATCATGTGGCAGCTGTTCCAATTTCCCTTATGTCCGTTCTCGCGCAAGGTGCGCCTGCTGCTGGGTGAAAAGGGCGTCGGCTACGAGCTGGTGCGCGAATCGCCGTGGGAGCGGCGCGACGAATATATCGACCTCAACCCGACCGGGCGAACGCCGATCATCCGCGACGCGGCGCGCGACATCACCTTGATCGATTCGACCGCGATTTGCGAATATTTCGAGGAAACCGTCGCGGCCAAGCCGCTGATTTCGGGGACCGCGATCAATCGCGCCGAGATCCGCCGCCTGGCCGCCTGGTTCGACGAACAGGTCTATGGCGACGTCGTCGCGCCGTTGCTCGAGGAGCGAATGAAAAAGCGGATCATCAACCGCGCCCCGCCCGATGGCGGCGTGCTGCGCCAGGCGATGCGCAACGCCAACGAGCATCTCGATTATATTGAATATCTGCTCGATCACCGCAGCTGGCTTGCCGGCGCGACGTTGAGCCTCGCCGATTTCGCCGCCGCCGCGCATCTGTCGGTCGCCGATTATCTCGGCGGCGTCGACTGGACCGGGCACGATGCGGCCAAGGGCTGGTACGCCGGGCTCAAATCGCGACCCAGCTTCCGCCCCTTATTGTCCGAGCGCATGGAAATCGTCGCCCCGCCCAGACATTACGAGCTGCTCGATTTTTGACCCGCCACGGAATGCGAAGCGTTCCGCAGGGTCAGCCCTCGCGCACGCGGCGGGTCGGCGATGAACCTCGCTAGCGCACCAGGTCGACCGCCATCAGCACCAGTCCGAGCGCGCTGCCGGCCCAGATCAGCGTGCGGATCTTGGGCGTGCCGGCGGCATAGAGCGGCAGATAGACGACGCGCATCGCGATCCACAGCCACGCCGCCGCTTCGCCCATGCCGCTCGCCCGCCCGGTGACTTCGAGCGCCAGCACCAGCGCAACGAAGATGACGAAATTCTCGTGGAAATTGACGCGCGCGCGTTCGAGCCGATCGGCCACGACGGGCACTTCCCCTGGATTTTCGTCGCGCGGCCCCATGTTCCAGTCGGTGCCGAACGCCCTCGTCTTGGCATGCGACGGCCCCAGATTGTGCACGATCGCCAGGCCGCAGCCGACCAGCAATGCGATGATCAATGTACTCATGCTCGCTTCCCCCCGTTTGAACCCTATTCGCCCTGCCCTGCGGCGTGGGTGATTGTCATCAGATAGTTGAGCGCCTTGTTCTCGCCCAGCACGAGACCGCGCCCGGGCATCGGCATCAGGCCGCGGCAATCGACGACGGCGAGGCCGGCGTCGGCCAGCAGCGCGCCGAGCTCGTCGGGCGTCACGAACTTGCTCCAGTCGTGCGTTCCGCGCGGCACCCGCCCCAGCCGTTCGGCCGCCTCGACCAGCAGCAGCTTCGACGCCGCGCTGCGGTTGGGCGTCGACACGATCATCAGCCCGCCGGGCGCGAGATGCGCGGCGAGCGCGGCGACGAACGCGCCCGGATCGGCGACATGTTCGATCACTTCCATGCAGGTGACGAGGTCGAAGCGGCCGAGGCCGAGCGCGTCCAGTTCGCCGGCGCGATAGTCGATCGCGAGTTGCTGCCCCGCCGCATGGTCCTTCGCCGCCGCGATATTCTCGGGCGCGGCATCGACGCCGGTCACCCGCGCCCCCATCCGCGCAAGCGGTTCGGCGAGCAGCCCCGCGCCGCAGCCGACATCGAGCGCGCTTCTGCCCGCCAGCGGGCGGCGCTCGGCATCGTCGATGCCCCAATGGTGATCGATCGCCTCGCGAATATAGCCGAGCCGGACGGGGTTGAGCCGGTGCAGCATCGCCGACGAACCCCTGGGGTCCCACCAGTCGGCGGCGAGGCTGCCGAAATGTTCGGCTTCGCTGGCAACGATGCTCGTCATGCGCTTTTCCTTGTTGGCGCTCGCCGTCCAGCCACCCTCGGCTTGCACGGCCCTGGCGCTTTGCCTATCAGCCTCGGGGTCGATCCCGCACGGAGACTAGCTGACTTTCCCATGGCGCGCATAGTAATGAAATTCGGCGGCACGTCGATGGCGGGCACCGAACGCATCCGCACCGTCGCCGGGCTCGTCAAGCGCGAGGTCGATGCCGGCAACGAGGTCGCCGTCGTCGTCAGCGCGATGGCGGGCGAGACCGACCGGCTGGTCAATTTCTGTCGCGAGGCGGCACCCGATTTCGACCCTGCCGAATATGACGTCGTCGTCGCCACCGGCGAACAGGTGACCGCCGGGCTGCTCGCCCTGTGCCTCCACGGCATGGGCACGCCGGCGCGCAGCTGGCTCGGCTGGCAGATCCCGATCGGCACCACCGGCCGCCACGCGCGCGCGCGCATCGGCACGATCGAAACCGACGCGCTCGCCGCATCGCTGGCCGCCGGCACCGTCGCCGTCGTCCCCGGCTTCCAGGGACGGATGGACGACGGTCGCGTCTCGACGCTGGGCCGCGGCGGCAGCGACACCAGCGCGGTCGCGCTCGCCGCGGCGATCGGCGCCGAACGCTGCGACATCTATACCGACGTCGCGGGCGTCTATACCACCGACCCGCGCATCGTCGCGCGCGCGCGCAAGCTCGACTACGTCACCTATGAGGAAATGCTCGAGCTCGCGAGCGTCGGCGCCAAGGTGCTGCAGACTCGATCGGTCGGGCTCGCCATGAAAATGGGCGTCCGCATCCAGGTACTTACCAGCTTCGTCGAGCACGGCATGGCGCCGACGCGCGGCACGATGATCGTCGGCGAAGCGGAAATCAGGGAATTAGCCATGGAACGCCATCTCATCACCGGCATCGCGCACGACAAGAACGAGGCGCTGATCATGCTGATCGACATCCCCGAACGCGCCGGCAACATGACCGACATCTTCCGCCCGCTTGCCGAGGCGCAGATCGACGTCGACATGATCGTCCAGACGCCGACGCGCGGCGACGGCCTGATCGACCTCATGTTCACCGTGCCGCGCGGCGACCTCGCCCAGGCGATCGAGCTCGTCGAGGCGAACCGCGACAAGGTCGGCTACGACCGCATGACGCACAACATCAAGGTCGCCAAGGTATCGATCGTCGGCGTCGGCATGAAAAGCCACGCCGGCGTCGCCAACACGATGTTCGACGCGCTCGCGGCGCGCGGCATCGAACTGCTCGCGATCGCCACCAGCGAGATCAAGATCAGCGTGCTGATCGAGGAAGACTATACCGAGCTCGCGGTGCGCGTCCTGCATACCGCCTACGGCCTCGATGCCGCGACCGAAGGAACCGATTCATGAGCCGCGAGAAACTCCATGCGCTGATGCGGCGCGGCACCGATTTCCTCGGCTGCGAAGTCGCGATCATGTGCGGCGCGATGAGCTGGGTGTCCGAACGCCACCTCGTTTCGGCCATCTCGAACGCCGGCGGCTTCGGCGTCATCGCCTGCGGCGCGATGACCCCCGAGCTGCTCGATACCGAGATCGCCGAGACCAAGCAGCGCACCGATCGCCCGTTCGGCGTCAATCTGATCACCATGCATCCCGGCCTGTTCGACCTCATCGACGTCTGCGAAAACCACGATGTCGGCCACATCGTCCTCGCCGGCGGCCTGCCGCCCAAGGGGTCGATCGAGGCGATCAAGGGCACCGGCGCCAAACTCATCGCCTTCGCCCCCGCGCTGTCGCTGGCGAAGAAGCTGATGCGATCGGGCGTCGACGCGCTCGTCATCGAGGGCAGCGAGGCGGGCGGCCATATCGGCCCCGTCGCGACCAGCGTGCTGGCGCAGGAAATCCTGCCCGAGGTCGCGCGCGACATCCCCGTCTTCGTCGCCGGCGGCATCGGCCGCGGCGAGGCGATCGCGAGCTATCTCGAAATGGGCGCATCGGGCGTCCAGCTCGGCACGCGCTTCGTCGCCGCGCACGAATCGATCGCGCATCCCGATTTCAAGAAGGCGTTCATCCGCGCCAGCGCGCGCGACGCCATCGTCAGCGTCCAGATCGACCCGCGCCTGCCCGTCATCCCGGTGCGCGCGCTCAAGAACAAGGGCTGCGAGGAATTCAACGTCAAGCAGCGCGAGGTCGCCAACCGCCTCGACAGCCAAAGCGTCGAGATGGCCGAGGCGCAGTTGCAGATCGAACATTACTGGGCGGGCGCATTGCGCCGCGCGGTGATCGACGGCGACGTCGAGAACGGCTCGCTGATGGCGGGCCAGTCGGTCGGCATGGTCAAGCGCGAAGAGAGCGTCGCCGACATCATCGCCGAGCTCACCGAACAGGCGTCGCTGGCATTGAGCTATCGCGGCTGATTTGCCCCCGTCCCGCGATCATGGCGATGCGGGAATGACAGGGCGGACCATCCTCTGCTAGGTCGCCGAGCATGACCTCCGCGCCCCCGCCGCCCTCCTCCGCCGCCCAGGCCGCCCGCCGCATCCTGACGCGGCTGCACGAGGTGATGGCGGCGCACGCCAATGCGCAGTCGAAGCTCAACAAGGTCGTCGCGATCATCGCCGAGGAGCTGACCAGCGAGGTCTGCTCGATCTACCTGCTGCGCGAGGGCGTGCTCGAACTGTTCGCGACGCAGGGGCTCAAGCAATCGGCGGTTCACGTCACCCGGCTCGCGCTCGGCGAAGGCCTGGTCGGGACGATCGCGCGCGACATGGCGACGCTCAACCTCGATCAGGCCGCGGCGCATCCCGACTTCGCCTATCGCCCCGAAACCGGCGAGGACATGTTCCACAGCTTCGCCGGCGTCCCGATCGTCCGCTCCGAACGCGCGGTCGGCGTCGTCGCGGTCCAGCATGTCGAACCGCGCAAATACGAAGACGTCGAGATCGAGGCGCTGCAGACCGTCGCGATGGTGCTGGCCGAACTGCTCAACGCCGCCGAGCTGGTCGACGATACCGGCCCCGGCGCGGACATCGCGATGGATACCTCGCAGCAGCAGCTGACCGGGCTCAAGCTGGTCGAGGGCATGGCCGCGGGCGAGGCGGTGTTCCACCAGCCGCGCGTCGTCATCGAACATACCGTCGCCGAGGATACCGAGGCCGAGCGCCAGCGCGTCTACGCCGCCTTCGACAAGATGCGCGAGCAGATCGACAAGATGGCGAGCCAAGCCGAATTCGGCGGCGGCGGCGAGCATGACGAGGTGCTCGAGACCTACAAGATGTTCGCCTATGACGAGGGCTGGTCGCGGCGGATCAACGAGGCGATCGATTCGGGCCTGACCGCCGAGGCGGCGATCGAACGCGTCCAGCAGCATACCCGCATGCGCATGCGCCAGATCCGCGACCCGCTGCTCGCCGACCGCATGCACGACCTCGAGGATCTGTCGAACCGGCTGCTGCGCATCGTCGCCGGGCGCATGGGCACCGCCGCGCAGGTCGGCCTTCGGTCCGATTCGATCCTGATCGCGCGCAACCTGGGGCCCGCCGAGCTGCTCGAATACGACCGCCGCCGGCTCAAGGGCGTGATCCTCGAGGAAGGATCGCTGACCGCGCACGTCATCATCGTCGCGCGCGCGATGGGCATGCCCGTGCTCGGACGCGTGCGCGACATTCGCCAATTTGTCCGCGAAGGCGACCGGCTGTTGCTCGATGCCGGCGAACCGTCGGTCTATATCCGCCCCGGCGCGTCGGTCGAAGAGGCGTTTCGCGGCAAGCTGGCGCTGACGCGCAAGCGCCGCGAGGCCTTCGCCGCGCTGCGCGATACCGAACCCGTCGGCACCGACGGCACGCGCATCGACCTGATGATCAACGCCGGGCTGAAGGACGACCTCACCGCGCTCGACCTCACCGGCGCCGACGGCATCGGCCTGTTCCGCACCGAGTTCCAGTTCCTCGTCTCGGCGACGATGCCGCAGCGCGAGCGCCAGCAAAAGCTGTACGAGGACGTGCTCGATGCCGCCGGCGACCGCCCGGTCGTGTTTCGCACCGTCGATATCGGCGGCGACAAGGCGCTGCCCTATATGCGGTCCGACGCCGAGACCGAGGAAAACCCCGCAATGGGCTGGCGCGCGCTGCGCCTCGCGCTCGAACGCGGCGGGCTGATGAAGGCGCAGGCGCGCGCGCTGCTCCAGGCGGCGGCGGGCCGCACGCTCAACGTCATGTTTCCGCTGGTCTCCGAACCGTGGGAATTCGACGAGGCGCGCGCGATCTTCGCCGAACAGGTCGCCCACATCCGCGACCAGGGCGGGCGCCTGCCCGACCAGGTCCGCTATGGCGTCATGCTCGAAGTGCCCGCGCTCGCCGAAACGCTCGATACCCTGCTCGACCGGATCGATTTCGTCTCGATCGGCACCAACGACCTCACCCAGTTCCTGTTCGCCGCCGATCGCGCGCATCCCAAGCTCGCCGAACGCTACGACTGGCTCAGCCCCGCGGTGCTGCGCTTCCTCGCCCGCGTCGTCGCCGTCGTTGAAGCGGGCAAGGCGCAGGGCCACGACGTCACGCTGGGCGTTTGCGGCGAAATGGGCGGGCGTCCCCTGGAAGCCATGGCGCTGATCGGGCTCGGCATTTCGCGCCTGTCGATCACCCCTGCCGGGGTCGGCCCGTTGAAGGCGATGATCCAGTCGCTCGACGTCGGCGCGATCCGCGCGGCGATGCCCGCGATGCTCGCCTCGCACGATCGCTGCCTGCGCAACACTCTGACCGACTGGGCAAACCAACGGGGCGTCGACATTTCGACCTGAACCGCCCGGTGCGCCCGGGGGAACGTTTGACAATTCCCCCCGCTTGGTGCGACATCGCCGGGTACACCGCCGACAGTAGCGAACGGCGGGATAGGCGGGGATGCCATCGATGAACGACGACGTCGAATTTGAGTCCGGGACCGAAACGGCGCCGCGCGTCGGCGATCGCCTGCGCGCCGCGCGCGAAGCGCGCTCGCTCGACCTCAAGGAGATCGCCAAGGAAACGCGCATTCCGATGCGCCACCTCGAAACGCTCGAACAGTCCGATTTCGCAGCGCTGCCGGGCAAGACCTATGCGATCGGCTTTGCCAAGGCCTATGCCCGCGCGGTCGATCTCGACGAGGTCGCCATCGCCGAGGAGGTGCGCCGCGAATACGATTATATCGATACCGGCGCATCGCCCCAGTACCAGGCGTTCCAGCCCGCCGACCCGTCGCGCGTGCCGTCGCGCTTCCTTGCCTGGACCGCGGCGATCGTCGCGGTCGTGCTCGCGGTCGCCTATGGCGTCTGGCGGCTCGACTATTTCGGCGGCGACGTCATCGAACCGACACCCGTCGCAAGCACCGCCGCCGCCGATCGGCCCGACCCGGCGCCGGCCGCACGCGCGGCGAACGTCGCCGCCAATGCGCCCGTCGTCCTCACCGCGACCGAGCGCGTATGGTTCCGCATCGACGATGCCGACGGCAATCGCCTGCACGAAGTCGAAATGGCCCCCGGCGACAGCTATACCGTCGATGCCGCCCCCGTCGGGCAGACGTTGCGCACCGCGCGCCCGCAGGCGCTGGCCATCACCGTCGGCGGCCAGCCGATCGCCAGCCTGGGACCGCCCGACACGCTGGTCAGCAACGTCCCGCTTGCGCCGCAGGCGCTGGTTGCGCGCGCCAATGCCGGCCCCTGATGGCGATGGAGTGGCTATCGCTCTTCCGTCGCAATATGATAGATTGCAGCGACCATAGTTTCACGAGGTTTCCATGAAATACCTTTCGCATCATCGTCTTGCCGCCGCTGCCCTGTCGGGGGCGCTGGTTTTTGCGGCGGTCCCGGCGAGCGCCCAGGACGGCAATGTCGAAAAGCGCGTGAGCAAGCTCGAGAAGGAAATGAGCGCGGTCCAGCGCAAGGTCTTCGCGCGCCCCGACGGCACCTATTTCGAGCCCGAGCTGAGCCCGCAACAGGGCAGCATCGGCGCGCCGCCGTCGAGCGCGCCGCTGACCGACGTGATCGCGCGGCTCGACGCACTCGAATCGCAGCTCGCCTCGGTCACCGGGCAGGTCGAGGGGCTGACCAACCGGCAGCGCGTCATGGCCGACGAATTCGCCGCCTATAAGGCCGCCACCGATCAACGGATCGCCGCGCTCGCGCCGCCGGTCGCCGCGGCGACACCGACGCCGGCCTCATCGTCGCCGTCGGCGACGACAAACAAGGCCGATGTCGACCCCGACCGGGTCGCGCTGGTGCGCGCGATCGAGGTACCCGACAGCGGCGACAAGGGCGAGGACGCCTATCTCTACGGCTATCGCCTGTGGGACGCGAAACTCTATCCCGAAGCGCAGATCCAGCTCAAAAAGGCGGTCGCGACCTATCCCAAGCATCGCCGCGTCAGCTATGCCCAGAACCTGCTCGGGCGCGCCTATCTCGACCATGGCGAGAACGGCCTCGCCGCCAAGGCGTTCATGGCCAATTACCAGGAGCGGCCCGACAGCGCGCGCGCGCCCGACAGCCTGATGTATCTCGGCATCGCGCTGAGCCGGCTCAAGCAGAAGGACGGCGCCTGCCGCGCCTTCAAGGAGCTCGAGGACGTCTATGGGACCACGATTTCCCCCTCGCTGAAGGCCGAAGCGACCAGGGCGAAGGCCGATGCCGGATGCAAGTGACGATCCGCTGAGCGCCGACGCGCCGGCGCCGGCGCGCTTCGTCCGCGACCTTGCGGCGATCGTCGGCGATCGCGCCGTGCGCCACGGCCGCTTCGGCATCGCGGTTTCGGGCGGGCCCGACAGCCTCGCGCTGCTGCTGGTTGCGCACGCCGCGCTCGGGAATCGCATCGCCGCTGCCACCGTCGACCATCGCCTGCGCCCCGAAGCCGAAGACGAGGCGCGCTATGTCGCCGAAGTCTGCGCCGCGCGCGGCATCGCGCACGCCATCCTCGTCGCCGATCGCCCGATCGACGGCAATATCCAGTCGGCCGCGCGCGCGCTGCGCTATCGGCTGCTCGATACCTGGCGGATCGACCATGGCCTCGATTTCGTGCTGACCGCGCATCATGCCGACGACCAGCTCGAAACCGTGATCATGCGGCTCAACCGCAGCTCGGGCGTGGCGGGTCTCGCCGGCATCCGCGCGCGCAACGGCAGCATCGTTCGCCCCGTGCTCGGCTGGCAACGCATCGAGCTCGGCGACATCCTCGCCGAGGCCGACCTGCCCTTCGTCGACGATCCGTCGAACCGCGACCATCGCTACGATCGCGCGCGTCTGCGCGCCGCGCTCGCCGATGCCGACTGGCTCGATCCGCGCGCGGTGGCGAAGAGCGCGGCGCTGCTCGGCGAGGCGAGCGAGGCGATCGAGTGGATGACCGCGCAGCGGCTGCGATCGGCGCTCGTCGACGATGGCGGCGTCGCCACGCTGGCCTATCGCGGCGAGCCGCACGCACTGTGGCACCGCATGGTGCTGAGCGCGCTCGAACGCGCGCAGCCTGGGATCATGGTGGGCGAGGCCGCCTATCGCCGGCTCGCCGCGGCAATGGCGCGCGGCGACAAGGCGAGCATCGGCGATCTGACGGTATCGCCGATCGCCGGCCAGCCCAAGCGATGGACGATTTGCGCCGCCCCGGCTCGATGCGCGAAAGCCGCGCCGAGCGTCAGCGAACCCGCCGATAAGACCGATCGAACGTAGGTCATTGCGGATTAATCATCGGGCCCTATCTTACCCCTATCGGCGGGGACGATCGCGTCCCCCGCACCCTTTTGCAGGCATTTGAGCATGGACGACGACAACACCCCGAAAAAAGGCCCCGAAGGCGGCGGCAACCCGTGGGTTCGCAGCATCGGCATCTGGGCCGGCATCATGTTCGCGATGCTGCTCGTGGCGACGCTGTTCGGCGGCGCCGGCGAAAAGGATTCGTCGGTCCCCTATTCCGATTTCCGCCAGAAGATGCAGAGCGCCGACGTCGCCAGCGTCGTCATCGGCGAGAACAAGATGGTCGCGCGCATGGCCGACGGCAGCGTGCTGTCGACGGTGCCGGTCGAGGATCCCGAGATCGTCAAGACGATGCTCGATCGCGGCATCGAGGTGTCGCGCTCGGACAGCGGTTCGACCTCGATCTGGCTCTACCTGCTCATCCAGGCGCTGCCCTTCCTGCTGATCCTCGGCGTCGCTTTCTTCGTCATCCGCCACATGCAGAAATCGGGCGGCGGCGCGGGCGGTGCGATGGGCTTCGGCAAGTCGAAGGCCAAGCTGCTGACCGAACGCCAGGGCAAGGTCACCTTCGAGGATGTCGCGGGCATCGACGAAGCCCGCGAAGAGCTTGAGGAAATTGTTGAATTCCTCAAGGATCCCAAGAAGTTCAGCCGGCTCGGCGGCAAGATCCCCAAGGGCGCGCTGCTGGTCGGCTCGCCCGGCACCGGCAAGACGCTGCTCGCGCGCGCCATCGCCGGCGAAGCGGGTGTTCCGTTCTTTTCGATCTCGGGCTCCGATTTCGTCGAGATGTTCGTCGGCGTCGGCGCCAGCCGGGTGCGCGACATGTTCGAACAGGCGAAGAAGAACGCGCCGTGCATCGTCTTCATCGACGAGATCGACGCGGTCGGCCGCCATCGCGGCGCCGGCCTCGGCAACGGCAATGACGAGCGCGAGCAGACGCTCAACCAGCTGCTCGTCGAAATGGACGGTTTCGAGGCGAACGAGGGCATCATCATCGTCGCCGCGACCAACCGCCCCGACGTGCTCGACCCCGCGCTGCTGCGTCCCGGTCGCTTCGACCGCCAGGTCGTCGTGCCGCGTCCCGACATTGACGGCCGCGTCAAGATCCTCGAAGTGCACATGAAGAAGGTGCCGCTCGCCCCCGACGTCAACGCCCGCACGATCGCGCGCGGCACGCCGGGCTTCTCGGGCGCCGACCTTGCCAATCTCGTCAACGAGGCCGCGCTGCTCGCCGCGCGCCGGGCCAAGCGGCTCGTCGCGATGCAGGAGTTCGAGGACGCCAAGGACAAGGTGATGATGGGCACCGAACGCAAGTCGATGGTCATGACCGACGACGAGAAGCGAATGACCGCCTATCACGAGGCCGGCCATGCCATCGTCGCGGTCAACGAACCCGCGTCCGACCCGATCCACAAGGCGACGATCATCCCGCGCGGCCGCGCATTGGGCATGGTGATGCGCCTGCCCGAGCGCGATTCGTACAGCTATCACCGCGACAAGATGCACGCCAACCTCGCCGTCGCGATGGGCGGCCGCGTCGCCGAAGAGGTCATCTTCGGCTATGACAAGGTCTCCTCGGGCGCGTCGAGCGACATCCAGTACGCCACCAAGCTGGCGCGCGACATGGTCACGCAATGGGGCATGTCCGACGAGATGGGACCGCTGCAATACGAAGAACCGCAGGGCGAAACCTTCCTCGGCTATTCGCAGTCGCAGCGCGTCCACATGTCCGACGAAACCGCCAAGAAGATCGACAGCGAAATCCGCAAGATCGTCGATGCCGGCTACGACCGCGCCAAGGCCTTGCTCAAGAAACACGTCAAGCAGCTCCACCTGCTCGCCAACGCGATGCTCGAATACGAGACGCTGAGCGGCGACGAGATCAAGGAGCTGCTGACGACGGGCAAGTTCCACCGCGACGACGGCGAACTCGTCAAGCCGTCGGCGATCCCGCAGGCCGGCACCGCCATCCCCAAGGCCGGCGGCAAGCGCAAGAACCGCCCGTTCGGAGACGCCTCGCCGCAGGGCGCATGAGATCGGCCCCATCGGCGAACTTCCGCTCATAAGCGGTTGAACTCTTGATCATATTCATCCATCTTCGCGGCGAGATGGGGGGATATCGACAGATGCGTAACGGTTTCACGATGCTTGCGGGCACCGCGCTGGCGGCGACCACGCTGATCATTTCGTCGGCGGCGGCAAGCGAAACGCCGGCCTATGCGCCGGTTCCCGACTGGGTCGAGGAGCGGCCCCTCCCGGCGATCGACCCCGCGGCCGAACCGAGCGATTTCACCTTCCTGCTCGCCGACCGCCAGACGCGCTTTCACGACGGCATGGTCGAAAGCTATTCGGCCTATGCCTATCGCATCAACAACGCCTCCCTGCTATCGCAATTCGGCAATCTCTCGTCGAGCTGGAACCCCGAAAAGGGCGACTTCACCGTCCACAAGGTGATGCTCATCCGCCCCGACGAACGCGTCGACCTGATCGCCGGGGGACAGCGCTTCACCGTCCTGCGCCGCGAGACGAATCTCGAAAAGCTGTCGCTCGACGGCATCCTGACCGCGACGATGCAGCTCGAGGGAATGAAGGTCGGCGATATCCTGCTGTTCGAAAGCACGACGAGCTATCGCGACACCACGCTGGGCGGGCATGTCAACGACACCGAAGGCCTGCTGCCCGACAAGCTCGACGTCAAATCGGCGGGGCTGCGCTTTCTGTGGGCGCCCGACGTCGCGATGAAGTGGCAGGCGCCCGACGCCGCCGACGCCAGGATCGGCAAGAGCGGCGAGATGGTCGAGCTGACGATCGCGAGCCCCGCGATCGAGGAGCGCGATACCCCCAACAACGCCCCGACGCGCTATCGCCTCGGCCCGATCGTCGAGCTGACCAGCTTTCCCGACTGGCAGACGGTCAGCCGCACCGCTTTCGAACCCTATGCCGAGCGCGCCGAGATCGCGCCCGGTTCGGCGCTGGCGGGCGTGGTCGCGGGAATCGCCGCCGAGCACGCCGACCCCGACGATCGCATCGCCGCCGCGCTGCGCGTGGTCCAGGACGATGTCCGCTATCTCTTCAAGGGGATGGAAAACGGCAATTACACGCCGCAAACGCCCGAGACGACCTGGGCGCTGCGCTATGGCGATTGCAAGGCCAAGTCGCTGCTGCTGGCGACGATGCTGCGCGAGCTGGGCGTTCGCGCCGACATCATGCTCGTCAATGCCAGCTCCGGCGATGCGCTGCCCGATCGACTGCCGGGATTTTCCGCTTTCGACCATGTCATCGTGCGCGCGCAAAGCGGCGAGCGCGAATATTGGCTCGACGGCACCCGCGTCGGCGATCGCCAGGACGACCTTGCCGACACGCCCGGATTCGCCTGGGCGCTGCCGCTGTCGGCGACGGGCAGCGGGCTCGTGCCGATTCCCGTGCGCCCCCTCGCCCGTCCGACCTCCGACGTCGCGCTGACCTACGATTCGCGCGCGGGGGTCAACCTGCCCGCCCTGTTCGACGTCACCATCACCTGGCGGACGTCGACCAACGACGATCTCAAGACGTCGAAAGGCACGCTGACCGACAAGGAATACAAGACCGCGATCGATGCGCGGATCGACAAGCTCGTCTCCAACACCGGCATTTACGATCGCGCGATCAGCTTCGACGAGGATGCCGACACGACCACGCTCAGCGCGCGCGGCGTCACCTGGCTCGACTGGGACCGCGTCGACGGCCGCTATGAACGCGCGTTCAATTCGGCGGTCGGATCGGCGCGGCTCAATGCCAATCGCGCGAAGGCGGAATGGCGCGACATCGGTTATGCGATCGGTTCGCTGACGCACAACCGCTATGCGACGCGCATGCTGCTGCCGGCGAACGAAACGGGTTTCGTCATGGCGGGCCGCAGCGATATCGACGAGGACGTCGCCGGCGTACAGTATCATCAGACCGCAAGCTTCGCCGACGGGACGTTCGACGCGTTCGAGACCTGGCGCACCTTTCGCCGCGAAATTCCCGCCTCCGAACTTCCCGTCGAACGGCGCAAGGTCGCCGCGATCAAGGGCGACCCGCTGCGCATCGAGGCGCCCGAAGGCTATCCCGGCGTCCATGTCGAGGCGATGCTGGCCGCGCGCGACAAGCGGCTCGGCCCCGTCCTCGAAGCGCTGACCAAGGCGATCGAATCGGCACCCGAGGACGAGATGGCGCCGCTGCGGTCGCGCGCCTATGTCTATGAGGTCACCCAGCAATATGATCTCGCCGTCGCCGATCTCGACGCGGTGCTCGCAACCGATCCGACCGCGGACAATTACCTGTGGCGCGCGCGGATGTACGCGCCCGGCGATGTCGCCAAGGCCGAAGCCGATATCGAGCGCGCGCGCGCGATCGAGCCCGATTCCGAAGGCGCGCTCAAGCAGCTCGTCCAGTTGCGCCTCGATGGCGAGGACTATGACGGCGCGCTCGCCGCGATCGACGATGGCGAAGGGCTCGGCCTCGACCGCAAGTTCGTCGCCTCGTTGCGCGCGATCGTCCTCGCCGCGGCGGATCGGGACGCCGATGCGCTGACCGCGCTCGCCGCGGCCGGACGCGCGGCGCAGAGCGCGCCCGACGTGCTCGAGGCGCGGTGCCATATCGCGGCCTTTTACCAGGTCGGAGAAGACGAGGCGCTGCACGCCTGCACGCGCTCGATCCAGTTCAACAGCGCACCCGCCCAGTCGCTGCTCGATCGCGCGATCGCCTATGCCCGTCTGGGGCGCGACGAAGAAGCGATGGCCGATATCGATCTCGCGCTCGAAATCGATCCCGATTTTGCCGATGCCTGGTTCATGCGCGCGGTCGTCGCCAAGGGGCCGGAGGCCAAGCGCGACCTAACCTATGCCGGCTATATCGATCGCGATATCGCCGCCGATTACGTCAAGGTCGGCATCGTTCCCTGACCCCTCGGGCGGCAAGCGCAACGAAAAAGGCCCGGCATCGCTGCCGGGCCTTTTATCGTTCGAGCGGGAACTTAACCCTTGTCGAAATCGGTCGCGATATTGGCCGGGCGCGGCGGCGCGGCGGCGGTCAGGCGCAGCGCCTCGGCGGCGCGCGCGGTCGAGCCGATCTCGTCGGGCGTGTCGTCGTCGTCGATCTGGACCTTTTGCAGGTTCTGGATCAGCGATTCCTTGAGGTCCTTGGGCTTGACCGTCTGTTCGGCGATCTCGCGCAGCGCGACGACGGGGTTCTTGTCGCGGTCGCGATCGAGCGTCAGTTCGGCGCCGCCCGAAATTTCGCGCGCACGTTGCGCGGCGAGCAGGACGAGGTTGAACCGGTTGGGAATCTTGTCGACGCAATCTTCGACGGTGACGCGAGCCATAGTGCCGCTTCCTTTGTAAAAAACCTGACCAATATTGGGAAGGGTGCGAAAAAATTTCGAAGCGTTCCCCTAGCGCGACGACCCCGCAGAGTCAAACAATCGCTGCGCGACATAGGCGCCGTCACCGCGCCGCAACGCTTGCACTCGGCGGGCAAAAGCGTATCGCGCAGGGCATGTCCGGGCCCGTCGCAAGAGACCGCAACGATGACGGCGCTTCGTTTTCGGCCAAGGTCGGCGACGACGCCTTCACCGTCCACCCATCGGGGCCCGAACGGCTCGCGGCGCTGCTCGACCTGATTGCGGGCGCGCGCGAGACGCTCGACCTCACCTTCTACATTTTCGAAGCCGACGCCGTCCGCACGCGCGTGCGCGACGCGCTGATCGCCGCTGCCGGTCGCGGGGTGCGCGTCCGGTTGATCGTCGACGGCTTCGGATCGTCCGACGCGCACGACGATTTCTTCGCGCAATTCGACGAGGCGGGCGTCGATTTCTGCCGCTTTTCGGCGCGCTGGTCGGTGCGCTACCTGATCCGCAACCACCAGAAGATCGTCATCGCCGACGGGCGGCGCGCGATGATCGGCGGTTTCAACGTCGCTAATGCCTATTTCGCCCCGCCCGGCGGCGACGGCTGGCACGATCTCGGCATGACCATCGCGGGCCCCGCGGTCGCGCCGCTACAGCACTATTACGACAAGCTCCACGACTGGACGCACAATCCCAAGGCGCAGTGGCGCACGATCCGCCGCATCATCCGCAACTGGGATCCCGGCCCCGGCAAGGTCGGGCTGCTGCTCGGCGGGCCGACCAACCGGCTCAGCCCATGGGCGCGCGCGGTCAGCCGCGACCTGCGCCAAGGCGAGCGGCTCGACATGATCATGGCCTATTTCTCGCCCGCGCAAAGCCTGCTGCGCCGCATCGGGCGGATCGCGCGCAAGGGCGAGACGCGGCTTGTGATGGCGGCGAAATCGGACAATGGCGCGACGATCGGCGCGACGCGGCTGCTCTACGGTTTCCTGCTGAGGCGCGGCGCGCAGATCTACGAATACCAGCCGTGCAAGCTGCACACCAAGCTGATCGTGCTCGACGACGCGGTCTATATCGGCTCGGCCAATTTCGACATGCGCAGCCTCTACATCAATGCCGAGATCATGCTGCGGATCGAGGATGCCGCCTTTGCGACGCGCATGCGCGCCTATGTCGCCAGCCATTTCGACGATTGCGAACGGATCACGCGCGAAAGCCATCGCCAGCGGGCGACGCCGCTCACCAGGCTACGCTGGGCGCTGAGCTGGTTCCTCGTCACCGTCGTCGACTACACCGTGACGCGGCGGCTCAACCTCGGGCTTTAGCGCGCTTGATCCTCGTCCTTATACGCCCAGAACAGGTGGCACGGCGGCACGTTCCAATATTCGATGGCGCGATCGATCGTGCCGAACCGGCCTTTCAGGAAATCGAGTACCTTGGCGCGGAACTGATAGACCAGGAACGCCCCGCCGGGACGGATCGCGTCGCGCGTCGCGTCGGCAATGGCGTCGCCGACGCCGGGCGGCAAGGTCGAGAACGGCAGGCCCGACAGCGCGTAATCGGCATGGCTATGGCCCAGCGCGGCAAGGATGTCGCGCACGTCGGCGGCCGATCCATGGACCGGCACGAAGCGGCTGTCGCGGATCTCGCGCTTCAGATAGTCGATGAAATCCTTGTTGGTGTCGATCGCGACCAGCATCGCGTCGGGCGCCATGCGCTCGAGCACCGGGCGGCAGAAGGTGCCGACGCCGGGTCCGTATTCGACGAACACCTTGCAATTGGCCCAGTCGACGGGGGCGAGCATGTGGCGAATCAGCTTGCCCGAAGACGGCACCACCGATCCGACCATCACCGGATTGCGCGCGAACCCCTTGAGGAACATCCCCCAGGGGCCGAGATAATCGACGAATCGCGTGATCAAGCCGCGCTCGTCCTTGCGCGCTTCGGCCTTGCTGAGGGTCATCGAGGGTCCATATGCAGTTGCTGACCCGCCGGGGGTTCGCAAATCGCCCGCCGGGATGCAAGCCGTATCGGCTGCGCGGAGCGGCCCGCGCGCCGCGTTGATCGCTTGCGGCCGCGCCGCGCCGCGCTATGGCGGACGCATGACGCAAGCGACCGACCCCTTCCCCGCCGGCACCGTCGCGGTGATTTTCACCGCCCAGCTGAGCGGCGAGGACCCGGCCGGCTATGCCGCGGCGGCGGAAGCGATGGAGCGGCTGGCGGAACGCCAGCCTGGCTATCGCGGCATCGAATCGGCGCGCGGCGGCGATGGCCTCGGCATCACCGTCAGCTATTGGCGCGACGACGCGGCCGCCCAGGCGTGGCGCGACCAGCCCGATCATGAAGCGATCCGCCAAGCCGGGCGCGCGCGCTGGTACGCCAGTTTCCGCCTGACCGTCGCGCAGGTCACGCGCGGCTACGGCTGGACGCGCGGATGACCGACGCGCGTCCGCTCTCGCCGACCACGGGCGTGCGCCCGTCGCGCAT
This sequence comes from Sphingomonadales bacterium, assembly GCA_009993585.1. Taxonomy (GTDB): domain Bacteria; phylum Pseudomonadota; class Alphaproteobacteria; order Sphingomonadales; family Sphingomonadaceae; genus Flavisphingopyxis. The sequence goes on from JAACTG010000103.1 coordinate 20,113, forward strand.
GGCGGTCCTGTTCCTCGTCATGCTCGTCGCCGCCGCGGGCAATACCGCGATGCAGTCGATCCTGCCCGCGATCGGCACGCGGCTCGGCGTCCCCGACTGGTGGGTCGCGCTCGCCTTTTCGTGGTCGGCGCTGCTGTGGGTCGTCAGCGCGCCGCGCTGGGCGGCGCTGAGCGACCGGCGCGGGCGCCGCGTGCTGATGGCGCTCGGCCTCGCCGGCTTCGCCTCGTCGATGCTGCTGTGCGGGCTCGCGCTCTATGCCGGCCTGTCGGGCTGGATCGGCGCGGGCGTCACCTTCATCCTGTTCGCGCTGTTCCGCAGCCTCTACGGCGCGCTCGGCTCGGCCTCGCCGCCGGCGGTGCAGGCCTATGTCGCCGCGCGCACCGACCGCGCGCAGCGCACCGGCGCGATGGCGCTGATCGCCTCGTCGTTCGGCCTCGGCACCGTCATCGGCCCGGCGGTCGCGCCGTTCCTCGTCTTTCCCGTCGTCGGCCTCGCCGGTCCGCTGTTCGCCTTTGCCGCGTTCGGCATCGCGGTGCTGATCGCGGTGCGCGCGGTGCTGCCCAACGACGATCCGCGCTTTGCCGCGCGCGGCTCGGTCGTCTCCTATCCCGCCAGCGGCAGCGCCAGCATCGCGGTCGAAAGCGATGACGATGACGACGACGACGCCTCGCCGGTCGCTGCGATCGCGCTCGGCTGGCGCGATCCGCGCACGCGCCCGTGGATGCTCGCCGGGCTGCTCGGCGGCCATGCGCAGGCGATCCTGTTCGGCATCATGGG
>JAACTG010000103.1:20902-22206 GCA_009993585.1 Sphingomonadales bacterium
GACCGGCTCGGCCTGCGCGCGACCCCGATCGACGCGGTCGAACCGACTGGCATCGTCCTGTTCGCGGGCGCGGGCGCGACGCTGCTCGCGCAATGGGGGCTGATCCCGGCGCTCGCCATCGGGCCGCGCTCGTCTGTCCTATGGGGCGCCGCGCTCGTCGTCGTCGGCGCCGCGATGCTCGGCCTCGCCGACGGGCTCATGGGACTGGTCAACGGCTTCGCCGTCGCCTCGCTCGGCTTCGGCCTGTTCCGCCCCGGCTTCACCGCCGGCGCCTCGCTCGCAGTGCGGCGAAGCGAACAGGACGCGGTCGCCGGCCAGGTCGCCTCGACCAACGGCGCCGCCTATATCGTCGGCCCGACCGTCGGCATCGCGCTCTACACGCTGTCGAACGGCGCGCATGGCTGGTTTGCCTTTGCGCTGATCGCGGCGATCGGCGCCTTCCTCACCGGCTGGGGCTGGAAGGCGCTGCGGCTCTAGCGCCGCTTCGCGGCGCCGAACGGCAACGGGCGCGTCAGTCGTCGTGCTTGCGGTCGTTGACCGGGGTCAGCATGCCGGGTTCGATGAAGCCGATGCCGCCCATCTGCGCGACGTGCTGCTTCACCTGGCCCTGTATCTTCTCGTATTCGCGTTCCATCGCCTCGGTCACCGACGCGCGCGTGTCCTTGAGCGCCGCGTCGAAATCGTCCTGCCCGACCTTGCGCGAATCGATCGACCGGCGCAGCGCGTTGAGCCCGGCGCGGCGGACGAGGTCGGCAAGGTCGGCGCCGGTGAAGCGCTCGGCGCGCTTGGCGATCGCGTCGAGATCGACGTCCTTGGCGAGCGGCATGGCGGCGGTCTGGATGCCCAGGATGCGCCGCCGTCCCTCGGCGTCGGGTACCGGCACATAGATCAACTCGTCGAAGCGGCCGGGGCGCAGCAGCGCGGGATCGATCATGTTGGGGCGATTGGTCGCCCCGATGACGACCACCGACTGCATGTCGTCGATCCCGTCCATCTCGGCGAGGATCGTGTTGACGACGCGGTCGCTGACACCGGGATCCCCGCCATTGCCGCCGCGCGCGGGCACCAGGCTGTCGAGTTCGTCGATGAACATGATCGTCGGCGCGACCTGGCGCGCGCGGGCGAACAGCCGCGCGATCTGCTGCTCGCTCTCGCCATACCATTTGCTCAGCAGGTCGGACGATCGCGTGGCGATGAAATTGGCCTTGGCCTCGTGCGCGACCGCCTTGGCGAGCAGCGTCTTGCCGGTCCCCGGGGGACCGTAGAGCAGGAAGACCTTGGCCGGCCGAATGCCCATGCGCTGG
>JAACTG010000103.1:22227-40385 GCA_009993585.1 Sphingomonadales bacterium
GACCGCCGATATCGTCCCATGTGACGTTGGGCGCCTGCACCATCACCTCGCGCATCGCCGACGGCTGGACGCGCTTCATCGCCTCGACGAAATCGACGCCGGTAACCTCGAGCTCGGCGAGCAGTTCGGGCGGGATGACCGATTCCTCGAGGTTGAGCTTTGGCATCAGCCGGCGCACCGCCTCGATCCCCGCCTCGCGCACCAGCGCGGCAAGATCGGCGCCGACGAAGCCGAAGGTCGTCCCGGCGAGCATGTCGAGGTCGACGTCGCCCGCCAGCGGCATGCCGCGGGTGTGGATTCCCAGCACCTCGCGCCGGCCGCGCTGATCGGGCACGCCGATGACGATTTCGCGATCGAACCGCCCCGGGCGCCGCAGCGCCTCATCCAGCGCTTCCGGACGGTTCGTGGCGGCAATAACAACCAGATTGGTTCGCGCGTCGAGTCCGTCCATCAGCGTCAGCAATTGCGCGACGAGTCGTTTTTCGGCCTCGCCCTGGACCTGGCCGCGCTTGGGCGCGATCGAATCGATCTCGTCGATGAACAGGATCGACGGGGCCGCCTTGGTCGCCGCCTCGAATATCTCGCGCAGCTGGCCTTCGGACTGGCCATAGGCGCTGCCCAGGATCTCGGGCCCGTTGATCAGGAAGAATTCGGCGTCGCTCTCGTTCGCCACCGCGCGCGCGAGGCGCGTCTTGCCCGTTCCCGGCGGCCCGTGCAGCAGCACGCCGCGCGGCGGATCGATGCCGAGCCGCGCGAACAGCTCGGGATAGCGCAGCGGCAGCTCGACCATCTCGCGCAGCTGGTCGATCGTGTCGCCAAGCCCGCCAATATCGTCATACGTGACATCGGCGCGGCGCGCCTCCTTGGGCTCCTCATATTCGGGCCGCAGCTCGACTTCGGTCGCCTCGTCGACATGGACAATCCCCGCCGGCACCGTCGACACGACGACCAGGCGAATCTCGGTTAGCGAATAGGCCGGCGCGCCGAGCATCTGGCGAAGCTGGGGAGGAATATCGCCGTTCTGCATGCGGTGATGGCCCGACGTCGCAACGACGTCGCCCGCGACCATCGGCCGCCCGACGAAGTTGCGCTTGAGCGCCTGGCCCGATCCCTGCAACCGCAGGTTCTGCTGCGCGGGCGCCAGCACGACGCGCTGCGCCGCGCGCGATGCGGCCTTGCGCAGCGTGACGAAATCGCCCGCGCCGGCGCCGGCATTGGCGCGCTGGAGGCCGTCGAGCCGCAGCCGGTCGATGCCCTCGTCCTCGCTATAGGGATGGACGACGCGCGAGGCGGTCGTGCGCTTGCCGATGATCTCGACGATATCGCCCTCGCCGACGCCAAGCGTGGCCATCGCCTCGCGCGGCATCCGCGCGAGGCCGCGCCCGCTGTCCTCGGGACGCGCATTGGCGACCTGGATCTTGATCGTGGCGCTGTCGCTCTGCGGTGTTTCGGCGTCGGCCATCGGGGCTCCTTCGATTGTCATGCGCCCGCACGAAAGCGTGGCTTGGTTCGACCAGGATCGGGATCGACCGGGATCGGGCCGACCAAGATAGGGACATTTTCAACGGTTACGAGTCGGCTGAAGTTCCGCACGATGCGCGGGGGCGATTCAGGGTAAAAATTGTGCAGGTGCGAACAAGTCCTTGCAGTTGCAGTTTTTGCAATGCTAGCGTGCGTCATGCGCCGCTTGCCGCCACTCAACGGGCTCGAAGCCTTTGTCGCCGTCGCCCGGCTCGGCTCGATCAAGGCCGCGGCGACCGAGCTGTCGCTCAGCAATCCGGCGCTGTCGCGGCGGATCCAGAATCTCGAACGGGTGCTCGGAAAGCCACTGTTCAACCGGCACCACCAGGCGCTCAGGCTGACCGAAGCGGGCAAGCGCCTGCAGGCGGAAGCGACCCCGGCGCTCGACGAACTTGCCGCGGCGATCGACCGCGCGGTGGGTGCCGCCGGCGACCTGCGCCTGCGCCTCAACGTCCTGCCGCTGTTCGCCTCGCAGCGGCTGTTTCCGCGCCTGCCCGCGTTGCGCGCGCGCCATCCCGAGCTCCATCTCGACGTCGAGACCGCCAGCCATGGCGAATTGCGGCTGGGCGACAGCGTCGATGCCGCGATCATCCTGGCCCGCGGCGTCGATCCCGGCCTCTATTCGGTGCGCCTCGACACCGACCTGATCTGGCCGATCGCGTCGCGCGCGCTGGCCGAGGGCCCCGACCGGATCGCCTCGCCCGAACAGCTGGCGCGCGCCACCGTCCTCATCCATTCGGAAATTCCCGAAACCTTCGACGCCTGGAAAGAGGCGATCGGCATGCCCTATCTCGAACCCGCCGCGATCGACCATTTCGACAGCGGTCCGCTGATGCTCGAGGCCGCGGCGCAGGGCGTCGGCGTCGCCTTCATGCACAGCCACCATCTCGACGACGCGCATGACGACCGGCTCGTGCGCCTGTTCGATTTCGAGGTCGAAAGCCCCTATGCCTATTATTTCGTCTGCCGCCCGCGCGCGCTCAGGACCCGCGCGGTCCAGCTGTTCCACGACTGGCTGGTGGCGGCGGACATCTGACCCGATCTCGACCGCACAGAAAAACGGCGCCGTACTTCAAGATACGACGCCGCTTCTCAATCCGGGCGAACCCGGAAAAGGCAATTTCAGATTACTGGGTGTCGCCGACGCCGGTTTCCGACGGGGCGATCTCGCCATTGTCGTCCATCGCGTTGGCTTTTTCTTCGCCCATTTCTTCGACCATATCGGCCTGGTTTTCAAGGGCATCTTCCTGAGCTTCGGTCGAGGCGTTGTCGGCCATGTCGTCGATCGCTTCGGCCTGGGCTTCGGCGTTGTCTTCAACGGCGTCGGCTTCCTTGCTCTGGCAACCGGCAACGGCCAGGGCCGCGGCACCAACAACACTCATTGCAAAAATCTTACGCATTAATTCCTCCTGTTAAAATGCACGACAAATACGTTTGGGTAATCGAATTGTTTCGTCGTCTGGGGACTTTTCTCACACCCGCAGGCAAATGGCCAGTGTTTCAAGCGGATAATTTCGCTCAGGAAACGGTCGCCTTGACGATTTTGCCCGGATTTGCGGGCGGTTCGCCCTTGGGCAGCGCGTCGACATATTCCATGCCGCTCTCGACCGCACCCCACACCGTGTACTGGTTGTCGAGGAAGCGGGCGTCGGCCAGGCAGATGAAGAACTGGCTGTTTGCGCTGTTGGGATCCTGCGCGCGCGCCATCGAACAGGTGCCGCGAACATGCGGTTCGCCGCTGAATTCGGCCTTGAGGTGCGGCTTGTCGCTGCCGCTCATGCCGGTGCCGGTCGGATCGCCGCCCTGCGCCATGAACCCGTCGATGACGCGGTGGAACACGACGCCGTCATAGAAACCGTCGGCGGCCAGTTCGGTGATGCGATCGACATGGTCCGGCGCGAGGTCGGGGCGCAGCGCAATGACGACATCGCCGCCGCTGTCGAGGGTGAGGGTGAGTTTATCGGCCATACGGGGGCCCTTTCGTAATCTGGGATGCGGATTCGTTGCCCGCCTCCTAGACGCCATGCGTCGCCGCGACAAGCCGATCCGCCGCGCGAGATCTGCAACCCCCGCGCCGCCGCGCCCGCTTAAGCCGTTGCAATTCCGCCCGCCCGGGCTAGGAACGGCGGCGCGGGCAATCGGGCGGAAAAAGAGGGAGCGGGCCGTTGAACGAACCAGTCGACACGCTCCGCGACGAGGATATCGACGTCGATACCGGGCTCGACGAGGACGATCGCCTGCGCCCCTCGTTCGTCCGCGCGGTGCTCGATTTCGTCGAGAAGGGCGAGACCGAGGAAGCGCGCGACCTCGTCCGCCCGCTCCACCCGGCCGACGTCGCCGACCTGTTCGAGCTCGCCGACGAGGACGAACGCGCCCCGCTAGCCGCCGCCTTGGGCGACATCCTGACCGCCGACGTCCTGTCGGAGATGAACGACTACGTCCGCGAGGACATCATCGACGAACTCGCCCCGGCGCAGGTCGCGGTCTTCGCCAGCGCGCTCGAGACCGACGATGCCGTCGCCATCATCGAGGACATGGACGCCGCCGACCAGCAGGCGGTGCTCGCCGCGCTCGATGCCGAGGACCGCGCCGCGATCGAGGACGCATTGTCCTATCCCGAGGAGACCGCGGGCCGCCTGATGCAGCGCGACCTCGTCGCGGTGCCCGAACATTACAGCGTCGGCCAGGTCATCGACATGCTCCGCGTCGAAGGCGATATCGCGACCGATTTCTACGAGGTCTTCGTCGTCGATCCGCTCCATCGCCCGGTCGGCACCTGCATGCTGAGCTGGATCATGCGCACCCCGCGCAACATCGCGATGACCGACGTCATGCAGCGCGACCAGACGCTGATCCCGGTCGACATGGACCAGGAAGAGGTCGCGCTGCGATTCCAGAAATACGCGCTGATCTCCGCCGCGGTCGTCGACGGCGCGGGGCGGCTCGTCGGCATGATCACCGTCGACGACATCCTCCACATCGTCCAGGAAGAGGCGGCCGAGGACGCGCTGCTGCTGTCGGGCGCGGGCGAAGGCGACATCAACATGTCGGTCGGCGAATCCTATGCCGCGCGCGTCCGCTGGCTGGTCGCCAATCTCGGCACCGCGCTCGTCGCCTCGACGATCATCTATCTGTTCGGCGCCGCGATCGAGAAAATGGTCGCGCTCGCCGTGCTGATGCCGATCGTCGCCTCGATCGGCGGCAATGCGGGGACGCAGACGATGGCGGTGTCGGTCCGCGCGCTGGCGATGAACCAGTTGACCCAATCGAACAGCTGGCGCGTCGTCCAGCGCGAAATGCGCATCGCGCTGCTCAACGGCGCCACCGTCGCATTGCTCGTCGCGACCGCGGCGGGCCTGTTCTATGCCGACCCCGTGCTCGGCCTCGTCATCGGCGCCGCGATCCTGTTCAACGTCTTCGTCGCCGGGCTCGCCGGCGTCCTCATCCCCGTCGTCCTCGACCGGCTCGACCAGGATCCCGCCGTCGCCAGCTCGGTGTTCGTCACGATGGTCACCGATTCGATCGGCTTCCTCGCCTTCCTCGGCCTCGCCGTCGCCAGCGGGCTGGTGAGTCTCTAGCATCATCGTCATGCTGAACTTGTTCCAGCATCCATAAGCTCCAGAGCTGGCATTTCCGCACGAGACAGGAGCCTATGGACCCTGAAACGAGTTCAGGGTGACGGTTCGGATATGGTTGAATCCCCGCGCCCCCGCTGGCAAAGCCGCCGACATGGATGACGCACCGCAGCAATCGCTCCCCAAGACCTTCGACCCAGCCGCAATCGAGGCGCGCTGGTACGCGCATTGGGAGGCGAACGGCGCGTTCCGTCCCGACCGCCCCGACGCGACCCCCTTCACGATCGTCAACCCGCCGCCCAACGTCACCGGCTCGCTCCACATCGGCCACGCGCTCGACAACACGCTGCAGGACATCCTCGTCCGCTACGAGCGGCTGCGCGGCAAGGACGCGCTGTGGGTCGTCGGCACCGACCATGCCGGCATCGCGACGCAGATGGTCGTCGAACGTCAGCTGGCCAAGCACCAGCAAAAGCGCACCGACTTCACCCGCGAGGAGTTCGTCGCCAAGGTCTGGGAATGGAAGCACGAAAGCGGCGGCACGATCACGCAGCAGCTGCGCCGCCTCGGCTGCTCGATGGACTGGAGCCGCGAACAGTTCACGATGGACGAACATTTCAGCGCCGCAGTCACCAAGGTCTTCGTCGACCTCCACGCCCGCGGCCTGATTTATCGCGACAAGCGGCTGGTCAACTGGGACCCCGGCCTCAAGACCGCGATCAGCGACCTCGAGGTCGAAACGCGCGAGACCCAGGGGCATTTCTGGCATTTCCAATACCCGCTTGCCGACGGCAGCGGCAGCATCGAGGTCGCGACGACGCGCCCCGAAACGATGCTCGCCGACATGGGCGTAGCGGTCCATCCCGACGATGATCGCTACAAATCCTGGGTCGGCAAGACCGTCCGCCTGCCGATCACCGGCCGCGAGATCCCGATCGTCGCCGACGAGCACGCCGATCCCGAACTCGGCTCGGGCGCGGTCAAGATCACCCCGGGCCACGACTTCAACGATTTCGAGGTCGGCAAGCGCGCCTGCATTGCGCCCGCCGACATGCTCAACATGCTCGATGGCGACGCCAATGTCGTCCAGACAAGCGACGGCCTGATCCCCGACGACTATCTCGGCCTGTCGCGCGAAGAGGCGCGCACGAAGGTCGTCGCGCAGTTGAAGGCTGAAGGCTTCCTCGTCGCGCACATCGACAAGGACGGCGCGCAGCACGACGCCGAACCGCGCACGATCCAGACCCCGCTCGGCGACCGTTCGGGCCAGGTCATCGAACCGTGGCTGACCGACCAATGGTATGTCGACGCCGCAACGCTCGCCAGGCCCGCGATCGAAGCGGTCAGGTCGGGCGCGGTCGAGATCGTGCCCAAATCGTGGGAAAAGACCTTCTTCCACTGGATGGAGAACATCCAGCCCTGGTGCATCTCGCGCCAGCTCTGGTGGGGGCACCGGATTCCGGCTTGGTATGGCGACAACGGCGAAATCTATGTCGCCGAAGACGAAGCGGCGGCACGAAAGCTGGCTCCCGAAGGCGTGACGCTGCGCCAGGACGATGACGTCCTCGACACCTGGTTCTCCTCCGCGCTCTGGCCCTTCGCCACGCTCGGCTGGCCCAACCAGCCCTCTCCCCTTCAGGGGAGAGGCGGCGAGACTTGGCAAGGCGAAGCCGCGCCTAGTCGCAGCGGAGAGGGGCGCGGGGAAACGCAACCCGAAGGCGAGTCGCCCAGCCTAACCCCTCTCCCCAACCCTCTCCCCGGAGGGGAGAGGGAGCCCTCGCTCTTCGCCCGCCATTACCCCAATGACGTCCTGATCTCGGGCTTCGACATATTGTTCTTCTGGGACGCGCGGATGCTGATGCAGGGGATCGAACTGACCGGCACGCCGCCGTGGAAGACGCTCTACCTTCACGGCCTCGTCCGCGCCGCCGACGGGCAGAAGATGTCGAAATCCAAAGGCAATACCGTCGATCCATTGGGCCTGATCGACCAGTACGGCGCCGATGCGCTGCGCTTCTTCATGGCCGCGATGGAGAGCCAGGGCCGCGACATCAAGATGGATGACGCGCGCCTCGCCGGCTATCGCAACTTCGCGACCAAGCTGTGGAACGCCGCGCGCTTCTGCGAATTCAACGGCATCTCGGCCAGCACGCAAATCGCCGCGCCGCCCGCGACGCTCGCGGTCAACACATGGATCATCGGCGAGGTCGCCGAGACCGCGAGCAAAATCGAAACCGCGCTCGCCGCCTTCCGCTTCGACGACGCCGCCAACGCGATCTACCATTTCACCTGGGACCGCTTCTGCGACTGGTATCTCGAACTGATCAAGCCCGTCCTGTCTTCTTCTGCCCCCTCCGCTCACCCTGAGCCTGTCGAAGGGTCGGGCGAGAGCGACGAAACGGGCTTCGACGAGCTCAGCCTGAGCGCGGAACAGAAGGAAACCAAGGCCGTTGCCGGCTGGGCGTTCGACCAGATCCTCGTCATGCTCCACCCGTTCATGCCCTTCATCACCGAGGAGCTGTGGCATGCGATGGGCGAGCGCGGGGATTATGACCTGATCACCGCCAAATGGGTCGCGACCGGGGAGATTCCGGACCACCCCGATCAGGTGCTTCTGGATAAGTCCACGTTGCCAGGCAAACCAAACCTGAATGCCATCGCTGGCTTCTCTGTCGAATGGAGCATCGAAGTGATCAGAGAAGTTAGAGCCATGCGCGCCGAGTTAAACATCCCATGGTCGATCACCCTCGACCCCGTTGTTATCGGTGACGATGCTGGCTTGGAAGAACTGCTGGGAGATGATCCGGCTATCAAACGCATGGCGAAACTGGGCACGGTCGCAGTTGCCGATAAGGCTCCACCGCATTCCGCGCAAATCTTGATAAGAGGCACGACGGTGGCCTTCCCCCTCGAAGGCGTTATCGACCTCGCCGCCGAACGCGACCGCCTGACCAAGTCGCGCGATGCCGCCGCCAAGGAACGCGACGCCCTCGCCGGCCGCCTCGCCAACCCCGCCTTCGTCGAGCGCGCCAAGCCCGAAGCCGTCGAGAAAGCGCGCGCCGACCACGCCGAAAAATCGGCCGAGGCCGAACGGCTGCAGGCCGCGCTGGCGCGCCTCGGCTGACCCGATCGCCCTTGCCCCGACGGCGCAAGGGCGACCGCGCCTCCGACGGTCCGGTCAGTCGCTGCGTTTCTCGCGCATCCGGGCCGCACCGTCGCGCATCTTCTCGGCGCCTTTGCGCATCTTGACCGCGCCCGCCTCGAGCTTCGGGATCGCATCGACCAGCTCCTGCTCGGTCACCGCTTCGCGCTTGCCGCGTTTCCAGCGGCCGCCCTCTTCGGCGTTGATCCGCGCCACCTCGCTGCGGCGGAACGCGGGGTCGCGCAGCCGGGCGGCATAGGCCTCCATTTCGTCGGCACCGCGCAGCATGCCATCGGCGCCGCTTTCCATGCCGTCGGCTCCGGCGGCGAGCCCTTCGCGCACCGATGCCGCGATCTCGGCGCTCAGCGCCCGGTGATCGATCCTCGCCCCATCCGCCTCCGCGATCGCCCGCGCGATCTGCGCCTTCAGCGCGGCCTTGTCGATCGTCATGCGCGCGATGTCGCGCCGCGCCGCGCGCAGCGATTGCGCGATCGCATCATGGTCGATCTCGATCTCGCCGATGTCGTCGATGTCGTCGATGTCGTCGAGCGCGATCCGCATCGCCTCGGCATGCGCGCGGGCGGCGGCCGCCGCGATGCGGTCGCTGTCGGCGCGCAACCGGGCATCGTCGTCCCATGCGCGCGGCGTCTCGCTTGCCGCCTCGGGATCGGCCTGCGGCGGCGACAGCGCCTGCACCTGGACGGCGAGGCCGAGCGCGCCCGACAGGGCGATCATCGAAAGCGCGATATTGGGGGTCAGGGTGAATGCCATGATCGGTCTCCTTGGTCGATTGTGCGACCACTTATGTAGACGACGACGCTTGTAGTCGCAAGCGCGATCTGCCGACCACGGAACCCGAGCCATATCCGCTCGTTGATCGCACGATGCCATCGTCGTTCAGCCTTTCCCGCATCGGCGCGATCGCGCTCGTCACCGGCCTTGCCGCGGGCGGCGCGATGGCCAGCTACACGCTCGGCGAGGCGCGCTTTGGCGACGATGTCGGCGTGATCGGCAGCAGCAGTTACGCGAGTTTCACCGGCAATGCCGATGCCGTCGGATCGGCTCCCGCTGCCGCCACCGACTGCAGCGGCTGCCGCGACAGCTACGACATCGTCTATCTTGATCACCCCCAACGCACCCGGACCGGCGTGCGCGTCAACCGGCGCGGGATCGGCGGTTCGGGCGATGGCGCTTATGTCGTCGCGTATAGGGACGTGGACGAAGCCGCTCCGCCCGACGCGCTCGGCGCGGCGCGCCCGGCCTTGGCCCAATCCGCCGTTGCCGACGCGCGCCAGGCGCGCATGGCCGAACAGGCCGACCGCATGGCCCGCGCCCGCTCGCAGGTCGCGCGCGCGGTCGCCGACACGGCGGCGATGCACGACATGGCGGCCGCCCCGTCGCCTGGCCGGACGCCGCAAATGGCCGAAATCGTCATCCGCCGGGGGGCTGCCCCGGCAATGCCCGCCGCGGTGAAGCGCGTCCCCGCCCCCACCGCGCCGCCGCTTGCGGTCGCGGCCAGGGCCGGCGCCGCCGACTAGCGCGCGCCGCCGGGCGAGCCCCGGATTACCAGATGCGGACGCGATCCTCGGGCTTGATGTAGAACGGCGACTCGGGCGTCACGTTGAACGCCGCGTACCACGCGTCGAGGTTGCGCGTCGGGCCGAGCACGCGGAACCGCGCCGCGCTGTGCGGATCGGACGCGACCTGCTGGATCATCGCCTGCTCGCGCGTCTTGTTCTGCCACGCCTGCGCGAAGCCGAGGAAGAAGCGCTGGTCGCCGGTCAGCCCGTCGATCACCGGCGCGGGCTTGCCGCCCAGCGAGGCGTGATAGGCGTCGAGCGCGATCTGCAGCCCGGCGAGATCGGCGATATTCTCGCCCATCGTCAGCTCCGGATTGATGAAATGCCCCGGCGCGACCTCGTATTTGGCGTATTGCGCGCCGAAATCCTTCGCCAGCGCCTCGAACCGCTTGCCGTCCTCTTCGGTCCACCAGTCGCGCACCGCGCCGGTGGCGTCGATCTTGCGCCCCTGGTCGTCGAAGCCGTGGCTGATCTCGTGGCCGATGACCGCGCCGATCGCGCCGTAATTGACCGCGGCGTCGGCCCTGGGGTTGAAATAGGGCGGCTGCAGGATCGCGGCGGGAAAGACGATCTTGTTCTCGAGCCCGCCATTATACGCGTTCACCGTCTGCGGGTTCATCGCCCACAGCTTGCGGTCGACCGGCTTGTTGAGCTTGGCGAGCTCGTAATCCCAGTTGAACGCGCCGACCTGGATGACGTTGCCGAGCAGGTCGTCGCTCGACAGGTCGAGCACCGAATAATCGCGCCAGTCGTCGGGATAGCCGACCATGACGTCCATCAGCGCCAGCTTTTCGAGCGCGGCGGCCTTGGTCGCCGCCGACATCCAGCTGTTGCCCTGGATGCGCTTACCCATCGCGACTTTCAGATTGGCGACCATGTCCTCCATCGCCGCCTTCGACGATGCCGGGAAATGGCGCTCGACATAGGTCTGGCCGACCAGCTCGCCGAGCGATCCCGACACGATGCCGACGCCGCGTTTCCAGCGATCGCGTTGCGTCTTGGCACCCGACATTTCCTGCGACAGCTTGAACTGGCTGTCGACGAACGCCTTCGACAGGAACGCCGACGCCGCCGATGTCATCCGGAACCGCTGCCATTTCTTCAGCGTCGCCAGCGGCGTTTCGGCGTAGAGCGCGGCGAGCGCCTTGACCGCCGTATTGTCGGCGACGATCATCTTCTGGTCGGTCGGGATACCGGCGGCGGCGAACAGCGCGGGATAATCGATCCCGGGCGCATAGGCCTGCAGCTCGGCCATCGTCATCGGGTTGTTGATCTTGTTGATGTCGCGCTGTTCGGCGACCGGCCAGCTCAGCTCGGCGATCTTGGTCTCGAACGCGAGAACCTCCCTGGTGTCGGCAGCGGCATCGGGCGACCCGATCAACTCGAAGCTGCGCGTGACGAACGCGCGATAGGCGGCGAGCTGCTCGGCAAACTTGGGATCGAGATAATAATCGCGCTGCGGCAGGCCCATGCCGTTGGTGCTGATCGCCAGCGTGTTGACGGTCGGGTTGCTGAGGTCGGGGATCACCTGCGTGCTGATCAGCGTCGACCCCAGCTTGCGCGCGGTCGCGCCCATGAAGCGCGTGAAGCCCGCCTTGTCGGGGATCGCCTCCATCGCCGCGATGCGCGTCAGCAGCGGCGCCGCGCCCTTCGCCTCGAGGCCGGGCTCGTCCATGAAGCTCTGGTAGAGCGCGCCGATATTGCTCGATGCCGGGGCGTCGGTGATGATGTCGCGCACCTGCGCCTCGGACCGGGTATAGACGTCATAGCCGACGCCGGCGACGACCTGGTCGTCGGGGATCACCGTCGCATCGCGCCAGCCGCCGTTGACATATTGGTCGAAATCGTCGCCCGGCGCGATGCTGGTGTCGAAGCGGCTGGTGTCGACGCCCCAGGCGCCATAGCTCGGCGTGGTATCGGCGGCGGCGGCGGGGGTCGCCTGGGCCGCCGGCGCCGGGTTATCGGCAACCGCCATGTCGGCACTCGTGGTGCAGGCGCAAAGCGCCAGCATCGAAACGGCGGCAAGCATCATAGATTTCATCGTGATATCCTCAGGTTACAGCCCGCTCGATCGCCGGCGAGTCGTTCGCGGCGCAGATTATGGTTTTACCCTGCCAATCGCAAACGCGAACTCGACGCGCCGAACAATGACCGCAACGGCAGCCGACGGATTGACGACCTAGGGATGGCCTCGCGTGATGGGCGGCGCGATCGCCGCAGCGCGGTGCTGGCGAAGATGGCGCTGCACGCCACATGGCATGGCCCCGCCTGCGGTTCGCCGCAGAGGTTTTTGCGATTTGCGTTAGCAATTGATTTTACAAAGTAGTTTCGGCTAGGGACACCACGACTTGAGCGGCGCACTCCTTCGAAAACAGGGTATTTATGATGTCCAAGACCTATCGATCTTCGCTTGTCTCGCTGATCGCCTTGTCGCTGCCGCTAGCAGCCTGTGGCGGAGGCGGCAGCCAATCCACTCCTCCCCCGCCGACGCCGGCGCCCGCACCGACCCCGGCGCCGACCCCGACGCCCACACCGACCCCGGCGCCGGTACCCACACCGACCCCGACACCGCCGTCGACCGCAAATAGCGATCTTATCGATCTCACCGATAGCGAGAACTTTACCAACAAAGCCGCCATCGCAAGTGGTAAGGTCGAATCCGGCAAGCTTAACCTGAAAAGCGGTGGCGCTACGGTATTAACGATTATCTACGATGCGCCCAGCAACAGTTACCGGCTGTCCGCAGGAAGCTCCGAAACTCTATTTCGCTCCGCGGACAAGTCCGGTTCAGGCGATGTCTTTAATAGCTATTCGGTTTCGGGACTGGGCTACGACGAAACCCTTGAGCTTACGCGTCCCGGGAATGCCGGCCGATTTACCTATCGTTATGTCGGCGGGGGGCTTTGGCGTCGCTTGGCACAGAATCCGGCCGACGAATCGACGATTTTCGCATTCAGCTACGGCGTTGAAACCCCGAACGCTAATGTGCCGCGCGCGGGAGGGGCGATCTATGCCGTCGACCTGTACGGAACGTCCGGGGAAAAGGAGTATGAGGGCTCGGGCTATTTTGGCATCAACCTCGGCGTCGGCGAGTTTTACATGAACCTTGGCGTGAGACAGATCGATACGGGCGGCGCTTTCGATCCCAATACGCAGGGCTTTGCCGCATCGGGTCAATTCTCGTCTTCGATCAATCTGCTCTATGGTAAGTTTCGTATGACCCGGCCTTATCAACCGACTTATGAAGGCAACCTGTCGGGTCAATTTTTTGGTCCGGCCAGCGAAGAGATCGGCTTCTCGTTTTACGGATCCGAAATCGCCGGCGACGGTCCCGGCTTCACCGGCTTTATCTTGGGCCGCCAGGACAGCAGCGTCACTTTCTCCAATCCGACGGTTATCGACCCTGTTTTCGATGAGACCTTCCGCTATTTTGGTCAGGAAATCGAATACACTTTCGCGACGTCAGACGGCCGTTACATCGGCTACGAAACACCAACCTACACGAGCAACCGCCTCGTTATTGACGCCAGCGAGGGGTCGTACACCACACGCGATAAAAACAACGCTGACGTTACATTTCTTCCATCGCAGGAAACGAACAGAGATGGGCGTTTTATCACCTATGACCGCGGCGATGGCTATCGTCTGATGCGGTATCGGCCTGGGCCCGGCAACAGCGATATCCAGTTGACCTACAGCTCGTTCGTCATCCTTGAACAGACGACGGTCGATCCGGCGACCGACCGGACCGTTCGATATCTGCAATATTCTCCTTATGGTCTGCCCACTTTAAGGGGCCCCCAGAGCGGTACAGCTACATATCTCGGGAAAATCTATGGTGCGGCGGTATCGAATACGGCGGCCTATGATGTGACCGGAACGGTAAGCTATTTCGCTAATTTCAATAACGGAATGCTGAGCGGCACCTTCAATCCTGACGGCCGTAATCTAGCCAATGGCGAAATCATCGATTTCGGGTCCTATGCAGTCAATGGCAGCGTCGGCACAGGCCGGTATACCGCGTTTTTCCAGAATCCGGACGGCGCGTTCGACGGCTATTCGACAGGTACATTCTTCGGGCGGGATGCAGAGGAAATGGTAGGAACCTTCTACAACGTCTTTGGCTATGACCCCCGCTACCCTAGCGAAAAGGTCGATATCTCGGGAATATTCGTGGCCAAAAAATAACCGTCGAACACTATCGTGATATTGCTGTCGCTATGACGCCAAGTGCCCCGCCACCCATCGCGGTGCCCCGGCGATCGATTGCGTCACGCGCCATCGATCTCGATTGGAAATCTCTGATTATGTTTGCCAAATCGCTTGCGCTGGCGGCAAACGCTTTTATGGGCCCGACCATGTTCTATCCGCTCCTCTTGCGTGTATTTAGAGGACTTTCGGTCGTGGCATTGACCCATATAGGTACCGCCGCATGGGCCAGTGAACCGGTACAGGACTCCGTGGACGAAGAGCAGGCACCCGTGACACTCAGCGCGGCCGAGCTGTTCGCGTTCGCCGATTCAGCCCGCAATTCCGGCGACCTCGCTACAGCCGAAAAGGCGTATCGCGCACTTGTCGAAAATCCCGATGCCGAAATCCGCAGCGAAGCACGCTTCCGTCTTGGCATGCTGCTGTCCGCGCTTGGCCGCAACAGCGATGCAGCCCTCCAATTCCGGGCGATTCTTGATGAAAAACCCGATGCCCAGCGCGTTAGGCTCGAACTAGCCCGTGTCCTGGCGCAGATGGGCGATCTTGCCGCTGCCCGGCGCGAACTGCGAGCGGCTCAGGCGGGCGAGCTGCCACCCGAGGTCGCGCAGATTGTCGATCGTTTTTCCGCCGCATTGCGCGCCAACAAGCCGTTCGGTGCCAGCTTCCAGGTCGCTCTTGCGCCCGACAGCAATATCAACCGCGCCACGCGGTCGGACACGCTCGGCACGATCATTGGCGATTTCACGCTTAGCGAGGATGCCAAAGCGCGATCGGGCATCGGCCTTTCGCTCGACGGGCAGGCCTATTTCCGCACCGGGATCGATCGCAACGCGCAACTGCTGGCACGCGTCTCGGCCTCGGGCGACCTCTACCGCGACAATGATTTCAACGACTTTTCGCTGGGGGTACAAGCAGGCCCAGAGATTGCTTCGGGCCAGGACCGCATCAACCTGACCGGCGGCATCGCCTGGCGCTGGTTCGGCGGGACCCATTATACCACAGTCGTCTCCACCCAAATCGATATTGCCCATCCGCTGACGCGCACCGCGCAGCTGCGCGGCCGCGTCGGCGTGGGATTTATCGACAATCGCCGCAACGCGCTCGAAAGCGGCGAAAGCTACTCGCTGTCGCTCGGCTATGAGCGCGCCTTGTCCAATCGCGCCGGCCTGTCGCTCAACGTCGCGGGGTTTAGCCAAGCTGCGGCCGATCCCGGCTATTCGACCGCATCGGGCCAAGCCGCCATCGGCGGCTATCGCGAAATCGGCAGGGTAACGCTCGCGGGATCGCTATCCTACAGCCACCTCGAGGCAGACAAACGTCTATTCCTCTATCCGCGCCGCCGCAGCGACGACCAGTACCGAGCGACGCTCGGCGCGACCTTCCGCAAGCTCACCGTCGCCGGTTTCGCCCCGGTCGTGAAGCTCAGCGTCGAATGCAACCGCAGCAGCATTGAAATCTACGATTATCGCCGCCTCGCCGCCGAATTCGGTATTGCCCGCGCATTCTGATCGCGTCGCTTAGCACGGCAATTGAGACAGTATCGCTGCAACCTTGCGTTGCCCCGCGCCGGTCCTATCTACGCTGCACCCCTGCGCCCCGCTTGCCCTAAAAGAACAAATCTGGAACAAAGCCCCTTATGCCCCTCACCCACATCTCCGTCCGCGGCGCGCGCGAGCATAACCTCAAGGGCGTCGACGTCGACCTGCCGCGCGACAGCCTGATCGTCATCACCGGCCTGTCGGGCAGCGGCAAATCCTCGCTCGCCTTCGACACGATCTATGCCGAGGGCCAGCGGCGCTATGTCGAGAGCCTCAGCGCCTATGCGCGCCAGTTCCTCGAGATGATGCAGAAGCCCGATGTCGAGCATATCGACGGCCTCAGCCCGGCGATCTCGATCGAGCAGAAGACCACCAGCCGCAACCCCCGCTCGACCGTCGCGACCGTTACCGAGATCTACGATTACATGCGCCTGCTCTGGGCGCGCGTCGGCATTCCCTATTCCCCCGCGACGGGGGAACCGATCACCGCGCAGCAGGTCGCCGACATGGTCGACCGCGTCATGGCGCTGCCCGAGGGGACGCGCGCCTATCTCCTCGCCCCCGTCGTGCGCGGGCGCAAGGGCGAGTACCGCAAGGAGCTCGCCCAGTGGCAGAAGGACGGTTTCACGCGCGTCCGCATCGACGGCGAATTCTACGAAATCGAGGACGCGCCCAAGCTCGACAAGAAGTACAAGCACGACATCGAGGTCGTCGTCGATCGCATCGCGGTGCGCGACGACCTCCACGCGCGCCTCGCCGACAGTTTCGAAACCGCGCTGAAACTCGCCGACGGCCTCGCCTATGTCGATCTCGCCGACGGCAACGTCCCCGGCCGCGACGACGAATCCGCCGGCGATCCGGGCAAGATGAAGGGCGCTGGCCTGCCGCCCAACCGGATCGTCTTTTCGCAGCGCTTCGCCTGCCCCGTTTCGGGCTTCACCATCCCCGAGATCGAGCCGCGCCTGTTCAGCTTCAACGCGCCGCAGGGCGCCTGCCCCGCATGCGACGGCCTCGGCGAGCGGCTCGAGTTCGACCCCCAGCTCGTCGTCCCCAACGAGCATCTCAGCCTCAAGAAGGGCGCCGTCGTCCCCTGGGCCAAGTCGAACCCGCCTTCGCCCTATTACATGCAGGTCCTGAGCTCGCTCGGCCGCGCCTACGGCTTCGACCTCGAAACGGCGTGGGAGGATCTTGACCCGACCGACCGCGACATCATCCTCCACGGCACGCGCGGGCGTCCCGTCGAGCTGACCTTCAAGGACGGCCGCAAGTCGTACAGCGTGCGCAAGCCCTTCGAGGGCGTCATCGGCAACCTCAATCGCCGCATGCTGCAGACCGAGAGCGCGTGGATGCGCGAGGAGCTCGGCAAGTACCAGACCGCGCAACCGTGCGAGACGTGCCACGGCAAGCGCCTCCGCCCCGAACCGCTCGCGGTCAAGATCGCGGGCAAGGATATCGCCACCCCGACGCAGTACAGCGTCACCGACGCACTCGATTACTTCACGTCGCTCCAGGCCGACGACAGCCCGCTGACCGTGCAGCAGCGCCAGATCGCCACGCCGATCCTCAAGGAAATCGTCGAGCGCATCGGCTTCCTCAACAATGTCGGCCTCGATTACCTCAACCTCGACCGCACCAGCGGCACCCTGTCGGGCGGCGAAAGCCAGCGCATCCGCCTCGCCTCGCAGATCGGATCGGGCCTCTCCGGCGTGCTCTATGTGCTCGACGAGCCCAGCATCGGCCTCCACCAGCGCGACAATGACCGCCTGCTGGAAACGCTCAAACGCCTGCGCGATCTTGGCAACACGGTGATCGTGGTCGAGCATGACGAGGATGCGATCCGCACTGCCGACCATATCGTCGATCTCGGCCCCGGCGCGGGCGTGCATGGCGGCCAGATCGTCGCGCAAGGGACGCTCAAGGACATCCTCAAAGCGCAAGGCAGCCTCACTGCCGATTACCTCACCGGCCGCCGCCGCATCGAAGTCCCCGCCAAGCGCCGCAAGGGCAACGGCCACAAACTCGTGGTCAAGAACGCGCGCGCCAACAATTTGAAGGGCGTGACGGCCAAGATCCCGCTCGGCACCTTCACCTGCATCACCGGCGTTTCGGGATCGGGCAAATCCAGTCTCACCATCGACACGTTGCAGGCAGGCGCGGCGCGGGTGCTGAACGGGGCGCGGGTGATCGCGGGCGCGCATGACGCCATCACGGGATTGGAATATTGCGACAAGGTGATCGAGATCGACCAGTCGCCAATCGGCCGCACGCCGCGATCAAACCCCGCCACCTACACCGGCGCCTTCACCCAGATCCGCGACTGGTTTGCAGGCCTGCCCGAAAGCCTCGCACGCGGGTACAAGCCGGGGCGCTTCAGCTTCAACGTCAAGGGCGGCCGCTGCGAAAAATGCCAGGGCGACGGCCTCATCAAGATCGAAATGCATTTCCTCCCCGACGTTTACGTGACGTGTGAGGAAGGCGGCGGCAAACGCTATAACCGCGAAACGCTGGAGGTGAAGTTCAAAGGCCATTCGATCGCCGACGTGCTCGACCTGACGATTGAGGATGCCGAGGAATTCTTCAAGGCCGTGCCGTC
>JAACTG010000059.1 GCA_009993585.1 Sphingomonadales bacterium
CCGACTTCGACGCCTGGGTCAGGAAAATCGACAAGATCGATTCGAGCTGGCGCGACTGACCGGATGACCGCGCTGACCGTCAACGACCGTCCGGTCGATTATCGCATGGACCCCGCGACGCCCTTGCTATGGGCGCTGCGCGACGCGTCGAACCTCACGGGCACCAAATATGGATGCGGCACCGGGGATTGCGGCGCGTGCACGGTCGAGATCGACGGCGAGGCGATCCGCAGCTGCCAGGTCAGCCTCGCCGACGTCGAGGGCCGCTTCGTCACGACGATCGAGGCGCTGAGCCGCGACCGCAGCCATCCGGTGCAACAGGCGTTCGCGGACAAGCAGGTGCCGCAATGCGGCTTCTGTACGCCGGGCATGATCATGGCGATCGCCGTACTGCTCAAGAAAAACCCCAGCCCCAGCCGCGGCGACATCGATCGCGAGATCACCAACCTGTGCCGCTGCGGATGCTACCCGCGCGTCTACGATGCGATCGAGCTCGCCGGCCGCGTCGCGCGCGGCGAGGAACGGATCGCCGCCGCCCCGCCGCCGGGAATCAGCCCGGCGGATGCCGCGCGCGCCGTCCCCGCGCTCTCGCCGCAGGACTGACGCCACAGCGCCGGACGGCGGCTATCGCCTGAATGACGCGCCGGTTCACGCACGGTCCATCTGTGCGCGTTAACTATGTCGGTCCGGGAAGCGCAGGCAAAGGAGGCCGTCATGGCTCATAAATTCATCGGCGGTCTGCTGGCTGCCGCTACCGTCCTAACCCCCGTCGCTGCAAGCGCTGCCCCGGAGCGGGGCGTCAAGACGCAGATTACCGACAGCATCGTCCTTGCGCAGCGCGCCGATCGCAACGATCGCCGCACGCAGCGCCGACCGGCGCCGCGCGGCGAAGCGAGCGGGCCGCGCAATACGCGCGGCGAAGTCGAGGTGCGCCGCGATCATCGCCGCGACCGCCGCGACGACAATCGCGACTATCGCCAGGAACGCCGGGCGGACGATCGCGCGCTGCGCCAGGGACGCGTCACGTCGGGCGAATATCGCCGCGACCGCCGCGACGACCGCCAGGACTATCGCCAGGAACGGCGCGAGGACGCGCGCGACTATCGCCGCGACAGCAATGGCGCGAACGCGGTTCGGCGCTATGACGATCGACGCCGCGAGACGACGCGCGAGTATCGCGACCAGCGCAGCTGGAGCCGCGACTGGCGCCGCGACCGCCGCTACGATTATCGCACCTATCGCAGCAGCCACCGCGACGTGTTCCGCCTCGGTCGCTACTATGCGCCCTATCGCGACTATCGCTATCGCCGGTTGAGCGTCGGGTTCAATATCGGCTCGCTGTTCTACGGCAATCGCTATTGGCTCAACGATCCTTGGCAGTACCGCCTGCCGGCCGCCCGTTACCCCTATCGCTGGGTGCGCTATTATGACGACGCGCTGCTCGTCGATACGCGCCGCGGCATCGTCGTCGACGTGATTTACAACGTGTTCTGGTAAGCCATCGATCGATCGCACAACGACGGGGCCGGGGCTTGCTGCTTCCGGCCCCGTTTGCTGTGCCGCTGGAACATTGCGACTCGTCCGGCCGTTGGCTTGGTGAAGGCGCCGCCTCAGGCGCGCCACCGAAGAGGAGATGTCTCATGGCAAAGAATACCGGCGAAGGACACCGCACCGGCTCGGTCGACGACCGCACGCAGGTCAGGAACGAGAGCACCGGCACCTATGTAAAACGCAATCGCGACGCCGACAGCGACGCCAATGGCGAGTTCATGGACGTCAAGTCCGACGGCACGCCGTTCAAGGGCGTCGCCGAAGAGAAAGACGATCGACGCAGCTAGGCTGCCTGTCCCCAAGCAGCCCGTTCCACAGGAGAAAGACATCATGGCCAATACCAACAGCAATCCCGCCAGCGCCCGCACCGGCGGGCCCAGCATCAGTTCGACCGGCGCGCCATCGCAACAGAACCAGGTCGATTCGCAAAAAGGCGACGATGCCAATGCGACCGGAAAGAAGCCCGACGAGGCGCCGCGCAACAACCCGGGCGATACGCGCCAGCACGGCGGCAAGCAGCCGAGCGATCCCGTTCAGAACCGCGACTGACGCTTTCAGGGTTCGGGGCCGGATGTCCGATCCGCCCCGACTCTCCCTATCCTATTTCATGCGCGTCCACAGGCTGACCGCAATCCAGATCGTCGACAGCAGGACGACGATCGGGCCGATCGGGATCAGCGGCGTCATCGTGCCCGACAGCATCAGCCACAAGCCGGCGACGAACAGCGCCGTCCCGAGATTGAACGCCAGCCACTGCCACAGGCCACCGGCGACCGGGGCGTCGTCGGCGATGCGCGTGTGAAGATAGCTGAACCCCATGCCCCAGACGCCGCCGAGCAACGCGCCATGCGCATGGGCGGGATGAATTTGCAGCTGTTCGGTGATTCCCAGATACAGGCCGAAACACATTGCCGCGACGAGCCAGACCAACCCCGATCGCGCCCACAAAGAAGATAACGAACCTGCCGTCATGACGAACCCTCCCTGATGACCCCGCCAGGGGCGAAATTAATCCCGGGCGAATTGACAGGCAAGATGGCATGGCATCGCGCCGCCAGTCCGAGGGCGGACCCGCTTTCCTCCCAATTGCGCGCTGTGGTATATCGGTTCGATGACGATCCCAGTCTCTCGCCATTCGCCAGCCCCTGCCGATCGCGATGCGGGTCCCGGAATCGTGGGCGCGACGCCGAGGCATGCACTTGCGACCATTGCGACCTTGCCAGGATTTCCGCGGCTGTGAGCGCGCCGCTTCCCGCGACGGCGAATCGCGACGGGCGCGGCGCCGCCGCGGTGGCAAGGGTGCGGCCGCTCGATATGTTCTCGCGCGAAGACTGGGCCGCGATCACCCGCGTTTCGGCCTGGCGCGGCGGCTGGCTAGTGCTGCACGCATGGCTCGTCGTCGCCGCGACGATCGCCGCGACCGTGTCGCTGTCGAACGCGTTATGGCCGCTCGGCCTCATCGCCACCCCGATCGCGCTCGCGATCATCGGCGGCCGCCAGCTCGGCCTCGCGATCCTGATGCACGACGCCGCGCACGGGCTGCTGCTGAAGAACCGGGGCTGGAACAACCGCATCGGCGAATGGCTCTGCGCCGCGCCGGTCGGCACCGACCTCAACGCCTATCGCGCCTATCACCTCGCCCACCATCGGCATACGCAGACCGATGCCGATCCCGATCTCGGCCTGTCGGCGGCCTTCCCCGTCTCGCGTGCCAGCCTGCACCGCAAGTTCGTCCGCGACCTTACCGGACAGACTTTCGTCAAGCAGCGCTGGGCGCAACTGCGCGCGGCCTTCGCCGGCGACACGCCTGCCCCTGCCGATGCAACTGCGACCGCCGACGACAAGCCCGCGCTGCCCGATACGGCCAACGTCTTCATCCGCCAGGCGACGCTGCGATTCCTGTTCGTCCACGGGGCCCTGCTCGGCCTGTCGCTCGCGCTGACCGGCGGCCTCTGGCCGTTCGTCCTATGGCTTGCCGCGCTGGCGACGACCTTCCCGTTGTTCCTGCGCATCCGCAACATCGCCGAGCACGCCTGTACGCCGACCGATTCGGGCAATCCGTTCAGCCATGCGCGCACAACCCGCGCGGGGCTCATCGCGCGCGCGACCGTCGCGCCCTATTGGGTCAATTTCCACAGCGAGCATCACCTGCTCATGGGCGTGCCGTGCCACTGCCTGCCCGCCGTCCACGCGCTGCTCGCCGCCAACTACCATGCCAAAATGACGATCGCGCCCAGCTATCGCGCGGTGCTGGCCTCGGTCGTGCGCCCGTAAAGCCTGGTCAATCGGCGACGAAGCGCCCGGCCTCGCGGTCCTTGCGGGTGCGCGACGGGTCGAGGACCTGGCCGTTCATCGCGACATAGACGCCGGGCGGCAGGGTTTGCGCCGCGGCGAGCGCGAAGCCGATGTTGAACTCTGCATCGCTGTGCTTGAGCGTCGCGGGCTGCAGCGCGCCGGTCAGCACGACCGTCTTGCCGTCGATCCCGGCAAGCGCGCGCGCGGTCTCGACCATCGTGTCGGTGCCGTGCGTGACGAGGATGCGGTCCGCCTCGCTCGCCGCCACCGCTTTACAGATCGCCGCGCGGTCGTCGTCGGTCAGTTCGAGACTGTCCTTGCGCATCAGCTGGGTCACCCGGTGCGGCGCGTGAACGTTGTTGTCGCGCAGGATCGCGGCGACCGCGCTCGGCCCCACCTGATATTCGGACAGGGCGTCGAAATAGACCTTGTCGATCGTCCCGCCGGTCGTGAAAATCTCGATCATTTCGTGTCCACTTTGCGGTCCTGCTCGATGATCTTCAGCAGCGCGTCGATCTTCTGGTGGAGGCGGATGATCTCGAGCTCGGCGCGCAAATTGACCTCGTAATCGTGCGCCGCGGCGATGCGGTCCTTCGCCGAGGCGCGGTTCTGGCTCATCATGATGATCGGCGCCTGGATCGCGGCGACAGTCGACAGCATCAGGTTGAGGAAGATGTAGGGATAGGGATCGAACGCCAGCTCGACCTTGGCGAGGATCTGGCTGTTGAGTACCATCCAGCCGATCAGCACCAGCGCGAACATGACGATGAAGCCCCAGCTGCCGCCGACCGCGGCCACGCGATCCGATAGGCGTTCGCCGAAACTCGCCTGCGCGTCTGCCAGTTGGGCGGCGTCCTCGCTGATTGCAGTGTGCGAATGGATGCGTCGGACGACCTTGCGTTCTTCGGCTTCGAGCTCGCTGATCGTCTTGCCGAGCAGGTCCATCGCCAGCTCGTCGACAGTCCGTTGGGTCATGCCGCCTCCGATGTCGCGAGCGCCTCCGCGATCAGTTTGCGCGTATTGGCGATGCCGTACAAGGCGATGAAGCTGCCCATGCGCGGCCCCTGACTCGATCCGAGCAGCGTTTCGTAAAGCGCCCGGAACCAGTCGCGCAGCGTCGCGAACCCGAACGCCTCGTCCTTGCCGATCTCATAGACGATCGTCTGGATGTCTTCGCCGCTGGCATTGGCGGGCAACGCGGCCAGTTCGCTGTCGAGACGCTCGAGCGCGGCGATCTCGCCGCCTGCCGGCTTCCGCCGCGCCAGCCCGTCCGCGACATGGTCGGCGTGATAGGCGAGCGCATGATCGATCAGCGCGTCGAGTTCGGGATGCGCCGCGGCCGATGCCTCGGGCACGTAATTTTTGAGATAGGCCCAGACCTGGTCCTTGTCGGCCTGCGCGCCCATCACCGCGACGAGGTTGAGCAGCAGCGAGAACGGCACCGGCATGTCGGCCGGCGGCACATCGCCCGAATGGACGTGGTGGACCGGATTGCCGAGCCTCTTGTCGAGCTCCTGCGCGTGCCATGTCCCGCGCATCTGGTGATATTCGTCGATCGCGCGCGGGATCAGCCCGGCGTGGAGCTGCTTGGCCGACTTGGGATCGCGATAGATGTAGAAAGCGAGGCTGTCCTGGCTGCCGTAGCGCAGCCAGTCGTCGAGGCTGAGGCCGTTGCCCTTCGACTTCGAAATCTTCTCGCCCTTTTCGTCGAGGAACATCTCGTAGATCAGCCCCTCGGGCTTGCGCCCGCCGAGCACCTTGGCGATCTTGCCCGACTGAATCCCGCTGTCGGTCAGGTCCTTGCCGTACATTTCGTAATCGACGCCGAGCGCGACCCAGCGCATCGCCCAGTCGACCTTCCATTGCAGCTTCGCCTGGCCGCCGAACACGCTCTGTTCGGTCGGGCCTGCGTCGGGATCGTCGAAGCGTACGATCCCCGCCTCGGCATCGACGACCGTGACGGGCACCTGCAGGACGATGCCGCTGACCGAAGAGATCGGCAGGACGGGGGAATAGGTCGCCGCGCGTTCGGCGCGCAGCGTCGGCAACATGATGTCCATGATGCCCTGATACTGTCGAAGCACGCCGCGAAGGCCCTCGTCGAACGCGCCCGAGCTGTACATGTCGGTCGAGCTGACGAACTCGTAATCGAAGCCGTAGCGATCGAGGAAATCGCGCA
>JAACTG010000060.1:0-4312 GCA_009993585.1 Sphingomonadales bacterium
CAGCGCCCGGTTTCCATCCAGCGCAGCAGCGGCTTGAGCGGCAAGATCCAGACGATCCCGGCAACGACATAGATCGCCGTCTGCAGCGGCCAGGGCAGCGTGGCGATCCGTTCGGCCTGCGCGACGACGATGCTCGCCCACAGCGCGATCAGCAGCAGAATTGCAAAGATGCCCGCGGGCTTGCGCCAGCTCGGCTGCGACGTTTGCGGCGGTGACGTCATGACGCCACGATCCACTCGCTTTCGGTCATCACCGCATGCAGCGCGATGTCATGGGGTTCGGTGGGGATCGTTTCCTCCTCCTGGACCGACCAGGCGACGCCGATGCGCGTCGCGTTGGGATAGCGGGCGAACGCGCGGTCGTAATAGCCGCCGCCATGGCCGATGCGGCGCATGGCGCGATTGAAACCGAGGAGCGGGCAAAGAACGATGTCGGGCGCGACGATCGGGGCCTCAACGGCGGGCTGGTCGATGCCGTGTGCGCTGGGCTCGAGCGCATCGCCGGGACGATAGGCGGTGAAATCCATCGTTCCCTCGGTCGGGCCCGTCCGCGGCAAGGCGAGCGCGTGGCCCTGTTCGGCCAAGGCGATGGCGATGCGGGCGATATCGGGCTCATCGCCATAAGCGACATAGAACGCCACCGTCGAACCAGTCTTAAGAAAGTCGGCCATGGGGCGGGGAATTTGGGAAAAACATATCGATTTTTCCCATCCGACGAGATTTTCGACATGGTGCGCGCGCCGAAAGCGCAATTTCTTGCGCAACGCCGCCTTGTGCTGCGCGATATCGTCGGTCGAATCAGGCATGGCGCCGGATGGTACCTCTCGGGCCGCAAGGGTGACGGGACCGCTTGATCGGTGCTTGGAATATCCTCTGACGCCAAAAACGTCAGGTGGGCGCCATATGCATCGGACCCCGAAAATGTGATCCGGACAGGGACGGCTCCCTAGGAAGTTGTATCGCCTCAGGGATGTTCGCTTGAGCTCGTGTCGCGCAGCACCCGTCACCTGCCTAGATAGGACGCTATGCCGGGCGGGACAAGCGCGCGCTGTCAGCCGCGCGCGATTTCGGCGGCGATCCGTTCGATCCGCGCGGTCAATGCGTCGATCGCAGCCTCCGACAAGCCTTGCGCCGGCGGTTGCGGCGCCGCGATGGGCGATGGCGGGTCGGCCCGGCGTTCGTCGGCGAGCATCAGCGCCGCGAACAGCAATTGGCGCGTTTCGTTGATCCCGCCGATCGCGGCCTGCGCGTCGCGCGCCTTGGCGTCGACCTCGGTGGCGAGGCGCTGGACGTGCGCTTCCTCGCCATCCTGGCAGTGGATGTCGTAATGGCGACCGCCGATTTCGAGGCGCAGATTAGGCATGGCTGGAAGACCCCTGGTCGGCGCCGGCCAGCATCGTGTCGATTTCGCCGAGGCACGCGGCAACGCTCGCCTTGAGCGCGTCGTGACGCTGCCGCAACGCGGCATCGCCGGCGTTGTCCGCCGGGCTGGCAGGGCGATCGCGCAGAGCCGTTTCCAGCGCCGTGATCGCCGCTTCCAGCCGGGTTACAGCCGGGCTCTGCGCTTCGTTCTCCATCGGCCTGAATTAGCACAGCTTTGTCGCGTTGCAAAATCATGACTTCAGCCGCGATTTCGGCGGCTATCGGGGGCGTGCGGTTGACGATGCGGGTCGAAGAAAGCAAAGCGTCCCCGAGTCCAGCGACTCGCCGCACCAGAACGGGGAACACGCATGCCGCTATCCGACCAGTCGCTCGCCAATGCCATCAGGGCGCTGGCGATGGATGCGGTCCAGGCGGCGAATAGCGGCCACCCGGGCATGCCGATGGGCATGGCCGATGTCGCCACCGTCCTGTGGGGCGACTATCTCAAGTTCGATGCCGAACAGCCGCACTGGCCCGATCGCGACCGCTTCGTCCTGTCGGCGGGCCACGGATCGATGCTGCTCTATGCGTTGCTCCACCTGACCGGCCACCGCCATCCGACGATCGACGACATCCGCAATTTCCGCAAGCTGTCGAGCCCGTGCGCGGGCCATCCCGAGAATTTCCTGCTCGAGGGCATCGAGGCGACGACCGGGCCGCTGGGGCAGGGGCTGGCGATGGCGGTCGGCATGGCGATCGCCGAGCGCCACCTCAACGCGGTGTTCGACGACGGCCTCGTCGATCATCGCACCTGGGTGATCGCCGGCGACGGCTGCCTGATGGAAGGCATCAACCATGAGGCGATCGGCCTGGCGGGGCATCTCCAGCTCGGCCGGATGACGGTGTTGTGGGACAGCAACAAGATCACGATCGACGGGTCGACCGACCTGTCGACGAGCGAGGACATTCCCGCGCGCTATCGCGCGACCGGCTGGCACACCGTCGCCTGCGACGGCCACGACCCCGCCGACATCCGCCGCGCGATCGACGAGGCGATCGCCGATCCGCGCCCGAGCCTGGTCGAATGCCGCACCGTGATCGGCTATGGCGCGCCGACCAAACAGGGCACCGCGGCGACGCACGGTGCGCCGCTCGGCGACGACGAGATCGCGCGCGCGCGCCAGGCGCTCGGCTGGGATCATCCGCCGTTCGAGATTCCCGCCGACATCAAGGCGCGCTGGGAAGCGTTGGGCAAACGTGCCGCACCCGAACGCGCGGCATGGGAGGCGCGGCTTGCCGGCCACGCCGCGCGCGGCGAGTTCGAACGGCGCATGGCCGGTCGGCTCAACGACGGCGCCGACCTGTCGGCCTATATCGATGGCCTGATCGCCGATCCCAAAACCGTCGCGACGCGCAAGGCGAGCGAGATGGCGCTCGGCGCGATCAACGACCTGCTGCCCGAGACGATCGGCGGATCGGCCGATTTGACGGGCTCGAACAACACCAAAACATCGGCAACCAAGCCGCTGACCAGCGACGATTATTCGGGTCGCTATATCTATTACGGCATTCGCGAATTCGGCATGGCGGCGGCGATGAACGGGATGGCGCTGCACGGCGGCGTGATTCCCTATGGCGGGACCTTCCTCGTCTTCGCCGATTATTGCCGCGCGGCGATCCGCTTGTCGGCGCTGCAGCGCCAGCGCGTCGTCTATGTCATGACGCACGACAGCATCGGGCTCGGCGAGGACGGCCCGACGCACCAGCCGATCGAGCATCTCCAGTCGCTGCGCGCGATGCCCAACCTGCTCGTCATGCGCCCCGCCGACACGGTCGAGACCGCCGAATGCTGGGCGCTCGCGCTCGCCCAGGACGACCGTCCGTCGCTGATGGCACTGAGCCGCCAGAACCTGCCTCAACTGCGGGTAGAGGCATCGGCCAATCGCTGCGCCATGGGCGCATATCGCCTCAAGTCGGCCGAAAACACACGGCGCGTCATCCTGATCGCGACCGGATCCGAGCTGCACGTCGCGGCCGAAATCGCGAAAAAGCTCGAGGCCGCCGGCCATGGCACCGATGTCGTTTCGATGCCGTGCAGCGAACTGTTCGACGAACAGCCGGCCAGCTATCGCGAGGATATTCTGCCCGACGTGTCGAACCGCGATGTCCTGCGCGTCTCGATCGAGGCGGGGACGACCTTCGGCTGGGAACGCTATACCGGTCTGCATGGCCTGCGCTTCGGTCTCGACCGCTTCGGGGCCTCGGCGCCCGCGCCCGATTTGTTCGATAGCTTCGGCCTGACCGCCGAACGACTCGCGCCCAAAATCCTCGAACATTTGAAATGACGAAATTCCAGGGAGTTATTCGATGACGATCAAAGTAGCCATTAACGGTTTCGGGCGTATCGGCCGCCTCGTCGCGCGCGCCATCCTCGAGCGCGACGATCATGATCTCGAGCTCGTCGCGATCAACGATCTCGCCGATGCCAAGGCCAATGCGCTGCTGTTCCAGTACGATTCGACGCATGGTCGCTTCCCGGGCGAAGTGAGCGCCAGCGACGACAGCATCACCGTCAACGGCAAGAGAATTGCGGTCACGTCGGAACGCGAGCCCGGCAACCTGCCGCACGGCAAGATGGGCGTCGACATCGTCCTCGAATGCACCGGCTTCTTCCAGTCGCACGAAGCCGCCGAGCCGCATCTCAAGGCGGGTGCCAAGCGCGTCCTGATTTCGGCGCCGGCGAAAAACGTATCGGCGACGATCGTTTACGGCGTCAATCACGACACGCTGACCAGCGACGACGTGATCGTTTCGAACGCCAGTTGCACGACCAACTGCCTTGCGCCCGTCGCCAAGGTCCTCAACGACCTTGTCGGGATCGAGCGCGGTTTCATGACGACGATCCACAGCTACACCAACGACCAGCGCATGCTCGACCAGATGCACAGCGA
>JAACTG010000060.1:4446-5941 GCA_009993585.1 Sphingomonadales bacterium
TCAGCCTCGTCGATCTCGTCTTCACCCCGGGTCGCGACACCACGGTCGAGGAAATCAACGCGGCGCTCAAGACGGCATCCGAAAAGGGCCCGATGAAGGGCGTGCTCGATTACACCGACCAGCCGCTCGTCAGTTCGGATTTCAACCATTATCCGGCCAGCTCGACGGTCGACAGCCTCGAAACCTCGGTGATGGACGGCAAACTGTGCCGCGTCGTGTCTTGGTACGACAACGAATGGGGTTTCTCGAACCGCATGATCGACACCGCCGGCGTGATGGCGGGGTTGCTGTAGAGCTCCCGTGGCCAAGCCGTTCAAGACCCTCGACGATATCGGCGACGTGACGGGCAAGCGCGTGCTCGTCCGCGTCGATCTCAATGTGCCCTTTGCCGATGGCCGGGTGACTGACGACACGCGGATGCGCGCGGCGGTGCCGACGATCGGCGAGCTCGCCGACAAGGGCGCGATCGTCCTGCTGCTGAGCCATTTCGGGCGGCCCAAGGGCGCCAAGAGCTCGACCGAATCGCTCAGCATGATCACCGGCACGCTCGAACACGTGCTCGGCCGCGAGGTCATGTTCATCCCCTATTCGTCGGGTCAGGGCGCGATCGACGGCGCCGCGGTGCTCGAACCGGGCGATATCGGCGTGCTCGAGAATACGCGCTTCGAGCCGGGCGAGACGAGCAACGATCCGTCGCTGGTCGCCGAGATGGCGCGCGTCGGCGATCTCTACGTCAACGATGCCTTTTCGGTCAGCCACCGCGCGCATGCCTCGACCGAGGGCCTGGCCCATGCGTTGCCGGCGTTTGCCGGGCGCGCGATGGAGGCCGAGCTGAGCGCGCTCGAACAGGCGCTGGGCGATCCCGAGCGGCCGGTCGCGGCGGTCGTCGGCGGCGCCAAGGTGTCGAGCAAGCTCGACGTCCTGCGCCACCTCGTCGGCAAGGTCGACCACCTCATCATCGGTGGCGGCATGGCCAACACCTTCCTCGCCGCACGCGGCGTCGATGTCGGCAAGTCGCTGTCCGAACACGATCTGACCGACACCGTCCTTGCGATCCTCGACGCCGCCGACAAGGCAAACTGCACGGTGCATCTGCCTTATGACGTCGTGGTGGCAAAGGAATTCGCCGCCAACCCGCCGTCTTTGCGCACCTGCAACGTCCACGAGGTCGCTGCCGACGAGATGATCCTCGATATCGGCCCCGCCGCGACCGAGGCCCTGGCCGACGTCTTGAAGACGTGTCGCACGCTGGTCTGGAACGGGCCGCTGGGCGCATTTGAAATCCCGCCCTTCGATGCTGCCACCGTCGCGCTGGCGCGCCATGCCGCGGCACTGACGCGCGAAGGATCGCTCGTTTCGGTCGCCGGCGGCGGTGATACGGTCTCAGCCCTTAATCACGCGGGTGTCGCAGGCGATTTCACCTTTGTTTCAACCGCTGGCGGCGCTTTCCTAGAATGGATGGAAGGTCGTGAACTGCCCGGGGTGGCAGCTCTGG
>JAACTG010000061.1 GCA_009993585.1 Sphingomonadales bacterium
GCACGCCGGGGCGCAGCGGGCGGGCAAAGACCAGCTCGACGACGATCGCGCCGATCAGCAGCACCGCGAACAGCCAGCGGCGCACCTCGGGCAAGGCGATCAGCAGCGCGACGAGGACGACGCACAGCGCCGCGAACAGCGCGACCGCGCGCCGCTCGCCGATCCGCCGCCAGCGCGCCAGCGCCCAGACCAGCTCGAACGACCCGATCAGGTACATGCCGACGACGTCGAGGAACTGCCCCCACAGGGTCAGCGTCGCGTGCATCAGCGCCGAGCCGACCCCGACGAGGATCGCGGTCGCCCCCAGCGTCCGCGCCGCGACCGGCCCCAGCGCCGACCCGGAGTCCCGTGCGCCCGGCACGATCATCA
Source organism: Sphingomonadales bacterium (assembly GCA_009993585.1). GTDB lineage: Bacteria > Pseudomonadota > Alphaproteobacteria > Sphingomonadales > Sphingomonadaceae > Flavisphingopyxis. Next base: position 370 of record JAACTG010000061.1, read on the forward strand.
GCCATCCGACCAGCACATAGGCGAACGAAGACCACGTCGCCGCCGGCTGCACGATCAGCGCGCCGGGCCGCGGAAATTCGCAGAAACAGTGCGTCGCGGTGCACGAGGCGGGCAGGTAGCGCGCCCAGTCGGGGCCGAGCGCCGACAATGCCGCCAACACCCCCAGCGCCGACAGCGCGGTCAGCCCCAGCGCGATCCCCATCGCCCGCAACGAAATCGCCTGCGTCATGTCCGGCCTCCCCTCTCGCGAGTGAGGTTAGTGCGGGGAACCGGACCTGACAACGACCGCAACGCGATCGAACGGCCGCGACGCGCGCCGCTCACCTTCCGCCCTCGCCATCCTCGTCCCCGGCATCGCCATCCTCACCCTCGGACAGCCCCAGCAACCGCCGCCGGATCTCCCTGATCTCGGCCGTCAGCGCGGCGCGCATCTCCTCGGGACCGGGCTGCTGGTATTTCCTGCCCCAGCCGTCGAAGCGCCAGTTCTCCTGCCACTCTTCCCATGTCAGCAGCTCCTCGGGCGGCGGCATCGCGCGAAACTTGCCGTCGGCGCCGCGCAGCGTCGTGCCGCTGTTGCCGCGCGTATAGAGCAGGCGCAGCATCGCGTCCGACGGCTTCCTGTAGGTCGCGACGATCTCGTTGCCGCGCACGATCGGCACCTCGGCCCCCTCGACCGCGCGCTTCCACGTGACCTGCTCGATATCGGTGCGCGCCATGTCGAGCGCGGTCGCCCAGTCGGCGGCAAAGTCGGGCAGGCGCTTGCGCGCGCGATAGGCGCTCGTCGTCGTCACCCCGATCGCCCGCGCCGCGTCCTTGACGCACCCGGTCGAGCCCAGCACCTGGATAAAGCGCTTGCGCCGCGCCGCCGCCATCCCGTCCTGCCGCGGCCGGAACGGCTTCAATTCCTCCCCGGCATGGGGAAGCGCGGACGAGACAGGCCGGGGGCCTGATTCGACACGCTGACCATCGGCGCCAGCCGATGGTGGAGGGGTAGCCTGCCTCACCTCCCCAACCTCGCCAGTCTTCCCGCCCCGCTCGCCACCCGAACCCATACGCCCGCTCCCGCCCGACCTGGAGAAACGAACCATATAGGTTAGATGATAAAGTGTAGGAAAGCGCTTTCTCGCCCCGCGCGTCGCCTGACCCGCGCCGCGACCGGCGGCATCGCCGAAGCCCAGCCGCGCCCGCCGGCGAGCACGCTCATCGCGAAGCCGGCCAGCACATAGCCGAACGAAGACTACGTCGCCGCTGATTGCACGATGAGTGAGCCGGTGCGCGGCCGAGCGCGAGGAGTGCGGCTTAGATGGCGAGGGCTGTCATGGCGAGGGCAAGCGAGCGCTTCCGTATCCAAATCACTCGCGTCGTGTGTGGAAAGCTAGCGCCAAGACAACAACTTAACAATGGCCGATAGCTAGGTATGTTATCCCGTGATACCTATCTTAAGGGGGTGATCGATGCTTGGCATTGCAGCGTGGTGGACCGGACTTTCAGCGGAGCTTCAAGCTGCGCTGGTGGGCGCTGCGGCGACGGCGAGTGCTGCGATCTTCGGTGTCGGCGCCGTCATCGCTCAGGTGAGGTCACAAGGACGGCAGTCACGCGCAGCCATTGCCGAGACCGAGCGCAGGAAAATCAACGCGGCGTTGTATGAGGATGCGGTGTCTATCTGTCGTGGATTGGCAGATGCGTCCATCGAGTTGAGCACCAAGCTCCACACCATGAACATGGAGATCGAGGTAGCCGCACGGGCGGAAGCCGCCATGCTGGCCTACAACCTTCCAAGTGCTCGGTTCCCGGCATTGAGCGCGCTCTACGGCGAGTTCACCGATGCCGCCCTGCGGTTCATATTCCTGATTGAGAATCGGCGGATCGTTGACCCCCGCATCCTTATCTTCCGCACCGCCATGAACACGGTCCTGCACGACAGCCGCCAATCGATGTTCTTGGACTTCGTTTTGGACGTCATGCCTGCCCTGCCCACGTGGTGGCATATTCCCCTACAAGCCTCCGAGCATCGAGGGCGCGCTGGCCGTTCGGAAATGCAGCGACCAGCTGATCCGTGCGGTGGATGACGCCACCGCTTACACTGAGGATTTCCTGACTGAAATGCAGAACGTCTTGCTTGGCGATCTGTATGGAAATCGCCTCGAACCGCGCCAACCGATAGACCCGACGCGTCGGACTGTTACGTTGGACCAAGTGCAGGATCTGGAGGCGTGGTTTAGTGCCAACACCGCGTGGGGCGTTCAGGCCGGGAGGGTGGGGGCCGAGACGCGTGAGCGGTTCCTACCGAAGCAAGATGGAGGCGAACATGGATGAGCCCCGCCGTCATGTGGTGGACGTGGATAGGTTGCCCGTGGGATTTCCGACACATCGGCACCCGTCCGATTTCTGGCAGGCGCTCGGTCGCGCAGTGGCCACGTTCGGCTTTCTGGAGGAGACGCTGGGCAAGGCCATCTTCTCTTTCACAGCCATGCGCTCATACCCAGATGATCAAATTCAAGAAGCGTACCTGGGCTGGCTTAAGACGCTGGAACACGCTCTCTCAGATCCGCTCGGCAACCTAACCGACAGCTACGGGAAGGTGGTGCGCGACCACGGCGATGCCTCTATTGAGAATTTGGACGAATTGATCGCCGATCTGCGGGCGGCAGCGGTTGTCCGCAACGTGATATGCCATGGCTCATGGGGCATGCCGGACGATTCCGGCCGGTCCTTGCCTTTGTTCGTGAACAAGAGGATCGAAAAGTTCAAGACCCCGATCGACACCGCCTATCTCGAACAGCTTCAGCGTCACACGGCCGAGTTGGCCTGTGCCGTGATCAACACGGTCACCCACATGGGTTGGCAGTTCCCAGGCTCAAGCGGACCGGGGGATCCGATATTTCGTCGCAGCTAGAGTGCGACTGTTCAAGCTGGCGTTCAGTTATCGACTCAGTTGCCTTTGGAGCTTCTACAGATCGGCTTCGAGCGGGCGGCGGTCGAGGCGGCAGTCCGCAGGGGCGAACCCTGATCTAGTCGCCTCGGGCTACGAAACGACCGAGCGAGCGATTGCCTTCGAGCGATTCACTAAATGGACGGCGGCTTAAGATACCGGCGGCACCATCCTTCCCCCAACGGTTATATTGCGACAGATCGTCGAGCAGCGGGTCGAGCCAGTGGTGACCATGATATTGGAACTGGCGATGCTCGCCGTGCTGAAAGGCGTCGCTGAGCTCCGGCTTGGCGTCGCGATAAAAGAGGAAGCCGCTGGCATAGACCTGGGTAATCGCGTTCAACCGCTCCACCTCGTCTGCGCCGAGCCGCAAGGTCACCAAGCGCGGCTCGGATGGATATTGCATCGGCGACATATAGACGATCGTCGCCGTCGGGAGGATCGGCAGCACTAACTTAAGCCCGGAGTTGAGCGCGTCCTGCGAGGCGGGAAAATTGTGAAAAAAGCCGTCGCCAGCAATGAATTCCTTCTCGTCGCTGAAGAGGATCGCCCAGCGGCCATGCATCATGCGTTTGCGATAGGCGTCGTAGAGCCCGCGCTGGTTGGCAGCGATCAGCGTCTTGTCGGCGGTGGGGTCGGCCAGCCCGAAACCGCGCCGGTAGTATTCGGTGGTCCGCTTAATCGCCACGCGAATGCTCGGACTGCGGGCGAGCAGCGACGCGGTGACACGGGCGATCTGAGCCGCGCGCTCATCTGGGAGCGGCTGCGGCACTATCCGCTCGACCATCAGCTGATCTGGCGACGCTAGCGAAGCCTCGAGCGTTCCTAGCCACTGCACGAACGCCGCCATTTCATTGTCGGGCTCGTTGAAGATCGGCTCGAAGGTCGAATCCCACGGTCCGCCCATCTTCATATGATGGGCATTGGTGATCGCCCCGAACGCGCCCGGCGGCGCGCGGTGCACGGTTCCATCCGGCTGAATTACCGAAACCATGCCGTCGCCCGCCGCCCAATACTCAGAGAGTCCTCGCGGCCACCAGTGATGCAGTTCAGTTTTTAATGGCCTTTGCGTCATAATCTTTAGTTGGAGCAAAACCGGCCGACGCTTTTGAGGTGCATTATTGCAAGGTCGAACGACTGAATTCAATGCTCATAGCAAATAACTCAACAGTGTACGCCCCCCTTCCCCGATCCCCCTCCCCCTGCTAGAGCGCGGGCAACTCACGAATCCCCAGCTTTCGTGCCGGTTGTGTTTCCCTCCCCGCACCTGAAACGGGTCCGGTCGAGCCACTGACCACACCGGCTGAAAGTACCACTTTCAGACGAGGCCCCTCATGACCGACTCCCTCAACACCCGCGACACCCTCACCGTCGGCGGCGCGTCGTACGGCTATTACAGCTTCGCCAGGGCCGCCGCGGCTCTGGGCGGCGACGCACAGGCCAATATCGACCGCCTGCCCTTCTCGATGAAGGTGCTGCTCGAGAACATGCTGCGCTTCGAAGACGGCGGCGCGACCGTCTCGACCGAGGATGCCGCCGCGGTCGTCGCCTGGGCCGCCGATCCCAAATCGACCAAGGAAATCCAGTATCGCCCCGCGCGCGTGCTGATGCAGGATTTCACCGGCGTTCCGTGCGTCGTCGATCTCGCCGCGATGCGCGATGCGATCACCGCGCTCGGCGGCGATCCGGCCAAGATCAACCCGCAGGTCCCCGTCCACCTCGTCATCGATCACTCGGTCATGGTCGACGAATTCGGCACGCCACGCGCGTTCGAGGACAACGTCGTCCGCGAATACGAACGCAACATCGAACGCTACGAATTCCTCAAATGGGGATCGAAGGCGCTCGACGATTTCGCCGTCGTCCCCCCGGGCACCGGCATCTGCCACCAGGTCAATCTCGAACACGTCGCCCAGTCGGTCTGGACCGGCAAGGATGGTGACGGCAACGCGATCGCCTATCCCGACACCTGCGTCGGCACCGACAGCCACACGACGATGGTCAATGGCCTCGGCGTGCTCGGCTGGGGCGTCGGCGGGATCGAGGCCGAGGCCGCGATGCTCGGCCAGCCCGTCTCGATGCTGATCCCCGAAGTGGTCGGTTTCCGCCTGACCGGCGCGATGGCAGAGGGCATCACCGCGACCGACCTCGTGCTCACCGTCACGCAGATGCTGCGCGCGCACGGCGTCGTCGGCCGCTTCGTCGAATTCCACGGCCCCGGGCTCGACGTCCTCAGCCTCGCCGACCGCGCGACGATTTCGAACATGGCGCCCGAATACGGCGCGACCTGTGGCTTCTTCCCGGTCGATGCCAAGACGATCGAATATATGCGCCTGACCGGCCGCTCGGAGGAACAGATCGCGCTGGTAGAGGCCTATTGCCGCGCGCAGGGCATGTGGCGCGAAGCCGGCGAGGACCGCGACTTCGTCTTCACCGACAGCCTCGAGCTCGACATGACCGACGTCGTCCCCAGCCTTGCCGGACCCAAGCGGCCGCAGGACAAGGTCGCGCTGACCGGCGTCGACGACCTGTTCAACCGCGACCTCGCC
>JAACTG010000062.1 GCA_009993585.1 Sphingomonadales bacterium
TGAAATTACGAAGGAAAATGGTAAGAGTGCGATGCCTCTTCTGGGCACCATTTCCTTTTGCTTTAAGGAATTTCACGTTTGCGGGACGTGCCTTAGCCGTGCATTTCGCGTTTGAGCCGGGCGATGACGTCCTCGTCGCGGATCGTGCGATAGCGCGCGGTGACGACGCTGAAGATGCCGAACAGGAACAGGCCGATCGCGACGATGGTGAACGCGGTGCCATGTTCGCGCAACTTGTCGAGCGCGAGGCCGACGCCGCCGACTTCGCTGGCGTTGCCCGATATCGCCGACCAGCCGATGTTCCAGCCGATGATCGCGAAGACGACGGTGCGTGCGGCATGGCCGGCGAAACCGACATATTTGACCGCGTCGGGCGTATCGGCGGCGAGTTCGTCCATATATTCGCCGGTCCACGCCTTTTTGCCCTGGTCGAGCGCGGCGGCGAGGAAGCCGAGGCCGATCAGCGCGAGGATGATGTCGCCGCCGGGCAGCGTCATCAGGAAGCTCGCCGCCTCCTGGGTCTTTTCGCCGCCGCCGTTCTTGGCGATGGCATCGCCCGCCAGCGCCGCCCTGCCGGCGATGAAGCCGAGGCCGAGATGGGCGAGACCGCTCGCGCCATGGCCGATCCGCTTGGCGCTGCCGACGAGGTCGCGTTGATGGCCGTCGATGTTGAGCGCGGCGCCGTAGAGGCGGTAGAGGCCGTACAGCGCCAGCCCGATGCCGACGATGACGAGGGCGGGCGTGCCGAACGAACTGTCCTTGATCTCGCCCAGAACGTTGGTCGGACTTTTCGAGCGCGACGATGCGAGCGCGAGATAGCCGAGCAGGATGTAGACGATGCCGCGGGCAAGATAGCCGAGGCGGGCAAAGGTTTCGACACGGCGCAGGCGATTCAACGGCTTTCTCCCCGGTGGTTTTGCGATCAATCGTTACGCGGCGGGAATGTTCCCGCGCGATCGTCCGCCACGCGCCGGCTTGCGCATCCCAAGGGTGCGCGGTAGCGCGCGGGGCATGACATTTTCGCTCGACCGGTTCGATCTCGACGCCTTCGTCGCCGCCACGCTCGCCGAGGATCTCGGCGATCGCGGCGACATCACCTCGCAGGCGACGATCCCGGCGGGCGCGCGCTTCAGCGGCGTCATGGACAGCCGCGAAGACGTCGTCGTCGCGGGGCTGCCGATCGCCGCCGCGTTCTTCCGCGCGCTCGACGCGGCGGTCGCGATCGACGTGCTCGTCGACGAAGGCGCGCGCGCGGCGGCGGGCAGCGACCTCATGCGCCTGGCGGGCCTTGCGCGGCCGATGCTGACCGCCGAACGCTCGGCGCTCAACACCGTCCAGCACCTCACCGGCATCGCCACGCTGACACGGCGTTATGTCGATGCGATCGCGGGGACGGGGGCGACGCTGCTCGATACGCGCAAGACGATTCCCGGCCTGCGCGTGCTCGAAAAATACGCGACGCGGATGGGCGGTGCGACCAACCACCGCATGCGGCTCGACGATGCCGCGATGATCAAAGACAATCACGTCGCGGTCGCGGGCGGCGTCGGCGAGGCGGTGCGCCGCGCGGTCGAAGCGGGGATCGAACGGATCATCGTCGAGGTCGACCGGATCGACCAGATCGCGCCCGCGCTGGCGGCAGGCGCGACGCACCTGCTGCTCGACAATATGACGGGCGAGCAGCTGCGCGAGGCGGTGGCGCTGGTCGACCGGCGGGTGCCGACCGAGGCGTCGGGCGGCGTGCGGCTCGACACGATCCGCGGCATTGCCGAGACCGGCGTCGATTTCATCTCGGTCGGGCGGCTGACGCAGTCGGCGCCGGCGGCCGATATCGGGCTCGACTTCGTCGCCGCCTGACCGTCCCGTCGGGGGACGCTTCGCATTTACCATCTTGGCGCACTGGTCACGGGGTAAACGCGGCGTTAACCCCGTGAGCCATGGCAGGCTTCGTCACCGTCACCGCGCCTTCGGGCATCGGCACGATCCGCATTCGCGACCGTCGCCGCACGCGCCGGGCGCCGCGCGGCGCGATCGTCCTGGCGCCGCGCCCGACGATCCAGCCGGCGCGGCGTTCGCAACGCACGATCGGCTGGTTCACGCGCGACGACGCCCGCCAGTTCACGATGAGCTTCGCCGCCTTCTTCACCGCGGCGATGATCTTCCTGGGATAGAATTCGGCCGCGCGTCGGCCAAGCGAGCCGATCAGTCGCAGGCGCGATGGAGTGTCTGCGCGAGCCACGCCGAGAACAGGCAGGCGGCCGCGACCAGCAGCAGCGCGTCGGTAATCGACACGCCGAGCAGGCCGATGCCGGCATAGACGAGCGTGCCCAGCACCATCATGAACGAATTGACGATATTGTTGGCGGCGATGGTGCGCGCGGTCTGCGACTTGGTGACGGTCGTCGTCAGGAAGGCGTAGAGCGGCACCACGAACATCCCGCCCGCGATGGCGATGCCGAGCAGGTCGGCGACGACGCGATAGCCCCATGGCTCGGCGAGGAAATCGCGCCAGTCGATCAGCGTCGCCGACAGCGGCACCCAATGGCTGACCGCCCACCACAGGTCGAGAATGAAGACCCCCATGACGATCACCGAGACGGGGCCGTATTTCGCCGACACCTTGCCCTTGAGCAGGCGATTGACCGCGACCGAGCCGATCGCGATGCCGACCGAGAACATCGCCGTGAACAGCGTCGCGACGGTCTCATCGGCGCCGAGCGCGTTTTTGACGAGCGGCGGGAAGATCGCGATGATCACCGCGCCGATCGCCCAGAAGAAGCTGATCGCCATGATCGCGAGGTAGAGGCGCGGAATGTGCATCGTCGCGCTGACCAGCCGCCAGCTGTTGCGCACGATATGCCAGTCGAGCTTGAGCGGCGGGGCGTCGGCCTCGGGCGGGGCGGGCGGAATGCCGATCGCGGTCAGCCGTCCGAGGATGGCGAAGCCGACGATGGCGACGGCGGCGACCGGCGCGGGGATGACGCCGCCCGCGATCGTCCCCGACAGGATCGCGAGATAGGTGCCCGCCTCGACCAGCCCGGTGCCGCCGAGGACGTTTTCGGGCTCGAGATGCTGCGGCAGGATGGCGTATTTGAGCGGGCCGAAAAACGCCGAGTGCACGCCCATCGCGAACAGCACGAGCAGCATCAGCGGGATCGTCTGCAGCCAGATCGCGACCGCCCCGACCGCCATGATCGCGATTTCCGCACTCTTGATGATGCGCGCGACCCTGGCCTTGTCGGTCGAATCGGAAATCTGTCCGGCGAGCGCGGAAAACAGGAAGAAGGGCAGGATGAACAGCCCCGCGGCGAGGCCGTTGAACGCCTGTTCCTTCGCCGGGTCCGAATAGATGGTGTAGGTCACCAGCACGACCATCGCCATCTTGTAGAAATTGTCGTTGAAGGCGTTGAGGAACTGCGTCGCGAACAGCGGCGCGAAATTCCGCCGGCCGAGCAATCTGAGCGAAGTCTGCATGCGCCGGTCGGCCCCCTGATGCGGCGGATCGACCTGCCTTGCGGCCGCCCGTTGCCCGATCCGGTCTAGAGCCAGGGGCGGCAATCGTCAAAACGCATTTCATCGCGGGCAGGTCCGGTCTAAGGTCGCGCCCAGATATGCTCAGCCTCCCCAACATCCTCACCCTGTCGCGCATTTTCGCGGTGCCGCTGCTCGTCGCCTTGCTCTGGTGGCCCGGCTGGCATGTCGGCTATCTCGCGGGTTTCGCGCTCTATTGCCTGATGGGCATTACCGACTATTTCGACGGCTATGTCGCCCGCACACAGGGTACGGTTTCGAAGCTCGGCGTCTTTCTCGATCCGATCGCCGACAAGATCATGGTCGGCGCGGTCATCGTCATGCTGTGCGCGACGCGCGATATCGAAGGCTGGCACGTCATCGCCGCGATCGTCATCCTGGTGCGCGAGATCGTCGTGTCGGGCCTGCGCGAATTCCTCGCCGACCTGCGCGTGTCGATGCCGGTGACGAAGCTCGCGAAATGGAAGACGGCGTTCCAGATGATCGCGCTCGGCGCGCTGATCCTCGCCGGCGGGCTGCCGCAATTCGCGTTCGTCAAGGACGTCGGCGTCGTCACCTTATGGGCGGCGGCGGTGCTGACGATGGTGACCGGCTGGGACTATCTGCGCGCGGGTTTGAAACACATGGATTGATGCGCGGCGCGGCGCTATTCGCCCGCCTCGAACTGCCGTTTCAGGATTTCCCCGAGCATCTCGAATTCCTCGCGACGCGGCGAGTTGCGGCGCCAGACGAGCGCGATCTCGCGCGCGTCGTTGTCCGACCTGATCGGGCGCGTGACGATCCCGCTATGGTCAAGGATGCCCGCGTCGATCGCCATTTTCGGCAACATCGTGATGCCGAGCCCGTTCTCGACCATCTGCACGAGCGTGTGGAGCGAGGTGCCCATCATGACCGCGCCCGAGCGCAGTTCGGGCCGATTGCACGCGGCGAGCGCATGGTCCTTGAGGCAGTGGCCGTCCTCGAGCAGCAACAGGTCGGCGGCCTCGATCGCATCGGGCGAGACCGCCTCGGGCAGGTCGGCGCTGCGATCGGCGGGAAAGGCGACGAACAGGCGGTCGGCGAACAGCGTCATTTGCTCGATATCGCCGCAGCCATAAGGCAGCGCGAGCAGGACGCAGTCGACATGGCCGTGGTGAAGCGCGTCGCAGGCCGCCTGGCTGGTTTCCTCGCGCAGGTAGAGCTTGAGCTCGGGCCGCTCCTCGCGCAGCCGCGGCAACAGGCGCGGCAGCAGGAACGGCGCGATCGTCGGAATGACGCTCATCCGCAGCTCGCCGGTCAGCGGCTTGCCCGAGGCGGCGGCGAGCGCGGCGAGATCCTCCGCCTCGCGCAGCACGCGATTGGCCTTGGCCGCGATCTTGTCGCCGAGCGGGGTGAAGCGCACGACGCGCCGGGTGCGCTCGACGAGCATCGTCCCGAGCAGCGATTCGAGCTCGCGAATCCCCGCCGACAGCGTCGACTGGGTGACGAAGCAGCTCTCGGCGGCGCGGCCGAAATGACCGTGCTGCTGCAGCGCGACGAGATACTGGAGCTGTTTGAGCGTCGGCAGGTAGGTTTGCATATGAAATCGATCAATAACGAATGTTTAATCGATTTTGTCGCATATTAGCGCGATCGTCAACGGTGCCGATGCAATCGACGACTGGAAATCGCGCCGCGGCCTTCCTATTGTCCTGCGACACCCAGCGGGAAACCCGATGTTCACTGCGTTGATCGCCACTCTCGATTCCATCAAGGCGCGCGACCCCAGTCCGCGCTCGCGCTGGGAAATCCTGACCTATCCCGGCCTGTGGGCGGTCGGTTTCCACCGCGTCGCGCACTGGCTGTTCGAGGCGCAGCTGTTCTGGCTGGCGCGTTTCGTCAACCATCTGGCGCGGATGCTGACGGCGATCGACATCCATCCCGGCGCGACGATCGGCAGGCACCTGTTCATCGATCACGGGTTCACCGTCATCGGCGAAACCGCCGAGATCGGCGACAACGTCACGCTGTATCAGTGCGTGACGCTGGGCGGCACCAATCCCGCCAACGGCATCCCGGGCAAGCGCCACCCGACGCTCGCCGACGGCGTCATCGTCGGTTCGGGCGCGCAGGTCCTGGGGCCGATCACCGTCGGGCCGCGCGCGCGCGTCGGCGCCAACGCGGTCGTCACCAAGGACGTGCCCGAGGGCGCGGTGATGGTTGGCATCCCCGCGCGCCAGGTGCTCGTCGATGCGACCGATTATTCGCGCGAATTCGTGCCCTATGGCACGCCGTGCGGCGAACGCTTCGACCCGGCGACGCAAAAGCTCGAGATCCTCGA
>JAACTG010000104.1 GCA_009993585.1 Sphingomonadales bacterium
CGACCTGATCGAGGCCGTCCACGGCGACGGCGCGCCCGCGGCGCGGGCGCCGACCCGCGCCGGCGAAACCGCCGAACACGAAGACGCACCGGCGCCGAAAGGCCAAAGCTGGCGGACGATCCGCGTGCCGCTCGACCTGCTAGACGATATCATGAACGGCGTCAGCGACATGGTGCTGGCGCGCAACGAAGTCGCCCGGAAATTGCGCAGTGCCGGCAACGCCAGCGGCGTGACCGGCGCCTTCGATCGGCTTTCGAACAGCATTGCCGAAATGCGCGCGACCGCCGGCAAGATGCGCATGCAGCGGCTCAACAAGCTGTTCGCTCCGCTGCCGCGGCTGGTCCGCGATCTCGGCCAGGAACTCGGCAAGCGGGTCGACGTCGTCGTCGACGGCGGCGAGGTCGAACTCGACCGCGAGATGATCGAGAGCATTCGCGACCCGCTGACCCATATCGTTCGCAATGCGATCGATCATGGCATCGAAACCCCCGACAAGCGCCGGGCGGCGGGCAAGCCCGAAAACGGCACGCTCCATATTTCGGCGCGGCAATCGGGCAACCAGATCGTCATCGACGTCAGCGACGATGGGACCGGGATATCGATCGACCGGCTGGTCGCCAAGGCGGTCGCCGACAAGGTGATCAGCGCAGCCGCCGCGCGAGATCTGTCCGCCGAGCGGAAGCTCGATCTGATCTTTTCGCCCGGACTGACGACGTCGAGCGAGGTGACCTCGATTTCGGGGCGCGGCGTCGGCATGGATGTCGTCCGCTCGAACATCGAACGCATCGGCGGCGTCGTCGACCTGCACAACCGGCAGGGCGCGGGTCTCACGATCACGCTGCGCGTGCCGCTGACGCTGACGATTATTTCGGGTCTCACGGTCCTGGCGGGCGACCAGACATTCGCCATCCCGCGGCTCAGCGTCGACGAGATCGTGCTGCAATCGAGCGACTCGGTGCGCATCGACCATAATGGCGGACTCGACCTCGCGATCCTGCGCGGCGAGCGGCTGAGCCTGGTCTATCTCGAGGATTCGCTCGGCATGCCGCGCGCCGCGACGGGCGATGAAGACCGTACGTTGATCGTCACGCGCGAAACCGGCGGCAACCGCTATGCGCTGAGCGTCGCCGACGTCTATGATCATGAGGAACTGGTGATCAAGCCGGCCACGCCGCTGATCATGGCGACGGGGCTCTATGCGGGCACGACGCTTCCCGACAGCGGCAAGCCGATGTTGCTCCTCGACACCACCGGGATTGCCGCCAAGGCGGCGGTCGGCCGCAGCATCGCCGCGCCGATCAAGGACGACCCGGTCGATTACCAGCGCGCGCGCCAGGCGCTCTCGTTCCGCGAATTCGACGGCAGTGTCCGCACGATCCTGCTGTCGTTCGTCCAGCGCATCGAGGACGTCGCGATTGCCGCGATGTCGCGTGCCGGCGGGCGCCTCCTCGCGGTGATCGACGATCGCATGCTCCCGCTCTACGACTGCGCGATCCCGGCGGACCGCACGCACGTCAAGGTGCTCAGGATCCGGGTCAACGATCGCGAACTCGGCTATGTCATCGACGACGTCGTCGACCTTGTCGATCTTCCGTATAGCTTCGAGCCGGCGCGCAAGGGCGGAATCGTCAGCCTGGTCGGCATGATCGACGGGCAGCCAATCGAAATCGTCGAACCTGACCATCTGGCTGCGGCGGTGTTCGAAGCGGCCGTCGACAACCGGCCGACATGCCGCATTGCCGGTGTCGACAACCACTGGACGCACCAGTTCCTCCGCCCGATCCTGGAAAGCGCGGGCTATCGCGTGCTCGGCGTCGGCGACCCCGGTGCCGCTGCGATCGTCCTGGCGGCAGGCGACGATGTTGCCGCTGCCGACGGCAAGGCGTCGATCGTGTGCCTGCGCGATAGCCCCGCCGGCGACGACGACGGTTCGGTCTATTGGCACGATCCCGACGGCATCCTGGCCGCGCTCAAACGTATCGAGGACGCCGCATGATCGATACCCTCTACCTGATCGCCAACATCGCCGGGACGCGGGTCGCGTTTCGATCGTGCGCGATCGAATCGGTGGTGATCGTCCGCAATGTGAGCCCGGTGCCATGCGCGCCGACCCACATGGCGGGCCTGTTCGCGCTGCGCAGCCGGGTGATGTCGCTGATCGACACGCGCGTCGCGATCGGCTTCGAGAGCGCCGGTCGGGCGGAGGGCGAGAAGGCGATCGTCGTCGATGTCGACGGTCATTTCTACGGCCTGCTGGTCGACGGTATCGAGGATGCCTGCTTCGTCTCCGAGGCGGAAATGCCGATCCAGGGGCGACTTGCCGATGGCTGGCACGACGTCGCCACCGCGATGATCGAACATGACGGCGCGACCTTGCTCGTGATCGACGCGGCGCAGTTGGTTACGCCGCGGCAAAAGGCCGCCTGATTAACAAAGAAATCATCATTCCGGACTATCCCGGCAAGCCTAACCTGCCCATGTCGGGGCGCCATGCTGGAGACTTTGAGTGAAAAGCTGTTTGGTAGTCGATGACAGCAAGGTCATCCGCAAGGTCGCCCGCCATATCCTCGAAAGCCTTCAGTTTTCGGTCGCCGAAGCATGCGACGGTCAGGAAGCGCTCAACGCCTGCCGTGCCGCCGTGCCCGACGTCGTCCTGCTCGACTGGAACATGCCGGTCATGAGCGGCATGGAATTCCTTCAGGCGCTCAACGACCTCAAAATGGCCAATCGCCCGAAGGTCGTGTTCTGCACGACCGAAAACGGCATCGGCCACATTCGCGCCGCGATCGATGCGGGCGCCGACGAATATGTCATGAAGCCGTTCGATCGCGATACGCTCGAAGGCAAGCTTCAGCTGGTCGGCGTAGCCTGAGGGCGGCGTCGATTGAACAAGCCGCTGTTCATCAACCGCAGGGATAGCGATCGCGTCCCGCAGCGCCAGCCGCATCGCCGCATCCGCACGATGCTGGTCGACGACAGCCTGGTCATGCGCAGCATCCTTCAGCGCATCGTCGCCGCCGTGCCCGACATCGACATCGTCGGATCGTTTGCGCGCGCCACCGACGCGCTGGCGTTTCTCGACGATGCGACGGTCGACGTGATCGTCCTCGACATCGAGATGCCGGGGATGAGCGGGATGGTCGCCTTGCCCGATCTGATCCGCAAGTCGAACGGCGCACGCATCCTGATCCTGTCGTCGAATTGCGTCGAGGGCGGTCCTGCCGCGGTTCAGGCCCTCGCGCTCGGCGCGGCCGACACGCTCGCCAAGCCGGCGCACGGCAGTTACACCGACCGCTTCGACGCGGCATTGATCGAACGCATCACTGCACTTGCCGACGATCCCAAGGCGCACCCCGCGCCGCGCGCCGAGGAGCGCATCGGCAGCAGCAAGGCGCCCCAGGGCGAGGGCATATTCGCACGTCCCGAGCGCGCACCGCGATGCATTGCGATCGCGTCGTCGACCGGGGGCATCGGCGCATTGAACGCCTTGCTGACCCGGCTGGGCGACCATGTCGCCGCCCCGATCGTGCTCACGCAGCATCTGCCGCCCGCCTTCATCGCGTTTTTCGCGACGCAACTGGGGAAGGTCACGGGCCGCAGCGTGACCGTGGCCGAAACCGGCCAGAAGCTGAAAGAGCGTCATATCTATGTCGCCCCCGGTCACGGTCATATCACTCTCGTCCCGACTCCCGACGGCGCGGGCAGGATCGTGCTGTCGAGCGCGCCGGCCAGTTCGGGCTGTTGTCCGTCCGCCGATCCCATGCTGCATACGCTGGGCGAGGTGTTCGGCAGCGGCGGCATTGCCATCGTCCTCAGCGGCATGGGTCGCGATGGTTCCGAAGGCGCGCGCGTCGCCCACGCCAAGGGTGCCGCGATCGTCGCACAGGCGGCAGGAAGCTGCGTGGTCTGGGGAATGCCCGGCGCGATCGTCAAGGCGGGTCTCGCGGGCGCGATCCTCGATCCGGTCGATGCCGCCAGCTATGTCAACGACGCCGCCCGGGTCGGGGCGCGATGACCGACGGTCGCCACGAGGGCGCCTGCCGCGTTCTGGTCGGCTTGCTCGAGGCGCGCACCGGCCAGACGATTTCGCCGGGCCGGATCTGGCGGATCGAAACCGCGTTGCGCCCGGTGATGCGCAACCACGGTATCGATACGCTCGATCTGCTCGTCGGGGCGTTGCTGGCGGCGAAGGACAAGCGACTGGTCGGCGAAGTGGTCGATGCGCTGCTCAACAACGAAAGCTATTTCTTTCGCGATCACGTCGCCTTCGACGCACTCAACGACGAGGTGTTCGAGGATATCCGGACGCGCGGCGGCGATGGTCGACGAACGATGTCGATCTGGCTCGCCGGCTGTTCGACGGGACAAGAGGCCTATTCGATCGCGATGATGCTCGCCGATGCCCCGCACAAATGGCGCGGCTGGAATATCCGCATGGTGGCGACCGATATCTCGGGCAACGCCATCGCTCGCGCCCGCGCCGGTTGCTATAGCCAGTTCGAGATCCAGCGGGGCCTTTCGATGACGCGCATGGTGCGCTGGTTCGACCAGACGCCGGCCGGATGGCAGGTCAAGGACGAGCTGCGCGGACGGATCGATTTTCGCGAGCACAGCCTGCTCGGCGATCTGCCGCCGTCGGGGCCGTTCGATGTCGTCCTGTGCCGCAACGTGCTGCTCTATTTCGCCGCGCCGGTGCGCCGCGACGTGTTCGCGCGCCTGCACGACGCGCTCGCGCCGCAGGGCGTCCTGATGCTTGGCGCCGGCGAAACGACGATGGGGCAGACCGATGTCTTGGTGCCGAGCCGCCATTATCGCGGATTTTACGGGCGCAGCGATGACCGGGCCTCGGCGCCGCGGCACGCGCCCCGGATTTCGGCCGGCGCCTAGCCTTCGCGCTTGCGCAATCGGCGGCGCTTGGCCTAGTCATCCATCCCTTCGCCCGTGGATGACAGGTGGCCGATGCCCGATGCCGACCGCAAGATCATGATCGAACGCCTGTCGCCCAATTTCGACGAGCGCAACGCGCCGATCAGCATCGTCGTGCTCCATTATACCGGCATGCAAGACGGACCGAGCGCGATCGACTGGCTGGCCAACCCCGAATCGGGCGTATCGGCGCATTACGTCGTCAGCGAAGACGGGCAGGTGACGGTGATGGTGCCCGAGGAAAAGCGCGCTTGGCACGCGGGTCGCTCGCACTGGCGCGGGATCAGCGACGTCAATTCGGCGAGCGTCGGGATCGAGATCGTCAATCCCGGACACGAGTTCGGCTATGTTCCGTTTCCCGACGAGCAGATCGCATCGGTCATCGACCTCGTCGGCCAGATCAAGGGCCGCTATGGCATCACCCGCGGCAATGTCGTCGGCCATTCGGACATCGCCCCGACACGCAAGCAGGACCCGGGCGAGCTGTTCCCCTGGGAAGCGCTGGCGAGCCGCCGCCTGGCGCTGCCGCGCCCGCGCAAGAAGCTGATGGACCCGATGTGGACCGACGCCGGCTTTCTCCTCGCGCTCGAACGGTTCGGCTATGACGTGACCGACGGACTTGCCGCCACCGTCGCCTTCCAGCGCCGCTTCCGTCCCGAGCTGATCGACGGCACGATCGACGGCGAATGCCGCGCCATCCTGCTGGCGTTGCTGCTCCCCCGGCCCGAGCCGCATTACGACCCGACGCCCTAGATTGCGCATTGCCGCAACCGCCCCTATATCGGCGGCGCCAGAGGGTCGGGCGATCGCGGGTTGTCGCAAGATGACGCGAGGAAAGTCCGGGCTCCACGAAACGACGGTGCCGGATAGCGTCCGGCGAGGGTGACCTTAGGGAAAGTGCCACAGAAAGCAGGTCGCGTCGGGTCTCGGCCCGCAACTTCGGTGACGCGACAGTGAAAGGGTGCGGTAAGAGCGCACCGCGTCGCCGGTAACGGCGATGGCAGGGCAAACCCCACCGGGAGCAAGACCGAATAGGGGCGGCGCGGTCATCGCAAGATGGCCAGGCGGGTTTCGGCCCAGTCGCCCGGGTTGGTTGCTTGACCCCGCACGCAAGTGCGGGGCTAGAGGAATGATCGCCCATCCTCCCACAAGGAGGTGGACAAAACCCGGCTTACAGACCCTCTGGCATTTGTATTTCACGCACTTTAGGTTCGAACTTGATATGGCCAAAGCACGACGCACGAACGACTGGGGTTTTCCGCGCTGGCGCGGCTACGAGGACGGGCGCGAAGCCGCCCCGGTCAAGATCTGCGACCGCTATGGCTGCGATCTGCTCGGCGACCGGCCCGCGCCGAAGGCGCCGAACAGTCCCGAACGCTGGTATTTCTGCGAAAAGCACGCGGGCGAATACAATCGCAATTACGACTATTTCGAAGGACTGACCGGCGCACAGGCGGCCGCGCGCGAGGCGGAGGAAACGCGCGACGCCGGCGGCTTCAAATCGGCCAGCCATTATGGTTGGGGCGGCCCCGGCGACGGCACCCGCACCAGCGACGAGATGCTTGCGCTCGAAATCCTCGAGCTCGATCCCGATTGCGAATTCGCCGAGGTGAAGAAGGCGCATCGTCGCCTCGCCAAGGACAATCACCCCGACCTCAAACCCGGCGACGAAGCGGCGGCGGCGCGTTTCCAGGCGGTGCAGACCGCCTATGAGGTGCTGCGCCAGTCCGAGGAGCGCAAGGGCTGGAAACCCGCCTGAGCGGCCCGGCGGCGCGCTAGGCGTAGCGTGCGGCCGTCTCGCGGATCAGCGCGATCATGTTGGGGATGCCCTGGGTGCGGTTCGAACTCAGCTGATTGCCGAGGTCGAACGGCGCTAGCGCGGCGGTGATGTCGGTCGCCAGCACTTCGGCGGGGGTCTTGCCCTGCACGCTCTTGAGCACCAGCGCGATGATCCCCTTGGTGATCGCGGCGTTGCTGTCGGCATGGAAATCGAGCCGGTCGCCTGCGACCGCGGGATAGACCCACACCTTCGCCGAACAGCCGCGCACCAGCGTCGCATCGGTCTTGAGCGCGTCGGGCATGGCGGGCAGTTCGCGGCCAAGGTCGATCAGCAGGCGATAGCGATCGTCGGCTTCAAGGAATTCATATTCTTCGCGAATGTCGTCGAGGCTGGCCATGGGCCGCGCTCTAGCGACTGTGGCGTCGCGGGGGAAGGGGAGACGGGCCGACGCCCGTCCCCGTCATGTCGTTACAGGTCGACGCCGCTGGCGATCGCCTCGAGCTTGCGGATGCGTTCCTTGAGGTCGGCGACCTCGATCCGCGATCCGGTGCGCGAGAGCATGAACGCTTCCTCGGCGTCGTCGTCGGCATCGAGCCGGGCGAAGCTGCCGGCATGGGCGATCTGTTCGCGTTTGAGGCCGATCCATTCGCGCCAGGCGCTGAGGCCGACCATGGCGATCATGGCGATCCCGGCGAAGGCGATGCTGGCAGCGGCAAGCGTGGCAAGTGTGCTTTCCATGGTCTGCGGTCCTTCCTAGTTCAAATCTTCAATTGAGGCGTTCGTCGCGGAGCTGTTCGATCTCGGCCGAAACGTCGTACCCCTTGTCGGTGACGATCCGTTCGAGGACGCGCACGCGCGCTTCGAGGCGTTCGGTACCGGCCGAATATTGCGCGGCCTTTTCGGCGGTCATTTCGGACTGGCGCTCGAGCATCTTCTGCTGGTGCCGCGTCCAGATGGCGAAGCCGCCGAGCAGGAACGGAGCGAGCGGGATGAGGAAAGCGATCCAGTTCATGCCCCGGTCCTTTCGCGCGCGCTTTCGAGCCGGCCGAGGCTGTCGATTTCGGCGGCGAGCCGGTGCGAGGGGTCGGTCGTGATTTCCTCGATCACCGCGAGCCGCCGTTCAAGCCGTTCGACCTTGGCGGCGAGTGCATCATGGCCGGGGTTGGGCGCGGCCGTGCCAGCGGCATATCTCGCCAGGCGGATTTCCTTGTCGTGCCGCAGTCCCGCGCGGATCACGAGGAGCAGCGCGACGATCGCGACGACGATGATGATGAAGATTTCCTCGGGCATGTCGGCTTCCCTTCGATGTGACCGTAAGGCCTTAGCGCAGCTCTTCGATTTCGCGGCTGAGCTCGCGATTGCTGCTGGTGTAGAACAGTTCGATGTCGGCGAGCCGGCGATCGAGATCGCGGAATTTCGACCGGACCTCCTGCTTGGTGCGTTTCGGGTTCGATCGGATGCCCTGCCAGAACTTGGCTTCTTCGGGCGTGCGATAGAGGTCGCTGGGCTTAGTCGGCGCCATCCACGCGATCGCGATGTAGGCCAACAGTGCAAATCCGGTTGAAAATAACAGCAGCAGGAAGGCGAGGCGGACCCAGAGCACTTCGACCCCGGTATAGTCCGCGATCCCGGCACAGACGCCCTTGATCTTGGCATTCTGCTTGTCGAGGTAGAATTTGGTGCGGCGCGATGTCATCGGTCAGATCCTTTCCCTGGAGGAGATGCGATTTCCGATCCGGTCGGAGTCGCGATAGTCGTCGCCATCGTGGCCGAGCAGGTCGGGCTGAACGTCGCGCGGCAGGAAGTCGGGATTGTCGGCGGCGACGATCCGTTCGATCGTGTGGAGGCGTTCCTCGAGCCGCCGTGCGGTATTGTACATGTCGTCGAGCAGGCCTTCGTCTTCGGTCGTCAGGCTCGGCGCGTTCTGTTTCCATTTGGTGATGTAATGGAACACCATGCCGGGCAGGATGATGAAGATACAGATGATGGCAAGGACACCTTC
The DNA here is from genome assembly GCA_009993585.1 of Sphingomonadales bacterium. Lineage (GTDB taxonomy): Bacteria > Pseudomonadota > Alphaproteobacteria > Sphingomonadales > Sphingomonadaceae > Flavisphingopyxis. The sequence goes on from JAACTG010000104.1 coordinate 8,709, forward strand.
CATGGCTCAGTCCTCCTTCTCTGCGGCATCGCCGGCGGGTTTGGTCCCGCCCTGGGCCGCTTTCATCGCGGCGAGCTGTTCGTCGATCTTGTCCGAGCTTTCGAGTTCGGAAATCTCGTCTTCCAGGCTCTTGGGCGCCTGGCCGATGTTGAGCGAGTCGGCGCGGCCCTCGGCCATGTCGACGCGGCGTTCGAGCATCTCGAAGCGCGAAAACGCGTCCTGGGTGCGTTCGCCGTTGTAGAGATCGCGCAGCTTGATGCGGTTTTCGGCGCTTTCGAGCCGGGCGACGATGCTCGACTGGCGGCTGCGGGCCTCGCGCAGTTTCGCCTGGAGCTTGGCGATGTCGGCTTCGTTGGCGCGCAGCGCGTCGTCGAGCACGGCGATCTCGGCTTTCAGCCGGTCGCCGGCGTCGGCGGCTTTCTGCCGTTCGATCAGCGCCGCCTTGGCCAGGTCCTCGCGGTCCTTGCTCAGCGCCAGCTCGGCCTTTTCGGTCCAGTTCGATTCGATCCCGGCGAGCTTGGCGATATGACGGCGCATTTCCTTCTGGTCGGCGATGGTGCGCGCGGCATCGGCGCGCACCTCGACCAGCGTCTCCTCCATTTCGAGGATGATCATGCGGATCATCTTGCCGGGGTCGTCGGCCTTGTCGAGCATGTCGGTCACGTTGGCGGCGATGATATCGCGGGTTCGCGAGAATATACCCATCAGGTGGCTCCTATAGTGGATGAGGTGGGCCGGCTCCTGCGCGCGCGATGCGCGCGGGAAGGGGCGCGGCGGAACAAATTGCGCCGGGGTCGTCCGATCTGCGGAGGTAAGCCGCAAGGGGGCAAGGGGATTGGGCTTCCCCGGCGCGCGGTCAGGCATTGCTGCCCTCCCGCAAACGGTCGGCCAGGCCGGCATCGAGCGCGGCGATGGCGATGATCGACGAAGGCTGGCGGGACATCGCCGGCCCGGTATGAATGGGCAGGATCGATCCCCACACCGCGACGCCGGTCAGGGCGACGGCAGCTGCGGTGGCAGTCAGCTCGCTTTTCCAGTCGATTTTCATGGCGGCGTCCCCGTCGTAAGTGGTCGTTGCCAATATCATTGCATGAGCTGTGCCAATTGCTCGCGACCACGGAAAACTGCGCATCTGCAGCCATATCCGGCCGTCTGTCCAAAATTAGCTTGCCAATGATTGGGAAATGACACCATGAAGTGGCGAGCATTGCCAATATCGGCGGGGGCGCAATTGGAACGCGAAAACAACTTCATCGGTCAGTCGACGGCGTTTCTCGATGCGGTCGAGCGCGCCAGCCTGGCGGCTCCGCTCAACCGCCCCGTGCTCGTGATCGGCGAGCGCGGGACGGGCAAGGAACTGATCGCCGAGCGCCTGCATCGCCTGTCGAACCGCTGGGACGGCCCGCTGGTCATCATGAACTGCGCGGCGCTGCCCGAGACGCTGATCGAGGCCGAACTGTTCGGCCACGAGGCGGGCGCCTTCACCGGCGCGACCAAGTCGCGCGTCGGGCGCTTCGAGGAAGCCGACGGCGGCACGCTGTTCCTCGACGAGCTCGGCACGCTGTCGATGGGCGCGCAGGAACGGCTGCTGCGCGCGGTCGAATATGGCGACGTCACGCGGATCGGCTCATCGCGACCAATCAACGTCGACGTTCGCATCGTCGCCGCGACCAACGACGACCTGCCGGCGATGGCCGAAGCCAACCGGTTTCGTGCCGACCTGCTCGATCGCTTGTCGTTCGAGGTCATCACCTTGCCTCCGCTGCGCGTGCGCGACGGCGATATCGACGTGCTCGCCGATTATTTCGGCCGCCGCATGGCGAGCGAACTGGGCTGGGAAGACTGGCCGGGCTTCGCCGATATCGCGCGCGCCAAGATGGCGGCCTATGAATGGCCGGGCAACGTGCGCGAACTGCGCAACGTCGTCGAGCGCGCGGTCTATCGCTGCGGCCGTGAAGGAAAGCCGCTCGAGAACCTGATTTTCGACCCGTTCGAATCGCCGTGGAAGCCGATTCCCCGCAATACCGCCGCGACGGGCAAGAACGCCGATGCAAAGCCGTCCGGCGATCCCGTCGCGCCGCCCCCCGCCGCGCCGGTCGGCGACCTCAAGTCAGCCGTCGATGCCTATGAAAAATCGATCCTCGAAGATGCCCTCGCCAGATGCCGGTTCAATCAGCGCGCGACCGCCGATATGCTGGGGCTCAGCTAAGACCAGCTGCGCCATGCGCTCAAGCGGCATGAAATCAAATCGAGCAGCTGACTGGCTTGACCGCTGGCGGGCGCGACCGTTACCGCGACGAAACGATTTGCCAGATCGCCCATTTCGATTGGACCGCATCGCGCTTTCATGCGTTGACCCAATGAACCCCCGACAAACCGACAGGAGATTTTCATGGCTTTCCAACTTCCCGATCTACCCTACGACAAATCGGCATTCGGAGAGATTATCTCCGCCGAAACCTTCGATTATCATCATGGCAAGCACCATAAGGCCTATGTCGACAAGACCAACGGCATGCTCGCCGACGCCGGGCTCGAGGGCAAGTCGCTCGTCGAGGTCATAAAGGCGGCAAAGGACAAGGGCAACAAGGGCCTGTTCAACAATTCGGCGCAGGTGTGGAACCACAGCTTCTACTGGCTGTGCCTCAGCCCGACGCAGCAGAGCCCCTCGGGCGAACTGGCGGCGCGGATCGAGGACGATTTCGGTTCGCTCGACGAGATGCTCGCCAAGTTCAAGGACGAGGCGGTCGGCCATTTCGCCAGCGGCTGGGCGTGGCTCGTGCTCGACGGCGACAGCCTCAAGATCACCTCGCTCCACGATGCCGACAGCCCCGTCGCGCACGGCATGAAGCCGCTGCTCACGCTCGACGTGTGGGAACATGCCTATTATCTCGACTATCAGAACGCGCGCCCCGACTATGTCGAAACCCTGCTCAAAAAGGCGATCAACTGGGAATTCGTCGCGCAGAACCTCGACGGAGAGGGGATCGGCCGCGCCGATCAAAAGGGCTGAACGCGCTATAATTAGCCGTTTATTAACCGTCTCCGTTATATCGTCGGCCTGCGAGCCAAGGGGTTCTACCCTCAAGCTCGCAGGCTTTTGATTGCGCCGCATCGCGGCCTGCGCCGCCGAAGTTTTTCGCCGGGGCGTGAAGCCGCAGGGGCTCAGAGGAGGCATCAGCATGGTATTTCCGACGCCCAGTGCAAACGAGGCCGGGCAAGCCGATCCGAACGGCCGCATGCCGCGCGTTTCGCGTCTGCTGTCGGCCGAGTGCAAGTCCGCCGATGGCGAGAGTTTTCGCCTGGTGGTCAGGAACGTTTCGCAGTCGGGTCTGGGCGGGCGCTGTTCGATCGCTCTGCGCAAAGGCGACAGGATAGAGGTCACCTTGCCCGCGATGGAGGCGTTCATGGCCACCGTGCGCTGGGTTGCGGGCGAACGATGCGGCATCGCCGCCGACGTTCCGATCGACCTTGATCAACTGAAATTCCACAATCCAAACGGGGCGTTCTCGACCGCGGACGACAAGGATTCGACCTTCGAGCTGTATCGCCACAAGGCCGCGACGAGCTATCGCCCCTCGTTGACGTCGAAGCGGATCGAGCCCAAGCCGAGCGGGTTCAGCGAGTGGAACGAACGCTAGGCGATGGGTGGCGTCAGCCCGGCTTGGTGTCGGTTTCGACCGCAAGGCCGTGGCGCATCAGCATCGGGATATTGGCGAGCGCGAACAGCATCGATGCCGCGGTGATGCCCCACACCTTGACCGTCAGCCAGCTGTCGAAGCTGAGCGTATAGCGCAATCCCTCGTTGACCAGCGCCATCGCGGCGAAAAAAATCGCCCAGTTGCGCGACAATTTCATCCAGCCCTCGGCATCGAGCCCGTCATAGGCCGCCTGCATCAGATATTTGAGCAACGGCTTGCCGCGCAGCCAGCCGACGAACAGCGTCACCGCGAAAAACAGGTAGATGATCGTCGGCTTGATCTGGATGAATTTCTCGCTGTGGAAATAGACCGTCAGCGCGCCGAAAAACAGCACCAGCACCGCCGACAGCCACAGCATCGGCGAGACCTTTTTGAGCTTCCACAGCGATACCGCGACGGCGACGCTGATCGCGACCATGAATGCGATCGTGCCCTTGATCGCGGCCGCGGTCGGGCCGAACGCGCCGTCGTTCGAGCTGAACTTGAACACCAGGAAGAAGATCAGCAGCGGGCCGAAATCGATCAGGAACGGCAATGCGCCGCCATGCGCCTTCTTTTCGGCAATCACGGTTTCCTGGGGATTTTCTTCGCTCATTCGAAATTTCCTGCAATGGCGTTGGCGAGCTGGCGCGGGTCGAACGGGCGCAAGTCCTCGAGTCCCTCGCCAACGCCGATGGCGTGGACGGGGAGGCCGTATTTTTCGGCGGCCGCGACCAGCACGCCGCCGCGCGCGGTGCCGTCGAGCTTGGTCATGACGATGCCGGTCACGCCGGCAAGCTCCTTGAACGTTTCGATCTGCGACAGCGCGTTCTGGCCGTTGGTCGCGTCGAGGACGAGGACGACGTCATGCGGCGCCTCGGGGTTGAGCCGTCCGAGCACGCGGCGGATCTTGGCGAGCTCGTCCATCAGCTCGCGCTTGTTCTGCAACCGTCCCGCGGTATCGACGATCAGGACGTCGATACCCGTCGCGGTCGCCTGTTTGACCGCGTCGAACACGACGCCGGCGGCATCGCCGCCCTCGGGGCCCGAGACGATCGGCACGCCGAGCCGGTCGGCCCAGATCTTGAGCTGGCCGATCGCGGCGGCGCGAAAGGTATCGCCGGCGGCGAGCATGACGCCGTAATCGAGCTCCTGGAAATAATGCGCCAGCTTGGCGATCGTCGTCGTCTTGCCCGATCCGTTGACGCCGATGACGAGGATCACCTGCGGGCGGGGAAAGGCATCGATGTCGAGCGGGTCGGCGACGGGGCCGAGGACCGCCGCGATTTCCTCGGCGACGACCGCCTTGACCTTGGCCTCGTCGATGCCGTTCTCGAAGCGCGTCGCCCCCAGCCGCTGGCGGATCCGTTCGGCCATCGCCGGGCCGAGATCGGACATGATGAGCGCATCCTCGATCCCGTCGAGCGTCGCGGCGTCGAGCGTCGCGCGCCCGGTGACGAGCCCGGCAAGATTGCTGCCGAGCCGGTCCGACGTCTTGCGCAGCCCGCCGAACATGCGGTCGGTCCACCTCATTCCGCGGCCTCCGACATTGCGACCGACAGCGTTGCGCCGGCGATCGCGGTGACGGCGACGTCGGCGATCGTCCCGGGCGTCAGCGCCGAGCCTGCGGCCAGCCTCGCCGCAGCGAAGTTTTCGAGATGTCCCGAACGTCCGTCGCTTTCGACGAGCAGACTGTGTGTCGTCGCCACCAGCGATTCCAGCCACCGCGACCGCTGCTGGCCGCAGGCCGCCCGCAATGCGGCGGCACGGTCCTTGATCACGCGCCGGTCGAGCTGCGGCATCCGCGCGGCGGGCGTGCCTTCGCGCGGGCTGAACGGGAAGATATGCCCGAAGACGATGTCGCATTCCTCGACCAGCCTCAGCGAATTGGCGAACATCGCCTCGCTCTCGGTCGGGAAGCCGGCGATGATGTCGGCGCCGATCGCGATGCCGGGGCGCCTGGCCTTGAGCCGCTCGACCATGGCAATCGCCTCGCCGCGGCTGTGGCGGCGCTTCATCCGTTTCAGGATCATGTCGTCGCCCGCCTGGAGCGACAGGTGGAGGTGCGGCATCATCCGCGGCTCGCCGGTGACCAGGTCGAACAGCTCGTCGTCGATCTCGATGCTGTCGAGCGACGACAGCCGCAGCCGGGCGAGGGCGGGGACGTGATTGAGGATGCGCCCGACCAGCGATCCGAGCGTGGGCTCGCCGGGCAGGTCGTGGCCATAGCTCGTCACGTCGACGCCGGTGAGGACGATCTCGCGATGGCCCTCGTCGACCAGCGCGGCGATGCGGTCGACCACCGCGCCGGCGGGGACCGAGCGGCTGTTGCCGCGACCATAAGGGATGACGCAAAAGGTGCAGCGATGGTCGCAGCCGTTCTGCACCTCGACAAAGGCGCGCGTCCGGTCGCCATAGGCATGCGCCATCTGCGGCGCGGTTTCGCGCACCGCCATGATGTCGCCGACGCGGACACGGGCGCTGCCCGAAAGGTCGAGCCAGCTCGCGGGCCTGGCCTTTTCGCTGTTGCCGACGACGGCATCGACTTCGGCCATCGCGGCGAAGCGATCGGGTTCGATCTGCGCGGCGCAGCCGGTGACGACGATGCGCGCGGCGGGGTCGGCGCGCCTCGCGCGGCGCACCGCCTGGCCGGTTCGCCTGACCGCCTCGGCCGTCACCGCGCAGCTGTTGATCACCACGACCGGCGATCGATCGGGCGCGTCGGCCAGCGTCCGGGCGATCGCCTCGCTTTCGGCGATGTTGAGCCGGCAGCCCAGGGTGACGACCTCGTGCGCGCTCATCCGAAGCGGCTCCAGTCGGTCTCGCCCTCGAAAACCAGCGTCGCCGGGCCGGTCATGCGGATCGTCTCGCCCGGTTGCCAGGCGATGACGAGCTCGCCGCCGGGCAGGGCGACGGTGACCGGCGAGGCGACGAGCTTGCGCCGGATCGCCGCGACCGCGGTCGCGCAGGCGCCGGTGCCGCACGCCTGCGTCAGCCCGGCGCCGCGTTCCCACACGCGCAGCACGATGCGGCCGTCATCGGCGATGCTGGCGACGTTGACGTTCACCTTTTGCGGGAACAGCGGATCGGTCTCGATCTCGGGGCCGATCGCGGCGAGGTCGATCGCGTCGGCATCGGCGACGAAAAAGACGATATGCGGATTGCCGACATTGACCGCGTCGGGCGCGGTAAGCTCGCCCCAGCCGACGCGCATCGCCTGCGTGTCCATCGGCATCGCCAGCGGGATGCCTTCCCAGTCGAAGCGCGGCTCGCCCATGTCGACCTTGGCATCGGCATGGCCGCCCGACACCGATACGATGCCGCCGAGCGTCTCGATCTTCGCGGGTTCGCCGAGCAGCGCGGCGACGCAGCGCGTGGCATTGCCGCATGCCTCGACCTCGCCGCCATCGGCGTTGAAGATGCGCATCTTCAGGTCGGCGCGCTCGCTCGGTTCGATCAGGATCAGCTGGTCGCAACCGATGCCGGTATGGCGATCGGCGATTGCGCGGGCGCGGGCGCGCGGCATCGCCACCCGCGCCTCGCGCGCGTCGACGACGACGAAGTCGTTGCCCAGCCCGTGCATCTTGATGAAGCGGTCCGCCATAGTCGGGCCATGTAGGAAGCGCGCGTGCGCCTGTCCATCGCCGATCGGCGCGGCCATCGGTCGCAACGGTCGATCTTGGGGGCGGTTAACCCGCCTTGCGGGCGGCGATCGCGCTCTCGATGCGGCGGAGCGCCGCGGGCTTGGAGATCGGCCCGCCGGTCGCGGCTGCGGCCTCGCGCTTGGCAATTGCGGCCGCGGTCGCCTTGATCCCGGTCGGGCGGCCGAAATGCCATCCCTGGCCCTTGCGGCAACCCAGCGCGATCAGCATCGCCGCGGTTTCCTCGTCCTCGATCCCTTCGGCGGTGACCGGCATGTTGAGCGTCTCGCCAAGCTTGATGATGGCGCTGACGATCGCGGCGCTGTCGGCGCTTTCGGCCATCGACGTCACGAAGCTGCGGTCGATCTTGATCCGGTCGAACGGCAGCGCGCGCAGGTGCGCCAGGCTCGAATAGCCGGTGCCGAAATCGTCGAGACTGACCTGGATGCCCTGGTTCTTGAGGCTGCCGATGATCGACTGGGCAAGGCCGAGATTGTCGAACAGCGAGCTTTCGGTGATCTCGATCTCGAGCCGGTTGGCGGGGAAGCCCGTCTCGGTCAGCAGCTTGACCATTTTCTGCGCGAGCCAGGGGTCCTTGAGCTGCATCGGCGACACGTTGACCGAAATCGTCAGTGCGTGGTCCCAGTCGCGCGCCGCTTCGAATGCCTGGCGCATGACCGACAGCGACAGGTCGGCGATCAGGCCGCATTCCTCGGCGATCGGGATGAAGATATCGGGCGACACCATGCCGAAGGTCGGCGAGCGCCAGCGCGCGAGCATCTCGAAACCTTCGATGCGCCCGCTGGCGAGATCGACCTGGGGTTCGAAGAACGGTTCGAATTCGCCATTGGGAATGCCCGCGCGCAGCCCCTGTTCGAGGTCGTTGCGCTTGTGCAGCTCGCTCTCCATTTCGTCGGAAAACCAGGAATAGCGGTTCTTGCCGCGCTCTTTCGAGGCGTACATCGCGATATCGGCGCGGCGCATCAGCGTCTCGACCGACTTTGCGGTGGGCTCGAGCTTGGCGATGCCGAGCGAGGTGCTGATGGAAACGCACAGATTGTCGCTGTCGACCGGGCGCGCCATCGCCGACACGAGTTTCTGCGCCAGGATGTCGATAATCTCGCTTTGGTGCCGTTCGACCGCGAAGATGCACACGAATTCGTCGCCGCCGAGCCGCGCCTTGAGCGTGGCGGCGGGCATGATCTCGTCGATCCGCTGCGCGGCGATCTTGAGGACGACGTCGCCCGCGGCATGGCCATAGACGTCGTTGACCGTCTTGAACTGGTCGAGATCGAGCATGAATACCGCGATATCCTTGCCGTCCTGCTGCGCCTCGTCGATCATGCGATTGCCGTGGCTACCGATCGAGCGGCGGTTCTTGAACCCGGTCAGCGCATCGGTGTTGGCGATGCGCCATGCGCGCCGCTCGGCGTCGCTGCGAACGACATATTCGCTTTCGAGGTCGCGATAACGACGCCAGCCGAAGATGATCAGCGCGATATTGAGGATGACCGCGACGCTCAGCGCCTGGTCGGTGCCGCCGGCATAGCCCGAAAGCGATCGAACGATCGAGGTGAAGACGGTGCTGCCGGTCCCGATGAACAGGATGATCGCGGCCAGGACGATGCCGCCGGCGACGAAGTCGGTCCGCGACGCCACGTGCAATGTCCTGGCGCGGCCGTCGCCGTCGGGTTCGAAATCTTCGAAGTCGTCGCGAAAGAAGTCTTGCATTGCCTGGCCCATCCTTGCTGCGACGAGGCATAAACCATAACGGTAAGTTTCGAGTTAATGGCCGGTCGGGAAACTGCCGGTCTTGCCTAATCGGGCGGGCGGCGCTAAGAGCCGCGCAGCGTCCGGTCTGCCGGGCGCCGGATACATGTTCGTACGGGCTTTCCCGTCCAAGGACGACCGCTGGTCGGCGAGGTTTCGCCCACCGGCGCTTTTTCGTTTGGATTTGGCGAAAACTGAGCCCGCACAGCGAAGGGACGACGCGATGTTCGACAGTTTGAGCGACCGGCTGGCCAGCGTGTTCGACGCCTTGCGCGGTCGTGGCGCGCTGCGCGAGGAGGACGTGCGCGGCGCCATGCGCGAAGTGCGCATCGCCTTGCTCGAGGCCGATGTCGCGCTGCCTGTCGTGCGCAGCTTCATCGAACAGGTCACCGAGCTGGCGGTCGGGCAGGACGTGCTGCGCTCGGTCACGCCGGGCCAGATGGTGGTCAAGATCGTCCATGACGGGCTCGTCGAAATGCTCGGCTCGGATGCGTCCGAACTCGCGATCGACGTGCAGCCGCCCGCAGTCGTGATGATGGTCGGCCTGCAAGGATCGGGCAAGACGACGACGACCGCCAAGATCGCCAAGCGATTGAAGGACAAGCAGGGCAAGCGCGTGCTGATGGCCTCGCTCGACGTCGCGCGCCCCGCGGCGCAGGAGCAGCTGGCGACGCTCGGCACGCAGATCGACGTCGCGACGCTGCCGATCGTCGCCGGCCAGCAGCCGGTCGATATCGCGCGCCGCGCGCTGCAGGCCGCCAGGTTGCAGGCGTTCGACGTCCTCCTGCTCGACACTGCCGGGCGGCTCCATGTCGACCAGCAGTTGATGGACGAGATGCGCAGCGTCGCCGACGTCGCGACGCCGACCGAAATGCTGCTCGTCGTCGACAGCCTCGCCGGGCAGGACGCGGTCCAGGTCGCGCAGAATTTCTCCCAGCAGGTCGCGCTGACCGGCGTCGTCCTCACCCGCATGGACGGCGATGCGCGCGGCGGCGCGGCGTTGAGCATGCGCGCGGTCACCGGCAAGCCGATCAAGTTCGCCGGCGTCGGCGAGAAACTCGACGCGCTCGAAGCGTTCGATCCCAAGCGCGTGGCGGGCCGCATCCTCGGCATGGGCGACGTCGTCAGCCTGGTCGAACGCGCCGCCGAGACGATCAACCAGGAAGACGCCGAGGCGATGGCGGCGAAGATGGCGAAGGGCGAGTTCGACATGAACGACCTTCGCATGCAGCTGCGCCAGATGACGCAGATGGGCGGTCTCGGCGCGCTCGCCGGCATGATCCCCGGGATGAAGAAGGCGCAGGCGGCGATGGCGCAGGGCGGCGTCGACGACAGGATGCTCGTCCATCTCGACGCGATGATCGGGTCGATGACGCCGAACGAGCGGGCGAAGCCGCAGCTCGTCAACGCCAAGCGCAAGATCCGCATCGCCAAGGGATCGGGGACGACGGTGCAGGGCGTCAATCGCCTGCTCAAGATGCACAAGGAAATGGCGACCGCGATGAAGAAGATCCGCAAGATGGGCGGGCTCAAGGGACTCGCGGGCATGCTCGGCAAGGGCGGCGGCGGCATGGGCGGCCTCGGCGGGCTGCTCGGCGGCGGCGGCATGCCGCAACTGCCGCCCGGCTTCGGCCCCGGCAAGAAATAGATTTTCGACAAATTCGTTCAACAATTTCAATATTCTCTAGAAGGAACATATCATGGCAACTGTAATTCGTCTTTCGCGTGGCGGCTCGAAGAAGCGGCCCTATTACAAGATCGTCGTCGCCGATTCGCGCATGCCGCGCGACGGCCGCTTCATCGAGCGTCTCGGCAGCTACAACCCGCTGCTCGCCAAGGACGACGACAAGCGGGTCGTGCTCGACAGCGACCGCGCCAAGCATTGGCTGTCGGTCGGCGCGCAGCCGTCGGATCGCGTCGCCCGCTTCCTCGATGCCGCCGGCGTGAGGGAACGCTCGGCGCGCAACAACCCCAACCGCGCCGAACCGGGCGAAAAGGCCAAGGAACGCGCCGAGGAAAAGGCGACCAAGCTGGCCGCGGCAGAAGAAGCCAAGAAGGCGCTCGAAGCCGCCCCCGCCGAGGAAGACGCCAAGGTCGAGGACGCCGCTCCCGAAGCCGAAGCTGCTCCCGCCGAAGACGCCAAGGCTGAAGACGCTCCCGCCGAGGAAGCCAAGGCAGAAGAAGCTCCGGCTGAAGAGCCCAGGGCCGAAGACGCCAAGGCCGAAGACGCCGAAAAGACCGAGGGCTAAGCGATCATGGATCCCGCTCGCCGCGTCGTGCTGGCCGCCGTTTCGGGCGCGCACGGCGTGGCGGGCGAGGTCCGGCTCAAGCTGTTCGGCGAAGGGCCCGACAGCCTCAAACGCTATCAGAGCTTCGAGGTCGACGGGCGCACGCTGACCTTGCAGAAAATCCGTCCCGCCAATCACGGCGCGGTCGCGCGCTTCGCCGAAGTCGCCGACCGCACCGCCGCCGAGGCGCTGCGCGGCAGCGTGCTGACCGTCGCGCGCTCGGCACTGCCGCCGCTCGCCGACGGCGAATATTACCATCACGACCTGATCGACCTGCCGTGCGTCTCGAGCGACGGCGCGGCGCTGGGCAGCTGCGTCGCGGTCGAGAATTTCAACGCGGGGGATGTCGTTGAGATCGAACGCCCGAATGGCAAGCGCTTCATGGTGCCGATCGCCGCAGTCACGGTGGGTGAAACGCAACTCACGATCGATTCCGATTTCGTAGAATGACCGGCTTTCTCGGCTCTTCCGTATCATTCATCCTGATTTCTGCGATTATCAGCGTCTGTATTGGCGGCGTTCTTTTAGCCTTTACGTCTTGGAAGGAAGGTCGAAAATTCTGGCTGCCTAGTCTCGGCTTCGTTCCGATCGCCAGTATCCTATATGGAATATGGATCGTGGTTACCTTCGAACTACCTCAAGACTATATGGATGCGATTCCCGATCCCGGGCCTGCAAACTTCGCCGAGTTTATTACATTCGCAATGTTAGTTCCTGTCTACTATCTGGTTGGGGCTGTTCCGGCTCTGGCTCTCTTGAAAATGTGGCACGGCCGCAAATGACCTTCGCCGCGCAAATCCTGACGCTCTATCCCGAGATGTTCCCCGGGCCGCTCGGCCACAGCATCGCCGGGCGCGCGCTGGGCGAGGGCAAATGGTCGTGCGATGCGATCCAGATCCGCGATTTCGCCGAGGACAAACATAAAAGCGTCGATGACACGCCCTCGGGCGGCGGGGCGGGCATGGTGATGCGCTGCGACGTGCTGGCGCGCGCGGTCGATGCCGCGATCGAACGCCAGCCCGATGCCCCCGTATTGGCGATGACGCCGCGCGGCGAGCCGCTGACGCAGCGCCTCGTGCGCGATCTCGTCGCCGGTCCCGGGGTGACGATCCTGTGCGGCCGCTTCGAAGGGATCGACGAGCGGCTGTTCGATGCCCGGCCGATCCGCCCGGTGTCGATCGGCGACTATGTCCTGTCGGGCGGCGAAGTGGGCGCGCT
>JAACTG010000082.1 GCA_009993585.1 Sphingomonadales bacterium
GTGCCCGACTTGCCGACGTCGATCGACGGGAAGATGCGCTTGTCGGCGATCTTGCGGTCGAGGACGATTTCGGCGTTGCCGGTGCCCTTGAACTCTTCGAAGATGACCTCGTCCATGCGGCTGCCGGTATCGATCAGCGAGGTCGAGATGATCGTCAGCGAGCCGCCTTCCTCGATATTGCGCGCCGCGCCGAAGAAGCGCTTGGGGCGCTGCAACGCATTGGCGTCGACGCCGCCGGTCAGCACCTTGCCCGAACTCGGCACGACGGTGTTGTAGGCGCGGCCGAGGCGCGTGATGTTGTCGAGCAGGATGATGACATCCTTTTTGTGCTCGACAAGGCGCTTGGCCTTTTCGATCACCATTTCGGCGACCTGGACGTGGCGCGTCGCGGGTTCGTCGAAGGTCGAGGAGACGACCTCGCCGACCACGGTGCGCTGCATGTCGGTGACTTCCTCGGGCCGCTCGTCGATCAGCAGGACGATGAGATAGCATTCGGGATGGTTGACCGAGATCGCCTTGGCGATGTTCTGCATCATGATCGTCTTGCCGACGCGCGGCGGCGCGACGATCAGGCAGCGCTGGCCCTTGCCGAGCGGCGCGACGACGTCGAGCACGCGCCCCGTCTTGTCCTTGATCGTCGGATCCTCGATCTCGAGCTTGAGGCGCTCGTCGGGATAGAGCGGGGTGAGATTGTCGAAATTGACGCGATGGCGCACCGCGTCCGGATCGTCGAAATTGACCTGGCTGAGCTTGGTCAGCGCGAAATAGCGTTCGCCGTCGCGCGGCCCGCGGATCTCGCCCTCGACGGTATCGCCGGTGCGCAGGCCGAATTTGCGCACCTGGTTGGGCGACACGTAGATGTCGTCGGGCCCGGCGAGATAGTTCGCCTCGGGGCTGCGCAGAAAGCCGAAACCGTCGGGCAACACCTCGATCGTGCCGAGCCCCATGATCTCCTCGCCCTCGTCGGACAGCTCCTTGAGGATGGCGAACATGAGGTCCTGCTTGCGCAGCGTCGAGCTTCCCTCGACGCCAAGCTTTTCAGCCATTTCGACGAGTTCGGCGGGGGTTTTCTTCTTGAGGTCCTTGAGATGCATATTCGGGGTTTCCGTGGCGGAAAGGGGGAGGACTGGCTGGCGATCCGGTCTTGGGGAAAGACGCTGGAAAATCGTGAAGATCGCTTGGAAAAGCTGCGATCGCCGCCGGTTTGGAACGCCCGCATTTAGGCGCGTCGCACGGTCAAGTCAATCGCGCTTGCGCGCCCCGCAGCTGCGCCTTGCGGCGCGTTCAGAACGGCTTGGCGATCACCAGGATGACGATCAGCGCGGTCGCGATGCCGGGCACTTCGTTGAGCAGCCGCAGCCGCCTTTCGCTGATCGGCCGCTCGCCGCGCGCCAGTTTCCTGGCATAGCCGACGCCCCAGCCGTGATAGCCCGACAGGCCGAGCACGAGCAGCAGCTTGGCGTGGAACCAGCCCTGGTCCCAGCTGCCGAGGCTGAAGGCGAGTGCGAGGCCGAAAACCCAGACGAGGATCAGCGAGGGATTGAGGATGATCTTGATCAGCCGCTTTTCGCGCTCGATCCACAGCGCATCCTCGGGCGATCCCACCGCGCAGGCGTGGTGATAGACGAAAAAGCGCGGCAGCATGAACAGCCCGGCGATCAGGAAGATCACGAAGATGACGTGCGCCGCCTTTATCCAGAGCACGGCGGTTCCAAGAAATCCGACCAGTCCATCCATCATGCGCCTCTTACGATTGCAACCAGCTGTTCGACATGCGCGATCGGCGTGTCGGGCAAGATACCGTGACCGAGATTGAATATATGCGGCCGGTCGGCAAAGGCCGATATGATCGCTTTGGCCGCGCTTTCAAGCGCGCTGCCGCCGGCGATCAGCGCGAGCGGGTCGAGATTGCCCTGCACCGGCAGCTCGGCTGGCAGCTCGCGCGCCGCCCAGGACGGATCGACCGTCTCGTCGAGGCCGATCGCATCGACCCCGGTGCCCGCGGCATAGGCGGCGATCTTGCCGCCCGCGCCCTTGGGAAAGCCGATGATCGGAACCTGCGGATGGCGCGCGCGCAGCCCATCGATGATCGCCTTGTTGGGCGCGATCACCCAGCGGTCGAACTGCGCCGGCGACAGCGATCCGGCCCAGCTGTCGAACAGCTGCACCGCATCGACGCCCGCCTCGATCTGGCCCGACAGATAATCGATGCTCGTCGTCACGATCGCGTCGATCAGCGCGCCGAAACGGGCGGGGTCGCCATAGGCCATGCGCCGCGCGGCGGCCTGGTCGCGGCTGCCCTCGCCGTTGACCATATAGGTCGCCACCGTCCACGGGCTGCCGGCAAAGCCGAGAAAGGTCGTGCCAGGCGCGAGCTGAGCCTTCACCCTGCGCACGGTGTCGTAAACCGGGTCGAAGCGCTCGATCACGGGTGTCAGGTCCGCGAGCGCGACATCGGCGAGGCGCGGCGACAGGTGCGGGCCTTCGCCGACGCGAAATTCGAGATGCTGGCCGAGCGCGTGCGGCACGATCAGGATGTCCGAAAACAGGATCGATCCGTCGAAGGCGAAGCGCCGCAGCGGTTGCAGCGTCACCTCTGCGGCCGACGCGCTGTCGTAGACGAGGTCGAGAAACCCGCCCTTGTCGGCGCGCAGCGCGCGATATTCGGGCAGATAGCGCCCCGCCTGGCGCATCAGCCATAGCGGCGGGCGTGGCTGGCGCTCGCCGCGCAAGACGGCGAGCAGGGGCTTGGCATTAGATCCGGTCATTGGCTGGCATCGATCCTGGTGACAAGGTGACGGGGACACGGGGACGCTCGCGCCCCATTCCCCCTAACACCTATAAAGAGTCTTATAGGGTTGGTTATGTTAGTTGGGCCGTGGATCGCGTGCATAAGGATGTTTTGCGGCTTTTGCCAACAGCGGCGCGATCTTCCGCCCACGGTTCGCCGGCGAGTCGCGAAATCCATCCCCGTTATCGACAGGCTGTGGAACGTTTCGCCGCCTGTGGACCGCCTGTGGATGAAAATCGGATAAGCGGGGAGAAGCTTATCCACAGCCGCTTTTGCTTGCTTTATACCGATGATATCCACAGGACTGTGCGTCAGCGATGACGCAGCGCCTCCATCTCCATCTCGTCTCCGATTCAACCGGCGAAACGCTCGACACCGTCGCCAAGGCGGCGCTCGCGCAGTTCGACGACGTCGATGTCGTGCGCCATTTCCATCCGCTGATCCGTTCCGACCGCGACCTCGATCGCACGATCGCCGACCTGGCCGAAAATCCCGGGCTGGTGCTCCACACCATGGTCGGCCACGACAACCGCCGCAAGCTTGAGCGCGCGTGCCGCCGCCACGACCTGCCCGCGGTCGCAGCGCTCGACGCGGTCACCGATGCGTTGTCGAGCCTGCTCCGGCAGGAAGCCAAGGCGCGCCCGGGACGCCAGCACGTCCTCGACGCCGCCTATTTCGCGCGCGTCGACGCGATCCAGTTCACCATCGCGCACGACGACGGCATCAACTGGGAAAACTGGGAAGAGGCCGACATTGTCCTCGCCGGCGTGTCGCGATCGTCGAAGACGCCGACGAGCATCTATCTCGCCAATCGCGGGTTCAAGGTCGCCAATATCCCGATCGTCGTCGAATCGCCGCCGCCGGCCAAGCTGTTCACGCTCGTCCATCCGCTCGTCGTCGGGCTGACGACGGGGGCGGAGCGGCTGCTCCAAGTCCGCCGCAACCGCCTGCTTACGCTCGGCCAGCGCCCCGAAACCGCCTATGTCGACGAGGCCGAGGTCAAGCGCGAGGTCGCCTATGCGCGGCGCATGTTCGCCGACAATCACTGGCCGGTGATCGACGTCACCCGCCGCTCGATCGAGGAAACCGCCGCCGCGGTGATCAAGCTCAACCAGGCGCGCGATGCCGAGGACGGCGATAGCGCCGGCAACGCAGGATGAGCGAATCGGTCGTCCTCGCCTCGGGCAGCGCGTCGCGGCGCGTCATGCTCGCTGCCGCAGGCGTGCCGCATGACGTCATGCCGGTCGGCACCGACGAGGACGCGATCAAGCGCGACCTGCCCGATGCCGCGCCCGCCGACCTCGCCGCAGCGCTCGCTTTGGCCAAGGCGCGCGCGGGGGCGAGCGCCGCGCCGGGACGGATCGTGCTCGGCAGCGATTCGCTCGTCGCGCTGGGCACGCGGCGCTACGACAAGCCCGGCAGCCGCGCCGAGGCCGAGGCGCATCTGCGCGATTTTTCGGGGCGGGTCATCGCGTTGCACAGCGCCGCCGCATTGGTGCGCGACGGCGCCACGCTCGCCGCCGTCGGCGATGTCGCGCGGCTCCACGTCCGCCGCCTGTCCGACGCCTTCATCGAATCCTATCTGGCGGTCGAATGGCCCGCGATCGCCGAATGCGCCGGCTGTTTCCGTATCGAGGGGCGCGGCGTGCAGCTGTTCGACCGCGTCGAGGGCGATCATTTCACGATCCTCGGCATGCCGTTGATGGCTCTGCTCCCCGAATTCAGGCGTTTGGGCGTGCTGGCGTCATGACGGCGGGCCGCCCCTATGCCGAGGTGATCGGCGACCCGGTCGCGCACAGCAAGTCGCCGCTCATCCACCGCTTCTGGCTCGACAGGCTCGGCATCGATGCCGATTACCGCGCGACGCGCGTCGCCGCCGACGGGCTGGCCGATTATTTTGCGCGGTGCCGCGCCGATCCCGACTGGCGCGGCTGCAACGTAACGATGCCGCACAAGCTCGCCGTGCTCGATCATGTCGCCGATCCCGGCGACCTTGGCCGCTCGATCGGGGCCGCCAACACCGTCCTGCGCCAGCGCGATCGGCTGATCGCGACCAACACCGACGCGGCGGGATTCTATGCGCCGCTCGCCGATATCGACCTGGCGGGCGCGCCCGTCGCGGTGATCGGGTCGGGCGGCGCGGCGCGCGCGGCGCTGTTCGCGCTGTCGCGTTGCGGCATCGGCGCGGTGACCGTGGTCGCCCGTAACCCGCTCAAGGCGGCGATGCTGCTGTCGCAGCTCGGCCTGCGCGGCGACACGCAGATGCTCTCCGCACCGCTCCCGCCCGCCCGGCTGCTCGTCAACGCCAGCCCGCTCGGCATGACGGGCTACGACGCCTATGTCCCCGATCTCGCCCGGCTCGCGCCGGATGGAATCGTCTACGATCTCGTCACCGATCCGGTCGTCACCCCGCTGATCGCCGCCGCCGAGGAGCTCGGCCTGGCGACGATCGACGGACTCGAAATGCTCGTCGGCCAGGCCGCGGTCGCGTTCGAACTGTTCTTCGACGCGCCGCCGCCGCGCGATCACGACGGCGAGCTGCGCGAACGGCTGCTGGCATGAGCGCGCCCGGCGATGCCGGCGGCGCGGCGCGCGGCCCGATGATCGTCGGCCTGACCGGCTCGATCGGCATGGGCAAATCGACGGTCGCGGCGATGTGGCGCGATCTCGGTGTGCCGGTGTTCGATGCCGACGCCGCGGTCCACGCGCTGCAGGGACCGGGCGGCGCGCTGCTGGGCGCGATCGAACAGCGCTTTCCCGGCAGCACCGGCCCGGGCGGCGTCGATCGCGCCGCGCTCGGCGCGCGGGTGTTCGCCGACGCCGCCGCGCTCGCCGATCTCGAGCGGATCGTCCACCCCGCCGTCGCGGCGATGCAGCGCGCCTTTCTCGACGAGCATGAAGCCGCCGATTTCGTCGTCCTCGATATCCCGCTATTGTTCGAAAAGGGCGGTGCGGCGTTCGTCGACCGCATCGTCGTCGTCTCG
>JAACTG010000083.1:0-130 GCA_009993585.1 Sphingomonadales bacterium
CGTCGGGGCAGTTGCCGGGGCAGGCGCGGGATGGCTGCTGGGCAAGATCCTGTTCGGCATCCCGCGAGACAATTCGCTGGCAGAAAGCGGGTCTGGCGTCAACGCGCTGGCAGGCGTGCTGCTGACCTAT
>JAACTG010000083.1:155-251 GCA_009993585.1 Sphingomonadales bacterium
ACGGGTTCATCGCAGCGTTTGTAATGGGGTTGGCGCTGCGGCGCGAGGAAGCCAACCATGCCTTCCATGGGCGGCTGCACAATTTCTCCGACGCGC
>JAACTG010000083.1:302-5760 GCA_009993585.1 Sphingomonadales bacterium
CCGCGCTGTTGCCTTATCTCGACTGGCGCCACGCGATCCTCGGTTGCGCGCTGATCTTCGTCATCCGGCCGGCGAGCGGGATGATCGCGCTGATCGGCACGTCGCTGTCGACCAAGCAGCGCGCCGTCGTCGCCTTTTACGGCGTGCGCGGGATCGGGTCGATCTATTACCTCGCTTATGCCGGCGGAAAGCTTGAGCTTGTCGACGAAGGGGCGCTGTGGGCGACGGTGGTGTTCACCATATTGCTGTCGACGATCGTCCACGGATTCAGCGCCGGCAGCGTCGTCGTCGCCGCGACCGAGGAGGGCGATGGCAAAGCCGCCTAGCCACGCGGTCGGCGGGTCGGCCGGCTACCGACTTCCCCCCGGCACCCACAGCACGTCGCCGCCCGCGCCTGCATTAACCACCCTCGTCATGACGAAGAGGTGATCCGACAGGCGGTTGAGGTAGGTGAGCGCGGCGGGGTTGAGCGCGCGCGCTTCGCCGGCGGCGACGGCGGTGCGTTCGGCGCGGCGCGCGATCGCCCTTGCCAAATGCAGCGCGGCCGCCGCCGGGGCGCCGCCGGGGAGGATGAAGCTCTTGAGCGGCGCCAGCCCCTCGTTCATCGCGTCGATCTCCCGCTCGAGCCGGGCGACCTGCGCGGCGGTGACGCGCAGGACCATGTCCGACGGGGCGAAGTCGGTGCCGTCGGCGTCGCTCGCGGGCGTGGCGAGGTCGGCGCCGAGATCGAACAGGTCGTTCTGGATCGCCGCGAGCCGTGCCGCGAGCGCGGCGTCGGCGGCCGCATCGAGCGCGGCGCCATTGAGGGCAGCCAGCGCCAGGCCGATCGCGCTGTTCGCTTCGTCGACGTCGCCGATCGCGGCGATCAGCGGGTCGGCCTTCGACGCGCGCGAGCCGTCGACGAGGCCGGTGGTGCCGGCGTCGCCGGTGCGGGTGTAGATCCGATTGAGCTTTACCATGCGCGGGAGAGTCGCCGGGTTGGGGGCGTGCGTCAATGGGGGTTCGATTGCGCGCGCGGCGTCCGGCGGAGCGATCACTCCATTCCTGCCCCTGCCCGATCGAGGGCGGGAGCCGGCGAAATCAGTTGGCGGCGGCGAAGAGGCTGAGCACGACAAGCAACAGGACGGCGATCGCCTGCCATTTGACGCGCGCGAACATCATCCGGTTCTGCATCGCGTGCATCTCGCTGGTGCCGGCGCCCGGTTCGTTCCCGCCCTTCAGATCGGCCTCGGTCGTCTTCAGAAACGTGACGAGGCCGCGGATGAGGGCGAAGAGGACGCCGCCCATGGCGACGACGATGGCGATGACGATGACGATGCTCATGCCTGCTATCTAGGGATTGCCGAGCGAATATCCAGCAGGAAAGCGGCCCGCGTGCAAATCGGCGGCGAGGCGGGGTCCGTCGCCGCCCGCATCTCGCAGCGCGGCGAGGGCGGCGGCGCGGTCGCGTTTTGCAAGGCGCCTGCCGTCGGGGCCGAGGACGAGCGGGTGGTGCGCGTAGCGCGGGCTCGGCAGGTCGAGCAGCGCCTGCAGCAGCCGCTGGACGTGCGTCGCATCGACGAGGTCGGCGCCGCGCACGACGAGGGTGATGCCGAGATCGGCGTCGTCGACGACATTGGCGAGGTGATAGCTCGACGGCGCGTCCCTGCGCGCGAGGACGATGTCGCCGCCGGCGAGCGGAGCGGCGGCGACGGTGCCGAGCGCGGCGTCGTGCCAGGCGAGCGGGCCGGTGCGCGCGACGGCGGCGGCGACATCGAGCCGCCAGCAATGCGGCTCGGTCGCGGCGCGGGCGGCCGCGGCGGCGGGATCGATGCCGCGGCAGGTGCCGGGATAGCGGCTGGCGGCGGGACCGTGCGGGGCGCTGGCGCTGGCGGCGATCTCCGCGGCGATCGCGGCGCGGGTGCAAAAGCAGCGATAGGCAAGGCCCATAGCGGCGAGCCGGCCGAGCGCGGCGTCGTAGCGGGCGAGGCGGTGCGACTGGAAGACGGGATCGCCGTCCCAGTCGAGCCCGAGCCAGGCGAGATCGGCGAGGATCGAGGCGACATGTTCGCGGCGCGAGCGCGCGGCATCGATGTCGTCGATGCGCAGGATCATGCGCCCGCCCCCGCCGCCGACATCGCCGTACGCGGCGTCGTGCGCCATGATCGCGGCATAGCCATGACCGAGATGGAGCGGCCCCGACGGGCTGGGGGCGAAGCGGGTCACGGGGGCCGGGATGGCGGATGCGGGCGGCGTCATGATGCGGGCATAATCGCATATCGTGGGCGGGCATAGCCGGCGCGACCGCAAGATGTTGATATTCGCCTTGACGTCATTGCCAGCTTCGCTTGTAATGACGCGGTCATGCTTCGGCGCGACAGCGTCGCCCAGGCATCGGCTTGGGGGAGACGCGTCGAACCATGTTCCATCCTGACCTCAATCGGCACCCCGACCAGTGCCCGGCGCTCGTGCTCAACGCCGATTACACGCCGCTGAGCTATTATCCGCTCAGCCTGTGGCCGTGGCAGACGGCGATCAAATCGGTGTTCCTTGACCGCGTCATCGTCGTCGAAAGCTATGCGCGCGAGGTCCACAGCCCCAGCTGGACGATGAAGATCCCGTCGGTCATCGCGCTGAGGCAATATGTCAAACCGTCGGAATATCCCGCCTTCACGCGCTTCAACGTGTTCCTGCGCGACAAGTTCGCGTGCCAATATTGCGGGTCGGGGCGCGAGCTGACCTTCGATCACGTCGTCCCGCGCCGCCAGGGCGGACGCACGACGTGGCAGAACGTGACGACCGCGTGCGCGCCGTGCAATTTCCGCAAGGGCGGACGCACGCCCAAGGAAGCGCACATGCCGCTCCACCTCGAGCCGATCCGCCCGACCAGCTGGCAATTGCAGGACCAGGGCCGCGCGTTTCCGCCGAACTATCTGCACGATAGCTGGCAGGACTGGCTCTATTGGGACGTCGAGCTCGAGGCGTAGTCTTCCACCTTCGGGCGGATGCGGCACCGGCGCGAAGGGCCCCGCTTTAGCGGACCCGGCTCGCCGCATTCACCGCCTATTTCGCCTCGCGGATGGTGAGGTCGCCGGTGCTCGTCTTGCCGGCATCGGCGATGGCGAGGGTGAAGCGGTCGCCGTCGTCGGTGGTTCCCGAGAAATTGCCGCCCTTGCGCGTGTAGGTGACGGCCTTGTCCTTCATCGCGCCTTCGTAATAGTCGGCGACGCTGGCGGCGCTGGCGGGAAAGGTCATGCCGACGCGGACGAGCGCCTTTTCGCTGCCCGAGTTCTTGCCGGCGTCGATGTTAAAACTCTTGAGCCGGGTGCCGGGATACATAGCGACGCCGCCGATATCGACGTCGTCGGCCTTGATGTCGAGATTGGGCACCTTGACGTCGAGGTCGATCCCGGGGAGCTTGAGGTTGACGCGGCTGTTGTCGCTGCCGTCGGATTTGACCCGGACTCCCGAATCGCCGTCGCCGAGGTTGATCGCGATGTCGGTCGAGTCTTCGGATTTCGTTCCCTTGGCAGCGACCTCGTCGGCATCGTCGCTGGTCAGGCTGCAACCCGACGCGAGCGTGGCGAAAGCAAGCGCGGAAGCGAGAATATGGGCACGCATGGCAGGCTCCTCAATAGGTGAGCTATGTATATAATACACTGGTGGCGGGCGTCAAGAGTCCCCGGTGCGATCAGGCGCCGATGCTCGTCCTGACATCGGCCCCGACGAGACCGCCGTCGACGGTCAGCGTTTCGCCGATGACATAGTCGCCCGCGCGGCTGGCGAGGTAGATCGCCGCGCCTGCCATGTCCTCGGCCTCGCCGATACGCCTGGCGGGAATCGCCTGCGCGACCGCATCGCCATGGTCACGCGCCGCCTTGTTCATGTCGCTGGCAAAGGCGCCCGGCGCGATCGCGGTGACGTTGATATGGTCCTTGACCATCCGCGCGGCCATCCGTTTTGTGAGCCACAGGATCGCGGCCTTCGAAGCGTGATAGCTGTAGGTTTCCCACGGGTTGAGCCGCTGGCCGTCGATCGAGCCGATGTTGATCACCTTGGCCGGCGCGCCCTCTTTACCCGCCGCCTTGAGCTGGGGGAACAGCGCCTGCGTCAGGAAGAAGGGCGACTTGACGTTGAGGTCCATGACCTTGTCCCAGCCGCTTTCGGGGAATTCCCCGAATTCGGCGGCCCAGGCGGCGCCGGCATTGTTGACCAATATGTCGAGCCTGTCCTCGCGCTTGGCGAAATCGGCGGCGAGCGCATCGCAGCCGGCGACGGTCGCAATGTCGTGCGGCAGCGAGATGCAGTTGGGACCGAGTTCCTCGGCGACGGCATCGCAGACCTCGGCCTTGCGGCTCGAAATATACACTCTTGCGCCGCTATCGATATAGCCGCGCGCGATCATCAGGCCGATGCCGCGCGACCCGCCGGTGACCAGGGCGACCTTCCCGTCGAGGCGGAAGAGCGTTGAAATGTCCATGGTGCGTTCCTTCAAGCTTGGGTGTTGGGGGCTATCCGCCCGCCTTGATTGTCTCGCGTGCGATGATCAGCCGCTGGATCTCGCTGGTGCCTTCGTAGATGCGGAACAGGCGCACGTCGCGATAGAGGCGCTCGACACCGTAATCGGCGATATAGCCCGCCCCGCCCAATATCTGCACCGCGCGCTCGGCGACGCGACCGACCATTTCGGACGCGATCAGCTTGGCGGCGGCGCAATCGAGCGTGATGCGCGCGCCGGCGTCCTTCAGCCTCGCGGTTTCGCGCACCAGCGCCTTGGCGGCCATGCATTCGGCCTTCGAATCGGCGATCATCGCCTGGATCATCTGGAAATCGGAAATCGGCTGGTCGAACTGCTTGCGCTGCGTCGCATAGGCGACCGCGTCGGCGATCAGCCGTTCGGCGACACCGACGCAGACCGCCGAGATGTGCAAGCGCCCGCGATCGAGCACGCGCATCGCGACCTTGAACCCCTCGCCCTCTGGACCGACGCGGTTTTCTGCTGGCACGAAGACGTCGTCGAAATTGACGTCGCAGACATGCGCGCCCTGCTGGCCCATTTTGGCTTCGGGCGCGCCGACGCCGAGACCCGCGCTGTCGCGCGGCACGAGAAAGGCCGAGACGCCGCCCGCCCCCTCGCCGCCGGTGCGCGCCATGACGGTGAACAGGTCGGCCTTGTCGGCGTTGGTGATATAGCGTTTCGACCCCGACAGGCGGTAGCCGTCGGAGCCGTTATCGCTCTTGGCCTTGGTCGCGCGCGTCTTCACCGCGCCCGAATCGGAGCCGACATCGGGTTCAGTCAGCGCGAAGCTGGTGATGATCTCGCCGCTGGCGATTCTGGGCAACCATTCGGCCTTCTGCGCATCGTTGCCGTCCTGGACGATCGCCTGGCTGCCGATGCCGACATTGGTGCCGAACGCCGATCGCATCGCCGGCGTCGTCCCGCCGAGGACGAAGGCGACCTCGATCTCCTCGACCATCG
>JAACTG010000084.1 GCA_009993585.1 Sphingomonadales bacterium
GAAAGCGATGGCCACGATGCGCGCGGCTTCGCCAGCCTGATCGCGCCGCGCAGCGACAAGGTCGCCGCGCCCGAGCAGGCACGCGACGCGATCCCGCCCGCCGCCGAACAGACGGTCGAACAGCCTGTCGCCCCGGCACCGGTCGCCGACCAACGCGTCGCTGCCGAACCGGTCGAAATCGCGGCCGGCGTGCGGCGCTCGTCGCCTCCGCGCTCGCGTTCGCAAGCGAAGCCGCAGGTCGTCAAGGCCCGGGGCAAGGCGGCTTTCACGCTGCGCATCGATCCCGAGCGCCACCTGCGCCTGCGGCTCGCCAGCGCGCTCACCAATTGCTCGGCGCAGCAGATCCTGACCGATGCTTTCGACGCCTATCTCAAAACGCTTCCGCAGGTGGAAGCCCTCGCCGGCAATGTCGCCGGCGAACCCAAGTGACCGAACCCCAAGGGGACCTAAGATGACGAACCGTGCCATATTGAACCTAGCCGCATCCGGACTGGTCATGGGTGCCGTATTGACCGGCTGTTCGGGGGTCGACCTGACGCGCCTGTCGCCCGCATCGAGCGCCGACCAGCTGGCGCATTCGGCGCGCAAGTCGTCGGACGATTACCAACGTCTCGCCGCGAAGGGCGATGTCGAAAGGGCGCTCGCCGCTGCGGAGGCCGCCGTGGCCGCCGATCCCGCTAACGGCGCCTATCGCAGCACGCTGGGCCAAGCCTATTTTTCCGCCGGGCGCTTTGCCTCTGCGGCGACCGCGTTCGACGATGCCATGGCGCTGGGACAGGCCGACGGACGCACGGCGGTGTCGCTGGCGCTTGCCCTCGCCGCGATCGGCGACAGCGATCGTTCGGTCGCCGTCCTCGACGAGCATCGCGACCGGATGTCGGCCAGCGATTACGGGCTCGCGCTGGCGCTCGCCGGTCAGCCGGAGCGCGCCGTGATGGTACTCGTCCCAGCCGCGCGCCAGGACGACGCCACCGCTCAGACGCGCCAGAATCTAGCCTTCGCCTATGCCATGACCAACCATTGGCTCGAGGCCAAGCTGGTCGCCGCCCAGGATATGAATATCGCCAATCTCGATGCGCGCATGACCGAATGGGCCGCGCTGGCGCAGGCGCCGACGTCGCAGATGCGCGTTGCCGGCCTGATGGGCATTACCCCCGTCGCCGATCCCGGCCTTCCCGTCCGCCTCGCGCTGGTCGATGGGCCCGGCGCGCAAGCGGTGTTGGCGGCCGAGGCCGTGTCGGACATGACCGCCTATGATTATGCCGCCGCGCCCGCTCCGGCGAGCGACTATGCCGTGGCCTCGCCAATGGCGATGGCCTATTCCGATGTCCAGCCGGCCGAGGGTGTCGCAGCCGAGGCAAGCGACGACGAGGCGGAACCCTATCGCGCCGCGGTCGCCGAACTGCTCGCGCTCGACCAGTCGGCCGAACAGCGGCCGGTCCAGTCGCCACAGCTCGAGCGCGTTGCCGCTGCCGCCCCGCGCCAAATGGTGTCCGCACCCATGATCGCCGCCGACGCGGCACCGGCGAGCAAGCCTGCTCCCGTTAAGGCCAGCAAGGCCTGGGCGAAAAGCGGCTGGGCGGTCCAGCTCGGCGCCTTTTCGAGCAACGGCGCGGCGCAGCGCGCCTGGTCGCAGTTCAGCGGTCGGTACGGCGCGCTCGACGGCTATGATGCCGCCAGCCATTTCGCCAAGGTCGGCGGCAGGGACTTTTATCGCCTGACCGCCAACGGGCTGGGTTCGCGCGGAGAAGCCGTGGCGCTGTGCAACAAGGTCAAGGCGAGCGGCGGCGTCTGCTTCGTCCGCAACCTCAGCGGCGGCGAAGATTATCGCTGGGCGTCGCGCGACACCGGCACCAGGCTCGCCTCGCGCTGAGCGCCGGCGAAGCTAGCGCCGGTCGCGCGTCAGCAGGTCGAGGCACGCCATGCGCACCGCGACCCCCAGTTCGACCTGCTTGAGGATCAGCGATCGCTCCGGATCGTCGGCGAGCTCGCTGCTGATTTCGACACCGCGGTTCATCGGACCCGGATGCATGACCAGCGCATCGGGCGCATAACGGGCCAGCCGCTCGTGCGTCAGTCCGTAGGACGCGTGATAGTCCTCGCTGTTATCGGGGAACACGCTGGCCATCCGCTCACGCTGGATGCGCAGCATCATGACGATATCGGCGTTGTCCAGCGCTTCGTCGAAATCATCATACCGTGAAACCGCGGCGGGCAATCTCGCCGGCATCAGTTCGGCCGGCCCGGCGACGCGCACGTCCGCTCCCAGCAACGGCAGCGCCAGCATGTTCGATCCGGCGACGCGGCTGTGGCGGATGTCGCCGCAGATCACGACCCTGACCCCATCGATCCGGCCCATGCGGCGACGGATCGTCAGCGCGTCGAGCAAGGCCTGCGTCGGATGCTCGCCGGTGCCGTCGCCGGCGTTGATGACCGGGCAATCGAGCGCCCGGGCCACGTCGACGGCGGCACCGACCGCTTCATGGCGGATGACGACGATATCGGGCCGCATGGCGCCGAGCGTCAACGCGGTGTCGGTCAGGCTTTCGCCCTTTTTCACGCTCGATCCCTCGGGGCGGA
The DNA here is from genome assembly GCA_009993585.1 of Sphingomonadales bacterium. Lineage (GTDB taxonomy): Bacteria > Pseudomonadota > Alphaproteobacteria > Sphingomonadales > Sphingomonadaceae > Flavisphingopyxis. The sequence goes on from JAACTG010000084.1 coordinate 2,581, forward strand.
AATTGGAAACCTGCGCGCCGAGGCGCTTTCCCGCGATCTCGAACGAAAACAGCGTGCGCGTCGAATTTTCGAAAAAGGCATTGATCTGCGTCAGGCCGCGCAGGCGATCGTCGGCCTTGCGCCGGCCACGGTTGAAATCGATCCAGGCTTCGGCCTCGTCGAGGATCAGCGCGATATCGGCGGGCGACAGCCCGGCGATGCCGAGCAGGTCGCGGTGCGGGAAGGATCGGCTGGTCATCGCGTCGTTGCCCTAGTCCGAAAGCCGCGCCGCCTCAAGCGTCGGGCAAGGCGACCAGCGCGTCGATCGCGCCTTGCAGGATATAGGCAGCGGCGGCGGCGTCGATGCGCGCGGCGCGCTTGGCGCGGCTGACGTCCTGCGCGACCAGCGCGCGTTCGACAGCGGCGGTCGACAGCCGCTCGTCCCACAGCAGGATCGGCAGGCCGAGATCGGCGATGTTGCGCGCGAACGCGCGGGCCGACTGGCAGCGCGGGCTTTCGCTGCCGTCCATGTTGCGCGGCAGGCCGATGACGATGCCGGCGATCGCCTGGCGCGCGATGAGGTCGACGAGCTGCGCCTTTTCCTTGGTGAACTTGGTGCGCGCGATCGTCTTGTCGGCGGTGGCGAACGACCAGCCGGCATCGCAAAAGGCGACGCCGATCGTCTTGCTGCCGAGATCGAGCGCCATCAACCGCCCGCCGCCCGGCAAGCAGTCGGCAAAGGCGCGGGCGTCGGTCGCGATCATCGCGCGCCGAACGCCGCCAGCCGGCGCTTCACGTCGATCCGCGTATTCGCCCAGAACAGCGGATAATCGAACACATGGTAATTGTTGCCCGGCAGGACGTAGCCGCCCAGATCGGGCGGGTCGCCGATCAGCAACAGGCCGCGATCGTCGTCGCAGCGCGCCGACACCGCGCCGGGGGTGATCGTGCCGTCGTTGAAATCCTCGCTCGGCTTGACCGTCCCGAAATTGGCCTCGGCCGGCGCGGCGCTGTCGGGCAGGCCGGTCAGCGGGTTCGAACACAGCATCCTGCTCGCCTTGCGCGGCTGGCCGTCGAAGCCGGTCGTCGCGTCATAGACGTCGAGCACCAGCGAGGCGTCGGCGGGCTCGGCATAGCTTTGCCAGCTGACGATGCAGCCGGTCGCCGCCGGCCCGTCACAGGCGGGCAGGCCGAGCGCGGGCAGGTCGTGCGCGACCGACACCGGCCAGCCGATGACATAGGCGGCGACGATGCGCTCGGCGAGCGGGGTGCCGGCGACCTTGTCCTTGAGCAGGCGGGTGAGGTGGAGCGAGCCCTGGCTGTGGCCGGCAAGGATGATCGGACCGTCGGGATTGTCGGCGACGAACTGCTCGAACGCGGCGGCGACGTCGCGATAGGCGGCGTCGAGCGCGCGCTGGGCGGTGGCGTCGTCGGTCATGAACGCGCCCAATGTCGCCTGGCGATAGCGCGGCGCCCAGATCTGTCCCGCCGCATTGAACACGCTCGCCTCGCCGCGGATGAACTGGCGCGCGCGGGTGTTGGCGGCGTCGTCGTCGAGCGGCGCGTTCCAGTGCGAGCGGTCGAGATAGCTCGTCGGATGGACGAAAAAGATCGCCGCGCTGCCCATCGGGCCCGCGTCCTCGGCGAAGTCGCGCGGCGTCCAGCTCGCCGGATTGTCCGACCGCGCGGGATGGACAAACCACATATCGGGATCGGCATAGGCGTTTTGCGGCATCGCTTCCTGTTCGACGAACGGCGCGGTGGGGACGAAGGCGACGCGCTGGAAGACCTGCGGGAACACCCGATAGGACACCGCCGCCGCAAGCAGCAGGGCGATGATTATCGCGATGACATAAAGAAATTTGCGCGCCATGATGGGTTCCGAATATTGGGAGACGAAGGCGCGCCGCTTTAGCCGCGCCGAGGTCGACGGGCAATGCAGGGGAACGGGCGATGGACGATGGCAGCGACCGGTTGAGCGAAACCGCCTGGCCGCAGCGCCCCTGGGTGATGGCGGCGCTGCTCGGCGTCATGGGGCTGGCGTTCGGGCTGATCGTCGATCGCGAGGGCAGCAGCTATGCCGATCCTGTGCCGATCTGGCGCCAGCTGGCTGCAACCTTCCTGTTCGTCACGGGGATCGCCGCGGCGCTCGTCACGCACAAGCGACGCTGGGTCTGGGCGGTCGTCTTCGCGGTCGCGGCCGGGTTGATCCTGGTCGGTGTCGGCTGGTCGACGATGCATTACAATATCGTGCGGCCGTCGCTGTTCGAATGGCCGTTTCTCGCCGCGATCTTCGCCGCCTTGATCGCCGCGCCGCTGTTCCAGACGGTACGCGACGAAGGCGCCTGGCGTTTCCCCTACCGCACGCTCCACCTCCACGCTTGGACCGATGCGGTGATCGGCGCGGCGGGCCTCGCGTTCGTCGGGCTCAGCTTCCTCGTCACGTTGCTGCTTGGGGAGTTGCTGCACCTGATCGGCATCGATTTCATCCAGGATGCCTTGCGCGAAAGCTGGTTCGGCTGGGCACTCGCCGGCACCGCGTTCGGCGCCGCGACCGGCATCTTGCGCGAAAGCGACCGGCTGCTCGCGACCTTGCTCAAGGTCGTGCTCGTCGTCCTGTCGATCCTCGCGCCGATCTTCGCCGCGGGTCTCGCACTGTTTCTCGTCGCCCTGCCGTTCACCGGGCTCGAGCCGCTGTGGGAAACCGACAGCGCGACGCCGATCCTGCTGTCGTGCGCGGTCGGCGCGGTGTTGTTCGTCAATGCGGTGATCGGCAACGGCCGCGAGGAGCGTTCGCCGTCGCGCATCCTGCAGGGCGCGGCGCTGGTCCTCGCGATCACCATCCTGCCGCTCGCGGTCCTCGCGGCGATCTCGATGGCGCAGCGGATCGGCCAATATGGCTGGACTCCCGAGCGGCTGTGGGGCGCGGTCGCGGTTCTCGTCGGGCTCGTTTACGGCGCCGCCTATCTGTGGAGCGTCGTGCGCGCGCGGATCGATTTCGACGACCCCCTGCGTCCGCTCAACACCAGGCTGGCGATCGCGACCTGCGCGCTGGCGCTCGTGCTGGCGATGCCGTTCATCGATTTCGGCGCGATATCGACGCGCAGCCAGGTCGCCCGGCTCGACGCGGGCAAGGTTTCG
>JAACTG010000170.1 GCA_009993585.1 Sphingomonadales bacterium
GGTCGACCCGGGCGATCATGCTCGACAAGAGCGATGCGACGAGGCTGCTGTCGAAGATCCGTCGCCAGTGGTTTGCCAAGCGCAAATCAGTTGCCGCGATCCTTAAAGAGGTGATGACCAATGAGGCCTCGGTGCTGGTCGACAGCGACGCGGCCAACAAGGCCGAGGACGCCGATACAGCCTTGCAGGAACTGGGCGCGGATCATGTCGGGCTGGCGCTCGTCACGGTCACCGTTACCGTCTGGGATGAGGATGCCGCTCTCGCTGCTGAAAAGCTGCGGCTCGTAGAAAAGGTCATCCAGGGCCGCGACTTTACCTGTGTGACCGAAGGCATGAACGCAATCGAAGCCTGGCTCGGATCACTGCCCGGCCATGTCTATGCCAATGTCCGTCAGCCTCCTATCTCGACGCTGAACCTGGCGCATATGATACCGTTATCCGCGGTCTGGGCCGGGCCGGAAAGCGATGCGCATTTTGGTGCGCCGCCGCTGTTCTATGCGAAGACCGAAGGCTCGACCCCGTTCCGCTTTTCGCTTCATGTTGGCGATGTCGGACACAGTCTGATGGTCGGCCCCACCGGAGCGGGCAAATCGGTGCTGCTGGCCATGATGGCGCTGCAATTCCGCCGGTATGCTGGCTCGCAAATCTTCGCCTTCGATTTTGGCGGCTCGATCCGGGCGGCGGCGCTCGCCTGCGGCGGTGACTGGCAGGACTTGGGATCAATCCTTTCAGAGGACGGCGATGAGGCCGTGATGCTGCAACCGCTCGCGCGGATCGATGAGCCGGCGCAGCGCAACTGGGCATCCGAATGGCTGCAGGCCATCCTTGCTTCCGAAGGTCTCACTATCGATCCGGTCACCAAGGACCATCTGTGGTCAGCGCTGACCTCGCTGTCGACCGCGCCAATTGCCGAACGCACGCTTACGGGCCTCGCCGTCCTGCTCCAATCGCAGGGCTTAAAGCAGGCCCTCGCGCCCTATTGCATCGGCGGGCCATTCGGGAGGCTGCTCGATGCCGAAAGCGAGCGGCT
>JAACTG010000171.1 GCA_009993585.1 Sphingomonadales bacterium
AGCAGCATGGGCCGCATCTGCCGCTCAGTGTCGATGCGGTGCTGGTCGATGGCGTCGTGGCCGCTGCGCTGGCGCACCTGCCCACTGAATTGCCAGCGCTGTTTTTGCCCACCCAGATGATTGGCCTGAGCCCGGAGCATGCCCGCTTTCCCGGCACGCTGACCCTCAAGAACGAGACTATTTTGCGGCTTTGGACCGACATCGCCGAATCGGTGGCGGCGGCTGGCATCAGCAAGCTGGTGCTGTTCAATGGCCACGGCGGCAACGTCAGCGTGATGGATTTAGTGGCACGCGACCTGCGCGCCCGGCTTGACATGCTGGTCTATAGCGTGAGCTGGTTCAATTTGCCATTGACCGACGAGCGCGGCCAGGATGTCAACGCCTTGTTCAGTTCGGAAGAGCACCGCTTTGGCATTCACGGTGGTGACATCGAAGCCTCGATGATGCTGGCGAACGAGCGCGGGCCGTGCCCCGACGCCGCCGACCAGGGCGTGATGGAGCGCTTTTCGTGCAAGATGGCGATCGCGCCGACCGCCTCGATCAGCATCATCTGCGGCGGCACGTCGGCGTGCATCGAGCCGATCCCGGCGAACATCTATACGCACAAGACGCTGTCGGGCAGCTTCGTCGTCAAGAATCCCTATCTTGAGAAACTGCTCCAGGAAAAATCGAAGGACAGCGTCAAGATCTGGAATTCGATCCTCGAGCACGCCGGCTCGGTCCAGCATCTCGATTTCCTCAGCCCCGACGAGAAGGACAGCTTCAAGACCAGCTTCGAGATCGACCAGCGCTGGCTGCTCGAACTCGCCGCCGACCGCGCTCCCTATATCGATCAGGCGCAGTCCTTGAACCTGTTCATCCCCGCCGATGTCGAGAAATGGGATCTGCTGATGCTCCATTTCCGCGCCTGGGAGCTCGGCATCAAGTCGCTCTATTATCTGCGGTCGAAGTCGGTCCAGCGCGCGGGCTTCGCCGGCGGCGTCGAGGCCGACAACACGCTCGACCCCAAACAGGTCGAACTC
>JAACTG010000053.1 GCA_009993585.1 Sphingomonadales bacterium
CCGCCCGGTGTCGATCGGCGACTATGTCCTGTCGGGCGGCGAAGTGGGCGCGCTGGTCGTTCTCGATGCTTGCATTCGCCTGCTCCCCGATGTAATGGGCGCGCCGAAGAGCGGAGAGGAGGAATCGTTCGAAAACGGTCTCCTCGAATATCCGCACTACACCCGGCCTAATGAATGGGAAGGGCGCACGATCCCCGAAGTGCTGCGATCGGGGGATCATGCGAAGATCGCCGCCTGGCGGAAACGACAGGCGGACGACGATACACGGTTACGCAGGCCGGACCTTTGGGAGCGCCACAATGGTGCTCGGGACCTGCCTGCCTCTGGCGCGCGGCACAGAAAGAAGGACGACAGGCCATGAACCTGATCCAGACGATCGAAGCCGAAGAGATCGGCAAGTTTCACGAAGCCAAGACCACGCCCGATTTTCGCCCCGGCGATACGCTGAAGGTCGGCGTCCGCGTCGTCGAAGGCGAACGCACCCGCGTGCAGAATTTCGAAGGCGTCTGCATCGCCCGCTCGAACCGCGGCATGGGGTCGAACTTCACCGTCCGCAAGATGAGCTTCGGCGAAGGCGTCGAGCGCGTCTTCCCGCTCTATTCGCCCAACCTCGATTCGATCACCGTCGTGCGCAAGGGCGACGTCCGTCGCGCCAAGCTCTACTATCTGCGTGGCCGCACCGGTAAGGCCGCGCGCATCGCCGAACGTCGCGACACGCGTCCGACCGAAGCGACCAAGGCGGCCGCCGCCAAGCCCACCAAGGCCGATACCAAGGCCGCGACCAAGAGCGAAGCCAAGGCCGACGCGACCAGCGAAGGCTAAGCCATTTGCACTCGACCGCGCTTTGCGCGATGAAGGGGCGCCCCGACCATCCGGTCCGGGCGCCTTTTCTTCGTGCCTTCGGGAGAGTCATGCGTGAAATCGAAATTTTTCCTGTGCGCCGCCGCGCTGGCGTTGTCGGCCCCGTTGCCAGCGATGGCTGACGCGCCCGAAGGCGCCGCCGCTGCCCCCCAGGCCGCGCCCGTCGCCCAGCAGGAGCTGACGCTCGAACGCGTGTTCGCAAGTCCCTCGCTCAACGGCAGCTCGCCGCGCGCGGTGCGGCTGTCGCCCGACGGGAGCCTGCTGACGATGCTGCGCGGCCGCGAGGACGACAAGGATCGCTACGACCTGTGGGCGCTCGACACCGCGTCGGGCGAATGGCGCATGCTGGTCGATTCGGAAAAGGTCGGCAGCGGCGCCGAACTGTCCGAGGCCGAGAAGATGCAGCGCGAGCGCAAGCGCATCGGCGGACTCAAGGGCATCGTCGCCTATGACTGGACCCCCGATGGCAAGGCGATCCTCGTGCCGATCGACGGCGACCTTTACCTCGCCCGGCTCGACGGCAGCGTCCAGCGCCTGACCGAGACCGAGGCGAGCGAGCTCAATCCCGCGATCAGCGAGGGCGGCGGCTATGTCTCGTTCGTGCGCGACCAGCGCCTGTGGACCGCGCGGCTCGGCGATGAAGCGCGCGCGGTGACGCCGCAGGAAGCCGACACCGTCCATTGGGGCGAGGCCGAATTCGTCGCGCAGGAAGAAATCGGTCGCAACACCGGCTATTGGTGGTCGCCCGACGACGCCCGCATCGCCGTCCAGCGCTTCGACGAGGCGCCAGTCGGCATCGTCACCCGCGCCGCGATCGGCGCCGAGGGCACCAAGGTCTACGATCAGCGCTATCCCGCCGCCGGCACCGACAACGTTCTGACCGACCTGTACGTGATCGATCCCGACGGCGGCAACCGGGTGAAGGTCGACCTCGGCAGCGATTCCGACATCTACCTTGCCCGCGTCGACTGGGCGCCGGATGGCAAGACGCTCTACGTCCAGCGCGAAAACCGCGCGCAGACGCGGCTCGACATGCTCGCCGTCGACCCCGCCACCGGGAAATCGCGCATCCTGTTCAGCGAACAGGCCGCCAAGGACAGCTGGATCAACCTCAGCGACGCCTATAAATTCCTCGACGACGGCAGCCTGATCTGGTGGTCGGAGCGCGACGGCTACGGCCATCTCTATCGGTTCGACAACGGCCAGTGGACGCAGCTGACCAAGGGCCAGTGGGTCGTCACAGCGCTCAACGGCGTCGATCAGAAGCGCGGCCGCATCACCTTCACCGCCAATCGCGACGATGTCCTCGCCAGCCAGGTCTATGCGCTCGATCTCGCCAGGCCCGCCGCGATCACGCCGCTGACCGATCCGGCCTTTGTCAACGGCGCCTCGATGGACGCGGCCGCGAGCCGGCTGATCGTCTATCGGTCGAGCCCGTCGCAGCCCTCGCAGGTCTATCTCGCCGACGCGACCGGCAAGCGGATCGCGTGGATCGACGAGAACAGGGTCGAGCGAGACCATCCCTATGCGCCTTATCTCGCCAGCCATCGCACGCCGACCTACGGCTCGCTGACGACCGCCGACGGCGCCGTGCTGCACTGGTCGATGATCACGCCCAAGCTCGAGCCGGGCAAGAAATACCCCGTCTTCTTCCAGCATTACGGCGGCCCGCATTCGCAGACGGTAACGCGCGGATGGAGCGGTGCGCTGGCCCAGCATATCGTCGATCGCGGCTATATCTATTTCGAGATCGACAATCGCGGATCGGCCAATCGCGGCGTCGATTTCGAAAAGGCGATCTATCGCGCGATGGGCGGCGTCGAGGTGGCTGACCAGCTCGCCGGGGCCGATTATCTGAAATCGCTCGATTATGTCGATGGCGACCGCATCGCCACTTATGGCTGGTCGTATGGCGGCTATATGACGCTCAAGATGCTCGAGGCGAACCCCGGCGTCTATGCCGCGGGGATCGCGGGCGCGCCGGTGACCAAATGGGAATTGTACGATACCCATTACACCGAACGCTATATGGGTGACCCGCGCGAGGTTGCCGCGGCCTATACGAAGGCCGACGCAATGCAGGACGCGGGCAAGATCGCCGATCCGCTGCTGCTCATCCACGGCATGGCCGACGACAATGTCGTGTTCGAAAACTCGACCGCGCTGGCGGCCAAGCTGCAGGCCGAGGCGGTGCCGTTCGAAATGATGTTCTACCCCGGCTACACCCACCGCGTCGGCGGGCCGAAAATCAGCGTCCATGTGTGGACGACGATTTTCGACTTCCTCGACCGCAACGGCGTAGCACCCGGGGCGAAATAGCGCCGGCCGCGACGATGGCTGCGGGTCTGGCCCTTGCGGCCCGACCCGCAGGCCTTATCTGAAGGGGCGATGGGCGGTCTCGCCCGACGCGAACATACGGAGAGCATCATGGGGTATCGGGTCGTCGTCGTCGGCGCGACGGGCAATGTCGGGCGCGAGATGCTCAACATCCTGGCCGAGCGCGAATTTCCGGTCGACGAGGTCGCCGCGGTCGCCAGCTCGCGCTCGCAGGGCAGCGAGATCGATTTCGGCGACAGCGGCACCACGCTCAAGGTCCGCAGCCTCGAACATTTCGACTTTGCCGGCTGGGACATGGCGCTGTTCGCGGCGGGATCCGAAGCGTCGGCGAAATACGCGCCGATCGCCGCCAAGGCGGGCTGCGTCGTGATCGACAATTCGAGCTATTTCCGCATGGACCCCGACGTCCCGCTGATCGTGCCCGAGGTCAATCCCGACGCGATCGACGGCTATGTCCGGCGCAACATCATCGCCAATCCCAACTGCTCGACCGCGCAGATGGTCGTCGCGCTCAAGCCGCTCCACGACGAGGCGCAGATCACGCGCGTCGTCGTTTCGACCTACCAGTCGGTGTCGGGCGCGGGGAAGGGCGGGATGGACGAGCTGTTCAGCCAGACGCGCGACATCTTCGTCGGCGACAAGGGTGAGCCGAAGACCTTTACCAAGCAGATCGCGTTCAACGTCATTCCGCATATCGACAGCTTCCTCGACGACGGCTCGACCAAGGAAGAATGGAAGATGGTCGCCGAGACCAAGAAGATCCTCGACGCGAAGATCAAGGTCACCGCGACGTGCGTGCGCGTGCCCGTGTTCGTCGGCCATAGCGAGGCGATCAACATCGAATTCGCGAACGAGATCACCGCCGAACGCGCGCGCGAAGTGCTGCGCGAGGCGCCCGGGATCATGGTCGTCGACAAGCGCGAGGATGGCGGTTACGTCACACCGGTCGAATGCGTCGGCGATTACGCCACCTATATCAGCCGCATCCGCGAGGATTCGACGCTCGAACACGGGCTCAATCTGTGGTGCGTCAGCGACAACCTGCGCAAGGGCGCGGCATTGAACGCGATCCAGATCGCCGAACTGCTCGGCCGCAAGCACCTCAAAAAGGGCTGAACGCTATTCGAGTGCGGCTGGCGGATTGCCCGCGGCGGCGGGATCGCCCTTGCGCAGCAGCATGACGAGCGGAACCGCGACCGCGGTCAGGATCGCGAGCAGCATGAAATCGTCGAGATAGGCGACCATCGTCGACTGGCGGCGGATTTCCATCTCGATCAGGCGCAGCGCGAATTCGGGTTCGATCCCGAGGCTGCGCGCCACCGCTTCATAGCCCTGCGTTCCCGCCGAGGTCAGCTCGGACGATATCTCGGCATGGCTCGCCTGCGCCTGGCGGACGAGGTTGGTGCTGACGAGCGAAATGCCGATCGACCCGCCCAGGCTGCGCGACAGCTGCAACAGGCTCGACCCCTCGGTGCGCTGGTGCGGCGCGAGCGTGGCGAAGGCGACGAGGTTGAGCGGGATGAAGATCAGCCCCATGCCGAGCCCCTGGATGAAGCCGGCGATCATGATCTCTTCGCGGCTGATGACGGTCGACCAGCCGGTCATTCGGTACAGCGACAAGGCGGCGATGACGAAGCCGAGTCCGACCAGCAGCCGCGCGTCGACGCCGCGCTGAGTCAAGATGCCCGCGATGATCATGGTGAGGACGATGCCGACCCCGCGCGGCATCAGCAGGACGCCGGTTTCGAACACCGAATAGCCGTAGAGGTTCTGCAGCAGCGGCGGCAGCAATGCCATCACCGCGAGGATGAGCACGCCCATGATCAGCATGAAGCCGGTGCCCGTCAGCATGTTGCGGTCGCTGAACAGCGCGCGTTCGAACAGCGGCGTCTTGGCGGTCAGCAGATGGACGATGAACATCCAGAACGCGCCGGCCGCGACGCACGCCTCGATCAGGATCTCGCCGCTGGCGAACCAGTCGAGCGTCTGGCCGCGATCGAGCATCAGCTGGAAAGCGCCGAGCGCGAGCGCGAGATAGCCGAAGCCGATGAAATCGAAGCGGCGCTGGCGCTTCGGGCGCGACGGCAGCAGCCAGATGAGGATCGCGAGGCACAGGATCGAGATCGGCAGGTTGACGAAGAAGATCCAGCGCCAGTTGAAACTCTCGGTCAGCCAGCCGCCGAGCAGCGGCCCCATGATCGGCCCGATCATCACGCCGGTGCCCCAGATCATGTTGCGGTCGCTGAACAGCGCGCGTTCGAACAGCGGCGTCTTGGCGGTCAGCAGATGGACGATGAACATCCAGAACGCGCCGGCCGCGACGCACGCCTCGATCAGGATCTCGCCGCTGGCGAACCAGTCGAGCGTCTGGCCGCGATCGAGCATCAGCTGGAAAGCGCCGAGCGCGAGCGCGAGATAGCCGAAGCCGATGAAATCGAAGCGGCGCTGGCGCTTCGGGCGCGACGGCAGCAGCCAGATGAGGATCGCGAGGCACAGGATCGAGATCGGCAGGTTGACGAAGAAGATCCAGCGCCAGTTGAAACTCTCGGTCAGCCAGCCGCCGAGCAGCGGCCCCATGATCGGCCAGATCATCACGCCGGTGCCCCAGATCGACATCGCGCGCGCATGCTTTTCCTTGGGGTTGATGTCGAGCATCACCGCCTGGCTGAGCGGTGTGAGGAACGCCGCGAAGACGCCCTGCGCGGCGCGGAAGGCGACCATCGATTCGAGGTTGCGCGCGGCGCCGCACAGCATCGATGCGACCAT
>JAACTG010000054.1 GCA_009993585.1 Sphingomonadales bacterium
GGTCGCCCGACCTTTGTCGGACAATTCGCGCCCAATGAGTGGTATTATGTCTCGCGCAATACTGGCCAGCTCGCCTTCGCCACGCCCGAGGTCAAGGAGCAGGTGATCCTGCGCGTCACCTTCGACGGCGCCGGCAACGTCGCGACGGTCGATCGCGCGGGCATCGAGCAGGTCGCCGACATCAGCCCCGAAGGCGACAAGACGCCGACCAACGGGCGCGAGAGCAGCTTCTTCGAGGAACTGTTCGGCAATATCGGCGCGATCGGCGTTCCCGGTGCCGGCGGTGCGCCGCCCAATTAAGGCAAGCGCGGGGAAGCGGGGCATGGGGGTGAAGATCGGCGACCACGACAGCGCGCGCCAAGCGGCGCTCGACAGCTATTGCATCGTCGACACGCCGCCCGAACAGGCATTCGACGACATCGCGACGATCGCATCGCGGCTCTGCGACACCCCCGTCGGGCTCGTCTCGCTGATCGACCGCGAGCGGCAGTGGTTCAAGGCGAAGGTCGGGCTCGACGACAGCGAAACGCCGCGCAATATCGCGTTTTGCGACCATGCCATTCGCGGCGACGTCGCGATGGTGGTGCCCGATGCGCGGGCCGATCCGCGTTTCGCCGACAATCCGCTGGTGACCGGCGAGGCGCAGATCCGCTTTTACGCGGGCGCGCCGATCATCGACGAGGACGGTCATGCGCTCGGCACCGTCTGCGTCATCGACACCGCGCCGCGCGCCGACTTCACCGGCGCCGACATGCTCGTCGCGCTCGCGCGCCAGGTCGCGCTGCAGCTGTCGCTGCGCCGCCGCATCCTCGCCGATGAGCAAAGCGTCGCCGCCGCCCAGAACTATCGCGAGATGCTGTGGTCGCGCGCGATCGACGTGATGGTCGTGACCGACACCGACAGCCACATCATCGAAGCCAATTCGGCCTGGGAGGCCATGTTCGGGCCGGTCGATCCCAGCCTGCCGATCTCGCATTACTATGCGCCCGGCGAAACGCAGCCGGCGCTGGTTCCGGCCGAGGGCGAACAGGGGATCCACGTCCAGCGCCGCATGGTCCGGGCGGACGGCCAGGACGTGACGATCGACTGGACGCTGGTGCGCAAGAACGATCTCGTCTTTCGCATCGGGCGCGACCAGACGCGCGCGATCCGCGCCGAGGAACAGCTCGCGCATATCCAGAAGATGGAATCGCTGGGTCAGCTGACCGGCGGCATCGCGCACGATTTCAACAACCTGCTGACGATCATCCTCGGCAATATCGAAACCGCGCAGCGCCGCCTCGCCGCAGGGCAGGGCGATGGCATCGAACGCCCGCTGACGCATGCCCGCGAGGCGGGCGAACGCGCGGCGACGCTGACCCAGCGCCTGCTGGCCTATGCCCGGCGCCAGTCGCTCGACCCGGTGACGGTCGATCCCGCCGCGCTGGTGCGCGATCTCAGCCCGTTGTTCGAACGCACGCTCGGCGATGCGCACCGCGTCGAAGTCAGCGTCGGCGCCGATATCCGATCGATCGAAATCGATCCGGGACAGCTTGAAAACTCGCTGATCAACCTGGTCGTCAACGCCCGCGATGCGATGCCCGATGGCGGTGCGATCGCGATCGACGTCGCCAATATCGATAGCGCCGAAGATGCGCCCGGCCCCGCGGGGGCGGCGGGCCGCTTCGTCAGGATCATCGTTCGCGACGACGGGACCGGCATGGATGCGGCGACGCGCAAGCGCCTGTTCGAACCCTTTTTCACGACCAAGGAACCGGGACGCGGGACCGGCCTCGGGCTCAGCCAGGTCATGGGCTTCGTGTCGCAATCGGGCGGCCATGTCGACGTCGAAACGGGGCTCGGCAAGGGCAGCGCGATCGCGCTCTATCTGCCCGTGGCGGGCGACGATGCGACGTCGGGACGTGCCGCGAGCGGCGATCGGTCGGCGGCGGTCGCCGCGCCGGAGCGCGCGCGCACCGAGACGATCCTGCTCGTCGACGACAACGACCGGTTGCGCGACCATGTCGCCCAGCTGCTCGGCGAACAGGGCTATTGCGTGCACGAGGCGAATGACGGCCTGCACGCGACGCAGGCACTCGACGCGCTGGCATCGCCGCCCGATCTCGTCCTGTCCGACATCCGCATGCCCAATCTCGACGGTTTCGCGTTGAGCGCCGATGTCCGCCGCCGATATCCGCACGTGCCGATCCTGCTGATGACGGGCTATGCCGGCAAGGAAGCCCCCGCGCACGCGCGCCACGATGCGATCATTGCCAAGCCGTTCACCGTCGACCGGCTGCTGTCGCAGATCGACGCGATGCTGGCGCGCGCGGCGGGCCGATAGCGATTTCGCCCCGCGTCCGTTAAAGCGGCTCGCGTTACCGTGCCGGGACCTGTATCGTCATGCTCATGAAAATGCCCGACATCACCGGCGGCCTTGCCGATATCTGGGACTATGTGAAGATCGACCGGCCGCACCGCATCCCCGCGCTCGGGATATCGATCGTGCTGCCGATCGTGATCATCTACCTGTTCGCCTATGCGATGCAGCCCGAGCCCGATACCAAGGCGCGGATCGTCTATATCGAAAACTGGACGGTCGACCGCAGCGAGCAGGATATCCGCCGCGAATGGCTCGAACGGGCGAAGGCGACCAACGCGCGTCACGCGCGCAACCGCGAGGCGTATCAGCGGCTCGCCGACAGCATGGGCGTCGAATATGATTCGACCGAGGCCGACCGCGACAGCGCCGCGACCGAGGCGATGGACCCCGAAACGATGGCCAAAGCCCAGCTCGACGCCGCCGAAACCTATTCGCGCCAGCGCGGCGACGCCGCCAAGGGCGAATGACTGCAGGGGCGCGCGACGACGCCCGCTGGATGGCCGCCGCGGTCGCGCTCGCCGACGGCGCGCGCGGCCTGACGACGCCCAATCCCAATGTCGGCTGCCTGGTCGTCCGCGACGGCGCGGTGATCGCGCGCGGCGCGACCGCAGCGGGCGGCCGCCCGCATGCCGAGGCGATCGCGCTCGCATCGGCAGGCGATGCCGCCGCCGGGGCGACCGTCTACGTCACGCTCGAACCGTGCGCGCACGTTAGCGATCGCGGCCCGGCCTGTGCGACGTTGCTGCGCGATGCCGCCCCCGCGCGCGTCGTCGTCGCGCTCGCCGATCCCGATCCGCGCACGGCGGGACGGGGCATCGCGCTGCTGCGCGACGCGGGCATCGCGGTCGATGTCGGCATCGCCGCCGACGACGCGCGCCGCGCGATGGCGCCGTGGCTGATGCGCCTCGAACACGGCCGCCCGTTCGTCACGCTCAAGCTGGCGATGTCGCTCGACGGCTGCATCGCGCTCGCCGACGGGTCGAGCCGCTGGATCACCGGGACACGCGCCCGCATGCACGGCCATCTCGAGCGCGCCCGCCACGACGCGATCCTCGTCGGGCGCGGCACGCTCGACGCCGATGCCCCGCGCCTCGACGTGCGGATCGAAGGACTAGAGAACCGCTCGCCGCACCGCCTCGTGCTCACATCGGGCGCCGCACCCGACCGCTGGCAGGCGCTCGCCTCTCCTGAAGTGATCGCCGACCTCGCCGGCATCGAGTCGATCCTCGTCGAAGGCGGCGCGGGCGCGGCTTCGGCGTTCCTCGCTGCCGACCTCGTCGATCGCCTGCTGATCTACCGCGCGCCGATCCTGATCGGCGACGGGCTGCGCGCGCTCGGTGCCATCGGCCTTGCCGACCTCGCCTCGGCACACCGCCGTTGGGTCTGCGTCGATCACCGCGAGCTTGGCAGCGACACGCTCGACGTCTACGAGCGGGCGCGAAGCGAGGGCTGCACAGCCTCATCAGGAAAAGTGGGCACCGGTTTTCCGCCCGGATGAGGCGATAGAAAGGACTCTATGTTCACCGGCATCATCACCGACATCGGCACGATCCGCAGCGTCGAGGCGCGCGGCGACCGGCGCATCGTCATCGGCTGCGGCTACGACATGGCCGGCGTCGCGATCGGCGCGTCGATCGCGTGTTCGGGCGTGTGCCTGACCGTCGTCGCCAAGGGCGCCGACTGGTTCGCGGTCGACGTCTCGGGAGAGACGATCGCGCGCAGCGCCAAGGACATGTGGAGCGAGGGGCGCCGGCTCAACCTCGAGCGCAGTTTGCGCGTCGGCGACGAGCTCGGCGGGCATATCGTCACCGGCCATGTCGATGCCACCGGCACGATCAGGGGGATCTGCGAGGACGGCGACAGCTGGCGCGTCGGCATCAACGCGCCGGCCGCGCTCGCCGCCAACATCGCGGGCAAGGGATCGATCGCGATCGACGGCGTCTCGCTGACGGTCAACGAGGTCGCCGACCAGGCCGACGGCAGCGCCGATTTCGCGGTCAACATCATCCCGCACACGCGCGCCGTGACGACGCTCGGCGCGCTCGAGCAGGGCAGCGAGGTCAATCTCGAGATCGACATTCTCACGCGCTATCTTGCCAGGATGCAGCAACGGATGTGATTGCGTCGATTGACATCACACTGTGATGTGATATCTCGCCCGCATGTCCTCACTCCTCATCTCCCGCATCACCGCGCTCGTCAATTCGGGCGAGGTCACCCGCGCCGGCCTCGCCAAGGCCGCCGGCCTCCATCCCAACAGCCTGCGCGACGTCGGCGAGGCAAGCTGGAACCCGACCGCCGATACGCTGCGCAAGCTCGAGCACTGGCTCGCCCACGGCAGCGAATCCTCGCCGATGGTCGGCGCCGAAGAGATCATCGCGCTCGCGCGCAACGGCAAGATGTTCATCCTCGTCGACGACGAGGACCGCGAGAACGAGGGCGATCTCGTCATTCCCGCGCAGATGGCGACGCCCGACGCGATCAATTTCATGGCAACATACGGGCGCGGTCTGATTTGCCTGACGCTCGAGAAGAAGCGCGTCGATGCACTCGGGCTCGACCTCATGGCGCGGCACAACGGCACGCGGCACGAAACCGCCTTCACCGTCTCGATCGAGGCGCACGAAGGCGTCACCACGGGCATCTCGGCCGCCGATCGCGCGCGCACCGTGTCGGTCGCGATCGACGCGTCGAAGGGCGCCGAGGCGATCGTCACGCCGGGCCATGTCTTCCCGCTCGTCGCGCGCGACGGCGGCGTCCTCGTCCGCGCCGGCCATACCGAGGCGGCAGTCGACGTCTCGCGCCTCGCCGGGCTCAACCCGTCGGGCGTGATCTGCGAGATCATGAAGGACGACGGGACGATGGCGCGGATGGCCGACCTCATCCCCTTTGCGCGGCTCCACGACCTCAAGATCGGCACGATCCGCGATCTCATCGCCTATCGCCGCCGTCACGACCGGCTGGTCGAGAAGCGCAGCGAAGTGAGCTTCACCTCCGAATGGGGTGGCGACTGGACCGCGATGACCTTCTTCAACAAGGCGACGCGGACCGAACAGGTCGCGCTGGTCAAGGGCCGCATCACGCCCGACACGCCCACGCTGGTGCGGATGCACGCGCTGTCGCCCTTTGCCGACCTGTTCGGCGAGACCGGGACGCGCG
>JAACTG010000172.1 GCA_009993585.1 Sphingomonadales bacterium
CAACCGGATAAGGCTCGAGCTCGACGAGCGGCACATCGACGATGCGACCGCCGCGCTGCTGGCCGATGATTTTGGCGAACGCCGCATCGAGCAGATCCTCGTAAACAAGAAAATCCGCGCTGCTGCCTTCCGCAATAAGGTTCTCGACGCTTACGATAACACCTGCGCCGTCACGGGTCTGCGGATCATCAACGGCGGCGGAAAAGCCGAGGCGCAGGCCGCCCATATCTGGTCTGTTGCCGATGGCGGGCCCGACGTCGTGCCCAACGGGGTCGCGCTCTCGGCCACGGCCCATTGGCTGTTCGACCGTCATCTCATAACCTTCGACGACAACCTTTGCCTGCTGGTATCGCACAACAAGGTGCCATCCGAATTGCTGACGCTCTTTCCGCCATCAGGGCAGCGGATCAGACTGCCGGCCGATCCCAAAGATCACCCCCGTCCGGACTTCGTTGCCAGGCATCGCGCGCGCTTTGCTGGCTTCTGAGCCCGAGGGATCAGACCGCGCGCCCGAACCAGATCACCCGCCCCACGACCTGGATCTCGGACCGGTCGACATCGTCCCAACTGGGATAGGCCGAATTATCGCTGCTGATGGTAATCTTGCGGCCACCGGGCTTGAGCGTCACGCGTTTGACCACCAGCGCATCGTCGGCGCGCAGGACATAGATACCGTCGCGTAGCCGCGAGCCCTCGTCCGACGCATCGACCAGCACCTCGTCGCCATCGCTCAGTGTTGGCTCCATCGAGTCGCCCAAGACATGGATGATCGAGAGACTGGCGCTTTTCGCCCGGGTCAGCCGGGCAAGCCAACGTTCGTCGAAACCAAAGCGGGTATGGGCGGTCTCGCTTTCGGCAATCGCCCCAAAGCCCGCCGATGCATCGACATTGAGCACGGGTATTTCAATCAACCCGTCACGCATTGGCGCGGGCGGTCCGCCCAGGACCTGCTCATCGACCCCGAAGAAGCTGGCTAGGGTGCGCCGGTCATCGTCATCCAGCTTGCGCGGCGAGCCGC
>JAACTG010000105.1 GCA_009993585.1 Sphingomonadales bacterium
CGGGACCGCCAGGTCCGCGACCGCCACCAGGGCCACCGCGTCCACGCGGCGCGTCGCCCGAGGGCGAGCCGCTGTTGGTGACATCGGCATTGTTCGTTTCGGGCGCGAGCGTGGCTTCGGGCTGGTTGCCCTCGCCAGTCGTGCCGGGCTGCGCCGCGCCGTCAGGCGTATTGGCAGGCGTGTTGTTGTCGTCAGCCATGATTAAAACTCCAATCCGCCGTCACGCGCGGCATCAGCCAGCGCTTTGACGCGTCCGTGAAACAGGAAGCCGCCGCGATCGAACACGACCTTGCTGACGCCGGCCTTCTTGGCCGCGGCCGCGACGCGCTTGCCGACATCGGCAGCCGCATCCTTGGTCGCGCCGAGGCCCGCAATGTCCTTGTCGTTCGACGAGGCGCTGGCGAGCGTCTTGCCCGCCAGATCGTCGATGACCTGGGCATAGATGTGGCGGCCGGTGCGATGGACCGAGAGCCGCGGCGTCGCCGAACCGCGCGATTTGATCGCGGTGCGGACGCGCTGACGGCGGCGCGCGAAAAGACTGAGTTTCGCCATGGCTTACTTCTTCTTTCCTTCTTTGCGGAAGATATACTCGCCGCGATATTTGATACCCTTGCCCTTATAGGGTTCGGGCTTGCGCCAGCGGCGGATTTCCGCGGCGACCTGGCCGACTTGCTGCTTGTCGTTGCCGCTGATCTCGATCGTCGTGTTGTCGGGCGTCTTGATCTCGATCCCCTCGGGAATCGCGAAGTCGACGTCGTGGCTATAGCCCAGCTGCAGCTTCAGGTTCTTGCCCTGGGCATTGGCACGATAGCCGACGCCGTTGATTTCGAGCACCTTGGTGAAGCCGTCGGTGACCCCGGTGACGAGGTTCTGGACGAGCGTGCGCTGCATGCCCCAGAAATCGCGCGCGCGGCGCGACTTGTTGGCGGGCGTGACGGCAATGCTGTCGCCTTCGACCTTATACTCGACATCGTCGGCGAGCGGCATCGACAAGGTGCCCTTGGGACCCTTGACGCTGAGTTCGCCCGAAGCGATCGTCGCGGTGACCCCGGCGGGGACGGCGACCGGTTTTTTACCGATGCGTGACATTAGAATACCTCCGCCAGCACTTCACCGCCGACATTGTGCTCGCGCGCTTCGCCGTCCGACAGGACGCCGCGCGGGGTCGACACGATGGTGATGCCCAGGCCGTTGCGCACGATCGGCAGCTCTTGCGAGCCCGAATAGACGCGGCGGCCGGGTTTCGAAACGCGCGCGACGTGCTGGATCGCGGGCTGGCCTTCGAAATATTTGAGTTCGATGCGCAGGCCCTTGTGCGGCGTGCGCTTGCCATTCGAATTGGCCAGCGCCTCTTCGGAATAGCCGCGAATATAGCCTTCGCGCTGGAGCACGTCGAGGACGCGGACGCGCAGCTTGGAGGCCGGCGAAATCACGCTGTCCTTCTTGGCGCGCTGTCCGTTGCGGATGCGGGTGAGCATATCGCCCAGGGGATCGGTCATAGCCATGTCAGTCTTCCTTACCAGCTCGACTTGGTGACGCCGGGGATCAGGCCCTTATTGGCCAGATCGCGCAGCTGGATGCGGCAAAGCCGGAACTTGCGGTAATAGCCGCGCGGACGCCCCGTCAGCTCGCACCGGTTACGGATGCGGGTCGGATTGCCGTTGCGCGGAATCTCCGCCATCTTGAGGCGCGCGATCAGACGCTCGCCCTCGTCGAGCGACGTGTCCGCCGCGACTGCCTTGAGCTTGGCATAACGACCGGCGTATTTCTTCACCAGCCGCTTGCGACGCTCGTTTTTGTTAACGGAACTCAGTTTCGCCATGACTTAAGTTCTCTTCCTTCGTTGCTCGAATGGAAGAGAAGGAGGGCTTACGCCGCTGCCTTCTCTTCGGTTGCATTTTCTTCCACCGGGAACGGGAAGCCGAACAGGCGCAGCAGCTCGCGCGCCTCGTCGTCGGTCTTCGCGCTCGTCGTCACGATCACGTCCATGCCGCGCACCTGGTCGATGCGGTCATAGGCGATTTCGGGGAAAACGATCTGCTCCTTCAGGCCCATGGCATAGTTGCCACGGCCGTCGAAGCTCTTGGGATTGAGGCCACGGAAATCCCGGATGCGCGGCATCGCCACCGTCACCAGACGGTCGATGAATTCGTACATCCGCTCACGCCGCAGCGTGACCTTCGCACCGATCGGCATGCCTTCGCGCAGCTTGAACTGGGCGATCGACTTCTTGGCGATCGTGATGACGGGCTTCTGACCCGCGATCAGCGCGAGTTCCTCGGCGGCGACCTGGACCTTCTTCTTGTCCTGGGTCGCTTCGCCGACACCCATGTTGAGCGTGATCTTTTCGATCACGGGCACTTCCATCGCGTTCTTGTAACCGAATTTCTCGATCATGCCCTTGACGACGGTTTCGTCGTAGAGCTTCTTCGCGCGGGGCGTGTAACGCTTTGCGTCGGCTTTAGCCATTGATCGTCTCCCCGGACTTGACGGCGACGCGGGTGCGCTTGCCGTCCTTGGTTTCGATGCGCACGCGCGTCGGCTTGCCGGTCTTGGGATCGGCAATCGCGACCTTCGAGATCGCCATCGGCGCCGGAATGCGCTCGATGCCGCCCTGCGGGTTCGCCTGCGTCGGCTTGCGGTGGCGCGTGATGACGTTGATGCCATCGACGACCAGCTTGCCGGCCTTGGGGTTGACCAGCGTCACTTCGCCGGTGCGGCCCTTGTCCTTGCCGGACAGGACGACGACCTTGTCGCCCTTGCGGATTTTTGCGGTAGCCATGGTTACAGGACCTCCGGAGCCAGGCTGATGATCTTCATGTGCTTCTTGGCGCGCAGTTCGCGCACCACGGGGCCGAAGATACGGGTGCCGATCGGTTCGGCATTGGCGTTGACGAGAACGGCGGCGTTGCTGTCGAAACGGATCACCGAACCGTCGGCACGGCGCACGTCCTTGCGGGTGCGAACGATGACGGCCTTGTGGACGTCGCCCTTCTTCACCTTGCCGCGCGGCGCGGCTTCCTTGACCGAGACGACGATAATGTCGCCGACGGTGGCGGTGCGGCGCTTCGATCCGCCGAGCACCTTGATGCACTGAACGCGCTTGGCACCCGAATTGTCGGCTACCTCAAGGTTGGATTGCATCTGGATCATCGATCCGGTTCCTTCTTACTGGCCTGACAGGACGAGCCTGCCGGTTCCTTGAATTCTCAGCTCGCCTTGGCGGGCGATACATGGGTGTCGACGCGCTCGGTGACCTTCCAGGTCTTGAGCTTCGACATCGGCTTGGTCTCTTCGATACGGACGGTTTCACCCATCTTGTATTCGTTCGCCTCGTCGTGCGCGTGGTACTTTTTCGAGCGCCGGATGATCTTCCCGTACAACGGGTGCTTCACCTTGCGCTCGACCTTGACCACGACGGTCTTGTCGGGCTTGTCGGACACGATCGTGCCGGTCAGGATACGTTTAGGCATATCGGTTCGTCCTTATTTCTTCTTCGGCGCGCGCTTCGAGCGCGACGGCTTGGGCGAAGTCTTCTTGACCGTCAGGCCAGCGGGCTTCTTCGCCGCCTTTTTCGCCGGCTCGTCGCCGCCGACGCGTTCGGCCTGCAACGTCTGAATACGCGCAATGCCGCGACGCACTTCGCGAATCCGGGTCGGGCGCTCGAGCTGGCCGGTGGCCGACTGGAAACGCAGGTTGAACGCCTCGCGATTGAGCTCGAGCAGCTGCTCGGAAAGCTGGTCGTCGCTCTTGGCGCGCAGGTCGGTAATCTTGTCCATCGCCATGGCTTAAGCTCCCAAATGCGAGGTGTCGCCGAGACGGGCGACGACCTTGGTCTTGATCGGCAGCTTCATCGCGGCGCGTTCGAACGCGACCGCGGCGAGCGGGCCGGGAACGCCGTCGAGTTCGAACAGGATGCGGCCGGGCTTGACCCGGGCGGCCCAATATTCGACCGAACCCTTGCCCTTGCCCTGACGGACTTCGGCGGGCTTCTTCGACACCGGGACGTCGGGGAAGATGCGGATCCACAACCGGCCCTGACGTTTGATGTGACGCGTGATCGCGCGGCGCGCGGCCTCGATCTGGCGGGCGGTGAGACGGTCGGGCTCCATCGCCTTCAGCCCGTACGAGCCGAAGTTGAGCGTGGTGCCGCCGGGCGCATCGCCCTTGATCCGGCCCTTGAAGGCCTTGCGGAACTTGGTTTTCTTAGGTTGCAGCATTGCTCTGTCCTAAACTTAACGGTGCGGCGGGCGAACGCCCGAAGTCTGCGATTCGACCATCAGGCGATCGGTTGCCATCGGATCGTGACCAAGGATTTCGCCCTTGAAGATCCAGACCTTGATTCCGCACACGCCATAAGCGGTATGGGCCTCGGCCTCGGCATAATCGACATTCGCGCGCAGCGTATGGAGCGGCACGCGGCCTTCGCGATACTGTTCGACGCGCGCGATTTCGGCGCCGCCGAGACGGCCGCCGCACATGATCTTGATGCCTTCGGCACCCAGGCGCATGGCCGACTGCATCGCGCGCTTCATGGCGCGACGGAAGGCGACGCGGCGTTCGAGCTGGTCGGCGATCCCCTGGGCGACGAGCTTGGCGTCGACTTCGGGCTTGCGGATCTCGACGATGTTGAGGCTGACGTCGCTCGACGTCATCTCGCCGAGCGTCTTGCGCAGCTTTTCGATATCGGCGCCCTTTTTGCCGATGATCACGCCGGGGCGCGCGGCATAGACCGAGACGCGGCACAATTTGGCGGGACGGTCGATCACCACCTTCGAGATCGCGGCCTGCGGCAGCGTCTTGACGATGTACTGGCGGATCTTGAGATCCTCCATCAGGAGGCGACCGTAATCCTCGCCCTCGGCATACCAGCGGCTGTCCCAGGTACGGTTGATCTGCAGGCGCAGGCCGATCGGATTCGATTTATGACCCATGTTACGCCTCCTCGCGTTCTTCGACGACGATCCGGACCTTGCTGAAAGGCTTCAGGATCCGGGTGGACTTGCCGCGACCGCGCGTATGGAAACGCTTCATCGTGATCGCCTTGCCCACGCTCGCCTCGGCGACGACGAGAGCGTCGACGTCGAGATTGTGGTTGTTTTCGGCATTGGCGATCGCCGAAGCGAGCACCTTGCGCACGTCGATCGCCATCGCCTTGGGCGAGAATTTCAGGATGTTCATCGCATCCTCGACCTTCTTGCCGCGAATCATCGCCGCGACGAGGTTCAGCTTCTGCGCCGAACCGCGTACGTTGGTGTTGCTCGCCAGCGCCTGATGGTCGCCGAGGCGGCGGGGGGAAGCTGCCTTGCCCATTATTTCTTGCCCTTCTTGTCGGCGGCGTGACCCGGGAAATAGCGGGTCGGCGCGAATTCGCCGAGCTTGTGGCCGACCATGTCCTCGTTGACCGACACCGGCACGTGCTTGCGGCCGTTGTAGACGTTGAAGGTCAGGCCGACGAATTGCGGCAGGATGGTCGAACGACGCGACCAGGTCTTGATCGGCGAACGCGCGCCAGCTTCCTGGGCGGTTTCGGCTTTCTTGAGCAGGCTCAGTTCGACGAACGGGCCTTTCCAGACGGAGCGGGCCATGAGTTACCTCTTCTTCTTCGCGTGACGCGACCGGATGATCATGCGGTCGGTCTGTTTATTCTTGCGGGTGCGGGCGCCCTTGGTCGGCTTGCCCCACGGGGTGACCGGATGACGGCCGCCCGAGGTGCGGCCTTCGCCGCCGCCATGCGGGTGATCGACCGGGTTCTTGGCGACGCCGCGCGTGAGCGGGCGACGGCCCTTCCAGCGGGTGCGGCCGGCCTTGGCGAAATTCTGGTTGGCGTTGTCGGGGTTCGACACCGCGCCGACCGTGCCCATGCAGGTGCCGAGCACATAGCGCTGTTCACCCGAGTTGAGGCGGACGATGACCATGCCGCGATCGCGACCGACGAGCTGGGCGTAAGTCCCCGCCGAACGGGCGATCTGGCCGCCCTTGCCCGGCTTGAGCTCGATATTGTGGATGATCGTGCCAACCGGCATCTGCGACAGGCGCATCGCGTTGCCCGGCTTCACGTCGGCCTTTTCGGCGGCGATCACGGTATCGCCGACGGCGAGCCGCTGCGGCGCCAGAATATAGGCCTGCTCGCCGTCCTCATATTTGATAAGGGCGATGAACGCGGTGCGGTTGGGATCGTATTCGAGCCGCTCGACCGTGGCCGGCGCATCGAACTTGCGGCGCTTGAAATCGATCATGCGATAGCGCTGCTTGTGACCGCCGGCGATGCCGCGCGAGGTCACGTGACCCTTGTTGTTACGGCCGCCCGTCTTGCGCTTGCCTTCGGTCAACGCCTTGACCGGCTTGCCCTTCCACAGGCTCGAACGGTCGACGAGGATCAGGCCGCGGCGCGCGGGGCTGGTCGGTTTATAACTCTTGAGTGCCATGGTTTCCTAGCCCCTCAAATACCGGTGGTGACATCGATCGACTGGCCTTCGGCCAGCGTCACAACGGCTTTTTTGACATCGCTGCGACGGTAGGGCTTGCCCTTCCAGCGCTTGACCTTGCCCTTGACGACCATGGTGTTGACCTTGGTCACCGAGACATCGAACAATGCTTCGACTGCTTCCTTGATCGCGGGCTTGGTCGCGTCGCCGGTCACCTTGAAGACGACGGCGTTATGCTCCGAAAGCATCGTCGACTTTTCGGTGATGACGGGCGCGACGATGACATTGTAATGCCGTGCCTCGATCGCTTTTTTCTGCTGCTTAGCCATTGAAGCGCGCCTCCAGCTGTTCGACGCCGGCGCGGGTCAGGACCAGCGTGTCGGCGCGAAGGATGTCGTAAACATTGGCGCCGATCGCCGGCAGCGTGTCGATGCCGATGAGGTTGGCCGACGCCTTGCGGAAGCCGTCGTCGACCGCTTCGCCGTCGATGAACAGCGCGCGTCCGGCGAAACCGAACTTGTCGAGCTGGCCCTTGAGCGCCTTGGTCTTGGCGTCCTTGACCTCGATATTGTCGAGCACGAGCAGCTTGCCGTCCTTGGCCTTCGCCGACAGCGCCATCTTCAGGCCGAGCACGCGAACCTTCTTGTTCAGCGACGGGTTGAAGTCGCGAACGCGCGGGCCGTGGGCCTTGCCGCCGCCGATGAAGATCGGCGCGCGGCGATCGCCGTGACGAGCGGTACCGCCGCCCTTCTGCTTGCCGTACTTCTTGCCGGTGCGGGCAACGTCCGAACGCTCGCGCGCGCCGCGGGCGGTGCCGCGACGATTTTCGAGCTGCCAGGTAACGACGCGGTGGAGGATGTCCGCCCGCGGCTCGAGGCCGAAAATCTCGTCGTTCAATTCGACGTCGGACTTTGCAGCCTTGCCGTCGAGGGTCTGAACCTTCGCCTTCATGATCAGGACTCCTCAGCTTGCGTGGCGTCGGTCGCCGCGGCCGTATCGGCGGGCGTATCGGCGGCGGCATCGCTGTTCTGGTTGGCGGCCTGTTTGAGGCCGGCCGGATAGGGGGCGTCGGCATGGCGCGGCAGCTTGACCGCGTCGCGGACGAGCAACCAGCCGCCCTTCGAGCCGGGCACCGAACCCTTGACGAAAAGCAGGCCGCGTTCGACGTCGGTGCGGACGATTTCGAGGTTCTGCTGGGTACGCTGACGGTCGCCCATATGGCCGGCCATCTTCTTGTTCTTGAACACGCGGCCCGGATCCTGGCGGTTACCCGTCGAACCGTGCGCACGGTGGCTGACCGAGACGCCGTGGGTGGCGCGCATGCCGCCGAAGTTCCAGCGCTTCATCGCACCGGCAAAACCCTTGCCCTGCGTGTGGCCGGTCACATCGACGATCTGTCCCGAGACGAAATGGTCGGCGGCGATTTCGGCGCCGACTTCGAGCACCGCATCGTCGGCGACGCGGAATTCCGCGACGCGCATCTTGGGCTCGACCTCGGCCTTGCCGAAGGCCACCCGCTGCGGCTTGTTGACATTTTTCGGACGGGCTTTGCCCGCGCCGAGCTGGACGGCCACATAGCCGTCGCGATCCTGCTCGCGAACCGAGACCACCTGACAGCCTTCGAGGCTGAGGACGGTGACGGGCACGTGCCGGCCATCGTCCTGGAACAGGCGGGTCATCCCCAGTTTCTTCGCGATCACGCCAGTGCGCATGATTGCATACTCCCAACAGAGGCACGCGGACCATTCCGCGTGCGTGTCAGCCCAAATTGTCGTGCATCGCCCCGTCCGGGCTGAACGCCCCTCCCGGTGCAGGAAGGACTAGACGGGGGACGCTGCCCGGAAGATGTCCGGCGGTATCCACCAATTCGATTGTCTTTCCGCCGAGGGCGGAAATCCGGAGCCGCCCAGAGGGGCGATCGCGCTCCGATAACCGGCTTACGCCAGCTTGATCTCGACGTTGACGCCGGCGGCGAGGTCGAGCTTCATCAAAGCATCGACCGTCTGCGGCGTGGGCTGCACGATATCGAGCAGCCGCTTGTAGGTGCGAACCTCGAACTGCTCACGCGACTTCTTGTCGATGTGCGGTCCACGGTTGACCGTGAATTTCTCGATACGCGTCGGCAGCGGAATGGGGCCGCGGATCAATGCGCCGGTACGACGCGCCGTTTCGGCGATGTCGCCCGTTGCCTGGTCGAGCACCCGATGATCGAATGCCTTGAGGCGAATGCGAATGTTCTGCGTTTCCATAACCGTCCACCGATGCGAAAGAGCCAATAACAAATCGCCCCGTATCCTTGCGGATGGCCGAGGCGACCGTCTGAATTACCGTAGCGAAAACTACCAGCCGCCCGAATCACGATCCGGGCGGCTGGCGGTCCTATATTACTTGGTGATCGTGCTGACAACCCCTGCACCGACGGTGCGGCCGCCTTCGCGGATCGCGAAGCGCAGGCCCTGGTCCATCGCGATCGGCGCGATCAGCTTGACGCCGATCGTGACGTTGTCGCCAGGCATGACCATTTCGGTGCCCTCGGGGAGGACGACTTCGCCGGTCACGTCGGTCGTGCGGAAGTAGAACTGCGGACGATAGTTGGCGAAGAACGGCGTGTGACGGCCGCCTTCGTCCTTCGACAGCACATAGACCTCGGCATCGAAATCGGTGTGCGGCGTGATCGAGCCGGGCTTGCAGAGCACCTGGCCGCGTTCGACGTCTTCACGACCGATGCCGCGGATCAGCGCACCGACATTGTCGCCGGCTTCGCCGCGATCGAGCAGCTTGCGGAACATTTCGACGCCGGTGACGGTGGTCTTGGCGGTGTCCTTGATGCCGACGATTTCGACTTCGTCGCCGACATTGACGACGCCGGTTTCGATACGGCCGGTGACGACGGTCCCGCGACCCGAGATCGAGAACACGTCCTCGATCGGCATCAGGAAGGGACGATCGAGCGGACGCTCGGGCTGCGGAATATAGTCGTCGACCGCCTTCATCAGCGCGAGGATCGATTCCTTGCCGATGTTGTCGTCGCGACCTTCGAGAGCGGCAAGCGCCGAACCCTTGATGATCGGAATGTCGTCGCCGGGGAATTCGTACGAGCTGAGCAATTCGCGCACTTCGAGTTCGACGAGCTCGAGCAGCTCTTCGTCATCGACCTGGTCGACCTTGTTCATGTAGACGACGAGCGCCGGCACGCCGACCTGCTTGGCGAGCAGGATGTGCTCGCGCGTCTGCGGCATCGGACCGTCGGCGGCGTTCACCACCAGGATCGCGCCGTCCATCTGGGCGGCACCGGTGATCATGTTCTTCACATAATCGGCGTGTCCCGGGCAATCGACGTGCGCATAATGGCGCGCTTCGGTCTCATATTCGACGTGTGCCGTCGAAATGGTGATGCCACGTTCGCGCTCTTCGGGCGCCTTGTCGATATTCGCGAAATCAACCGCAGCGCCGCCGAATGCCTCGGCCATCACCTTGGTGATCG
The DNA here is from genome assembly GCA_009993585.1 of Sphingomonadales bacterium. Taxonomy (GTDB): domain Bacteria; phylum Pseudomonadota; class Alphaproteobacteria; order Sphingomonadales; family Sphingomonadaceae; genus Flavisphingopyxis. The sequence goes on from JAACTG010000105.1 coordinate 9,913, forward strand.
CCGCGGTCAGCGTCGTCTTGCCATGGTCGACGTGACCGATGGTGCCGACGTTACAATGCGGCTTGTTCCGCTCAAACTTTGCCTTTGCCATTTTACAAACCCTTCACATCAAAATCGCTAATTGCGTAACCCGCGGTCCGCACCGCGGGCGCTCATAGCATCAAAAATAACTTATGCCAGCTTTGCCTTCACCTCGTCGGCGACGTTCTGCGGCACTTCCTCGTAATGCGAGAACTGCATCGTGTACTGTGCACGGCCCTGGGTGAACGAGCGCAGCTGGTTCACATAGCCGAACATATTCGCCAGCGGCACGATCGCATCGACGACCTGTGCGTTGCCGCGGCTGTCGGTACCCTGGATCTGGCCACGACGCGAATTCATGTCGCCGATCACGTCGCCGAGATAGTCCTCGGGCGTGACGACTTCAACCTTCATCATCGGTTCGAGCAGCTTGATGCCCGCCTTTTGGGCGGCTTCGCGCATCGCGCCGCGACCCGCGATCTCGAACGCCAGCGCCGACGAATCGACGTCATGATAGGCGCCGTCGGTCAGGCGAATGTCGAAATCGATGATCGGGAAGCCGATCAGGCTGCCGCCCTCGGCGGTCTCGCGCATGCCCTTTTCGACCGAGGGGATATATTCCTTGGGAATATTGCCGCCCTTGATCTCGTCGATGAAGTTGATCCCCTGGCCGCGCTCGCCTGGGGTCAGCGTCAGCTTGACCCGGCCGAACTGGCCCGAGCCGCCCGACTGCTTCTTGTGGGTATAGTCGATCGACACTTCCTTCGCGAGCGATTCGCGATAGGCGACCTGCGGTGCGCCGACATTGGCCTCGACCTTGAATTCGCGCTTCATGCGATCGACGAGGATGTCGAGGTGAAGCTCGCCCATGCCCTTGATGATCGTCTGGCCCGATTCGTGATCGGTCGAAACGCGGAACGAGGGATCCTCGGCGGCGAGGCGGTTGAGCGCGACGCCCATCCGTTCCTGGTCGGCCTTGGTCTTGGGTTCGACCGACAGTTCGATGACCGGTTCGGGGAATTCCATGCGTTCGAGGATGATCGGCGCCGAGGTCGCACACAATGTGTCGCCCGTCGTCGTGTCCTTCATGCCCGCGATCGCGACGATGTCGCCGGCGAACGCCTCTTCGATGTCTTCGCGGTTGTTGGAATGCATCAGCAGCATGCGGCCGATCTTTTCCTTCTTGTCCTTCACCGAGTTGAGCACCATGCCCTTTTCGAGCTTGCCCGAATAGATGCGGGCGAAGGTCAGCGAGCCGACGAAGGGATCGTTCATGATCTTGAACGCGAGCGCGCTGAACGGCGCATCGTCGCTCGACGCGCGCGATTCTTCCTGGTCGCTGTCGGGCAGCACGCCCTTGATCGCGGGAACGTCGGTCGGGCTCGGCATATAGTCGACGACGGCGTCGAGCAGCGGCTGGACGCCCTTGTTCTTGAACGCGGAGCCGCACAAGACCGGCACGAACGCCTGTTCGAGCGTGCCCTTGCGGATCAGGCGCTTGATCGTCTTGGCATCGGGTTCGGTGCCGTCGAGATAGGCCATCATCACTTCGTCGTCATGTTCGACGACGGTTTCGAGCAGGTCGTGGCGATACTGCGCCGCCTTTTCGGCCATGTCCTCGGGAATGTCGATATAGTCGAACTTCGCGCCGAGATCCTCGTTCTGCCAGACAATGCCGCGCATGTTGACGAGATCGACGACGCCGCGCAGGCCGCCTTCGATGCCGATCGGGAGATAGAGCACGAGCGGCTTGGCGCCGAGACGATCGATGATCGACTGAACGCAGTAATAGAAATCGGCACCGGTGCGGTCGAGCTTGTTGATGAAGCACATCCGCGGAACCTTGTACTTGTCGGCCTGGCGCCACACGGTTTCCGACTGGGGTTCGACGCCGGCGACGCCGTCGAACACCGCGACCGCGCCGTCGAGCACGCGCAAGCTGCGTTCGACCTCGATCGTGAAGTCGACGTGTCCGGGGGTGTCGATGATGTTGATGCGGTGCTTGGGGCCTTCGCCGTCGTCGGCCGACCAGAAGGTCGTCGTCGCCGCCGAGGTGATCGTGATTCCCCGCTCCTGCTCCTGCTCCATCCAGTCCATCGTCGCGGCGCCGTCATGGACTTCGCCGATCTTGTAGGACTTGCCGGTATAATAGAGGATACGCTCGGTCGTCGTGGTCTTGCCGGCGTCGATGTGCGCCATGATGCCGATATTGCGATAGCGTTCGAGCGGATATTCGCGGGCCATGTGATTTGCTCCGTGGGGCGCGGGAGGCGTCAGCGCCCCCGCATGAATGTCAAAAAAAGTCCGTAGTGCCGAGCTTGTCGAAGGGCGTTTCTCGTGATCGACAAACGGGCGTCGCCAGGCTCAGCCCTACGGATATATATGGTCGTCTGTTACCAGCGCCCGTTACCAGCGATAGTGCGAGAAGGCGCGGTTGGCCTCTGCCATGCGATGCGTGTCTTCGCGCTTCTTCACCGCGTTGCCGCGGTTGTTCGACGCATCGAGCACCTCGCCCGACAGGCGCGCGGCCATCGTCGTCTCGCTGCGGTTGCGCGAGGCGGTGATGAGCCAGCGGATCGCCAGCGCCTGGGCGCGCTCGGGGCGCACCTCGACGGGGACCTGGTAGGTGGCGCCGCCGACGCGGCGGCTGCGGACCTCGATGCCCGGCTTGATGTTGTTGAGCGCATCGTGAAAGACCTGCAGCGGATCCTTCTTGGCCTTCGCCTCGACGCTTTCGAGCGCGCCGTAGACGATCTTTTCGGCGGTCGACTTCTTACCGTCGAGCATGACCGAGTTCATGAATTTCGAAAGGACCAGATCGCCAAATTTGGGATCGGGCAGGATGACCCGCTTTTCGGGACGACGACGACGTGACATGTGCTTGTTTCCTTAAAACTTCAGCCGGTTGACCAGAGACCTTCGATGTCCGGCTCGCGCCGGCTGGCCTGGTCGGCTTACTTCGGACGCTTGGCGCCGTATTTCGAACGGGACTGCTTGCGGTCCTTGACCCCCTGCGTATCGAGCACGCCGCGCAGGACGTGGTAGCGAACGCCGGGAAGATCGCGGACACGACCGCCGCGGATCAGCACAACGCTGTGTTCCTGGAGATTGTGGCCTTCGCCCGGGATGTAGGAAATGACCTCGCGCTGGTTGGTCAGGCGAACCTTGGCCACCTTGCGCAGCGCCGAGTTCGGCTTTTTCGGGGTCGTCGTGTAGACGCGGGTGCAGACGCCGCGCTTTTGCGGGTTCTGTTCCATCGCAGGGACCTTGGACTTGGCCTTCTGCGGAACGCGGCCCTTGCGGACCAGCTGGTTAATCGTGGGCATGAATGCTTCACCTTGTTTGTGGCGACCCGCCCCGTTTTCCTCACGGGGTTTCGCGTCACGGTTACTTTAGCGTCCCGCACAAAGGGTGGCCCGCGATGGACCGTCCAATAGAAAAAGACCCTGAGAGTGGCGTAAATGCCCCCCAAGGCCCTGTGTGCGAACCGGCAATGTTCAGCTCTATTTGCCCGGACGGGGGAGCGACCCTTCCGCCGGATGCGCGCCCTTTAGGGGGATTCGCGCGAGGGGTCAAGGGTGCGCGCCATCCGGACCGGGTCGAGTGCGTCGCCCCCTATCGCGGTAGCGCCGAAGCCAGGCAGGCGGCACCCCAGGATGCCGCCTGCTGAACGCTCCACTGGCCTGCTTCGCTGACCGGCGCGATCGTCAGAAGCCGAGGGTGAAGCGGATCGCGCCGCCGATATCGTCGGGCATGGCGGCGATATTGCCGGCCTGGCGGCGATAATAGACGTTGGTGGTCAGCCGTCCGGCGGACAGCGGGACGCCGTAGACGCCCTCGACGTCGATCTCGCGCCCGTTCGGCGCGAGGTTGAGGTTGCGCACGCCATATTCGGTCGCCAGCGTGGCGTAATCATAGCCGATCGGCAGGTTGAGGGCGAGCCCGCCCGACGACACGCGCAGCGGCTGCGACACGCGCAGCGCGAAGCTGTCGCGCGCGCCGAGCACACCGAGCTTGCCGGCATCGAGCGACCAGGCGCTCGACTTGAGCAGCGAGCCCGCTTCGATGCGGCCGCCCGGCGTCGCCCAGGTCCAGCCCTGGCGCCACTGGCCGCCGACATCCCAGCCGCGGCCGAGGTCGAAGCGCGCGCCGGCATCGACGAACAGGCTGGTCGCGCCGCCGCCGCCATAGACCGAACCGAACCGGGCGCCGAGCACGGTGTCCTTTTCGCTCATCATGTCGGCTGCGAGCGACAGGCGCGCGGCGCCGAGCACCTTGTCGAAGGCGGTGCCGACGACATTGTAGCGATATTCGGCCGCGGGTTCGCGCAGCTGGCGGAAGGGATCGGTCTCGCGCACGCTGGCAAGGCCGGTTTCGGCGCGCGCGGTGACCGCGAAGCCGTCGCCGAGATGATGGCGCAGCGCCATGCCGGTCGACGGCTTGAGCCCGAAGCCGGTCTGGCCGCGCGCCGACTCGCCGACGAGGAACGCCGCTTCGCGACGCCCTTCGAGCGCCGCCGACAGGCCGTCGCTGCCGCGGCGGATGGCAAAGGCGACGTCGGTATCGGGCGACAGCCGCGCCATCACCGAGGCGGCGAGCACGCGCGCCTGTTCGGCGGCATCGGGCATCAGCGTCTGCGCGCCGTAGATGATGTCGCTGCTCCCCGGGGCGACCGACAGCGAGACCGCGAGCGTCGGCGATGCCATCGAGATCTGGCGCGGTCCGGCACTGAGCGCGGGAACGAGCTTCATGTCGGGACGCGCGATGCGCACCGTCTGGGCAAGGTCGAGCGCGAACGCGCGCGCATATTCGTCGAGGATGACCGCGTCGGTGCGGGTGACGGCCATCGCGTCGCCCATCGCCCCCGACAGCGCGGCGGTATCGACCGCGAAGTCGAGCGCTTCGGTCGATCCCGCCAGCGCGGTTGTGCCGATCGGCTGGAACGCACGCGCGATATCGAGGATGCCGCGGCCATAGATGGCATCGGTGCCCGCATCGCCCGCATCGGCCGCCGAGCGCAACAGGATGTCGACCACCTGCGCCCCGGTGAGGGTGGGGAAGGCCTGCAGCAGCAGCGCCGCGGCGCCGGAAATCTGCGGCGCCGAGAACGACGTGCCGCTCCACAGATAGATGTCGCCATTCTGGTCGGGCGCGCGGACGCGATAGCCCAACGCCGCCAGGTAGACGTTCTGATAGGTCCCGGCGCGGTTGCTGAAGGTGGATATGGCCGTGCTGCTGCCCGCGGTACCGACCGACCCGGCAATGATGACGAGGCCGGTGCCGGTGTCCGCGATCCCCTGCGCAAACGGATCGGGATTGTCGGGGTCGATTCCGTCTTCGGTACTGTCGCCGTCATTGCCGGCCGAGACGACGACGATAATGCCGGCCGAGGCGGCGCGCGTGATGGCATTGCGCAGGCTGTTGCTGACGCCGCCGCCGCCCAGCGAAATATTGATCACCTTCGCGCCCGATGTCCGCGCGTAATCGACGGCGGCCGCGATGTTGGACGGATCGAAGCTGCAGCCCGAATCGGGATCGTCGGGATCCTCGGACGCGCATGTCCCGGCGGTATCCGCGCGCAACGCCAGCAGCGTCGCGTCGAAGGCGATGCCGTGCGTTTCGAAATCGTTCTTGCCGCCCAGCGCCACCGCACTGACCGCCGTACCATGGCCGTCCTCGGCCTCAACGGTTCCGCTGCCGCCGAAATCCCTCGACGCGGAACTGAGCCGCCCGGCAAATTCGGTGCTGCTGCGGTCGATGCCCGAATCGATGACGCCCAGCACCACCCCCTTGCCCGTCGCGCCCCTGTTGTACGCCGCAATCGCGTTGTGAAAAGCGGGGCCGACCGAACGGCGATATTCGGCGGTATCGTAATTGGTGCCCGGCGCGGGCGTCGGCGTCGGCGTGGGGGCGGGCGCCGGGACCGGGGTCGGCGTTGGCGTGGGCGTCGTGATCGGCGGCGGCGTCGGCCTGACTCCGCCGCCACCGCCGCCGCCGCAGGCCGCGAGCGGGAACAGGGCAATCGCGCTTGCCGCAAGCGCGGCACGGCTACGCGCCGAGCGCCGGGAAAAATCGCTGCTGAATTTCATGATGTCGTTTCCTGTCCGCAGTGCGGCCGCTCGCCAGGCGGTCGGCTGAGCTGAGATATGCTGTCGGTATAAAGCTTAAAATGGTCGGCACAAAATGTTTTTTGTTTGCAAATTTAACGACTTGCTAATTGTTAGGCCGCGCGACTTGCCGCCTGGTCCCGATTTTCCTAGGCGCGGGCGATGGACGCCGCGCTCAGCCATGTCGACTGCTGGATCTTCGATCTCGACAATACGCTCTACCATCCGCGCCATCGCCTGTTCGACCAGATCGACCGCCGCATGGAGGCGTTCGTCGTGCGCGCGACGGGGTGCGAGGCCGATCAGGCGCGCGGCATCCAGAAGGGCTATTTCCACGAATATGGCACGACGCTGTCGGGGCTGATGCGGCATCACGACATCGACCCGGCCGACTATCTCGCCTTCGTCCACGACATCGTCCTCGATTGCATTGCGCCCGATCCCGGGCTGGCGGCGGCGCTTGCGGCCCTGCCGGGGCGCCGCATCGTCTTCACCAACGCCGACGCCCCGCACGCGCGGCGCGTGCTCGACCGCATCGGCATCGGCGCGCAGTTCGAGGCAATCCACGACATCGTCGCCACCGGCTATGTCCCCAAGCCCGCCGACGGCGCCTATCGCTCGCTGTGCGATTCGCTGGCAATCGATCCGGCGCGCGCGGTACTGGTCGAGGACATGGCGCGCAACCTTGCCCCCGCGCACGCGCTCGGCATGACGACGGTGTGGATCGACAACGGCTCCGAAGCGGGCGATCGCGGGCACGATCCCGCCTTCGTCGATATCCATGTTGACGACCTCCTCGCCTGGCTTCAGGGGATCACGCACCATCGCATCGCCAGCAACGAGGGATCGCCCGCATGAACCAGCTCGAACAGATCATCGAACGCGCGTGGGACGATCGCGCCACGATCGACGCGAGCGATGCCGCCGTTGCCGAGGCGGTCGAACAGGCGATCGCGCTGCTCGACAGCGGCGCTGCGCGCGTCGCCGAGCGCCAGGCCGACGGCAGCTGGCAGGTCAACCAGTGGCTCAAGAAAGCGGTGCTGCTGTCGTTCCGCCTCAACCCGATGGCAGTGATCGAGGGCGGTCCCGGCGGCGCGACCTGGTGGGACAAGGTGCCGTCGAAATTCGCCGGCTGGGGCGCCGAGGAATTCACCGTCGCGGGGCTGCGCGCGGTCCCCGGATCGATCGTCCGGCGCGGCGCGCATATCGGCCGCGACGTCGTCCTGATGCCGAGCTTCGTCAATATCGGCGCCTTTGTCGGCGACGGGACGATGATCGATACCTGGGCCTCGGTCGGCAGCTGCGCGCAGGTCGGCGCGCGCTGCCATATCTCGGCCGGTGCGGGGATCGGCGGCGTGCTCGAGCCGCTCCAGGCCAATCCGACGATCATCGGCGACAATTGCTTCATCGGCGCGCGCTCCGAAATCGTCGAGGGCGTGATCGTCGGCGAAGGATCGGTCGTCGCCATGGGCGTATTCATCACCGCCTCGACCAAGATCGTCGACCGCGCCAGCGGCGAGGTGATCTATGGCCGGATTCCGCCCTATTCGGTCGTCGTACCCGGCAGCCTGCCGGGCAAGCCGCTTGCCGACGGCAGTCCGGGCCCGGGCCTCGCCTGCGCGGTAATCGTCAAGACGGTCGATGCGGGGACGCGTGCCAAGACCGCGGTCAACGAATTGCTACGCGCGTAATTACCTGGCCAACTCCGTATTAGGTGTGTAATACAGTAAGGCGCATTAATGTTGCGTTCACAGTTGTAGTCGTCTAACGACGACCACAAGCATAGACGTAACGATAGGGAGTGGGAAGATGAACGACGCCGCGCAGCTGGAACGCCGGGCCCTTGCCCATACAACCGGACGATCGTCGCGGCTGGCCGGCATTTCGGCGATCGCGCTGGCCTGTACGCTCGCCGCCCCGGTCGTCGCCCAGGACGCCCCCCAGGTTGCCCAACCGATCGCAAGTCCCGCGTCCGGCCAGGCCGCAGGCCAGGTTTACACGCCCGAGGATTTCGCGCGCTACGCGCCCAAGACCGCGCTCGACATGATCAGCCAGATCCCCGGATTTTCGATCACCGGGGGCGACAATGGCGAACGCGGGCTGGGCCAGGCGTCGCAGAATATCCTGATCAACGGCCAGCGCATGTCGGGCAAGTCGAACGATGCCGCCACCGCCTTGTCGCGGATCGACGCTTCGTCGGTCACGCGCATCGAGATCCTCGACGGGGCGTCGCTGTCGATCCCGGGCCTGTCGGGCCAGGTCGCTAACGTCGTCGCCGAGGCGCGCAAGTTCGGCGGCAGCTTCAAATGGAAGCCGCAAATCCGCCCCGGGCTGAAGGACGTGTGGACCGCCGGCCAGCTGTCGCTGAACGGTTCGTTCGGCAAGACCGACTGGACGCTCGGCCTGACCAACGACGTCGGTCGCCAGGGCCATTGGGGCCCCGAATATGCTTATGACGCCGCCGGCACGCTGCTCGTCACCCGCCAGGAATACGGCCGCTACAATTACAACCAGCCCAAGGTGAACGCATCGATCGCGCGCACCGCCGACAATGGCAATATCCTGAACCTCAACGGTCAGTATACCGACGCCCAGGCGCGCGAATCGGTCTATGGCGACATCGTCGAACAGGCCGGCCCGATCTATTCCGAGGCCTATACCGGCGGCGAGGACGAATATAATTACGAGCTCGGCGGCGATTACGAATTCGCGCTGGGCGGCGGCCGGCTGAAGCTGATCGGCCTGCGCCGGTTCGAACACAGCCCGTTCTACAGCCGTTTCGTCAGCGACCAGTCGGGCAGCGACAAGGGCAGCCTGTTCAACCAGACGGTCGACGAAGGCGAGAGCATCTTGCGCGGCGAATATGGCTGGAAGGCCGGCAGCGCCGACTGGCAGGTCGCGTTCGAAGGCGCCTACAACACGCTCGTCAGCACCGCCGACCTGTTCGACATCGACGGCGCCACGCAGACGCCGGTGCCGCTGCCCGGCGCCAGCGCCGAGATCGACGAAAAGCGGCTTCAGGGATCGATCAGTCATGGCCGCCCGCTGTCCGACACGCTGACGCTGCAGGCGACGCTGGGCGCCGAATACAGCGTCATCGGCGTGTCGGGTCCCGATGGCGACAGTCGCAGCTTCATCCGGCCCAAGGGCTCGGTCGCGATCGCCTGGCGACCGAGCGAGGACCTCGTCGCCAACGCCAAGCTGGAACGCAAGGTCGACCAGCTCAATTTCTTCGACGTCCTCGCCTCGGTCGACGTCGCCAACAATACCGGACGCGGCAAGAATGCGGGGCTGGTCCCGCCGCAACGCTGGAACTTCACCGCCGACATCAAGAAGAACCTCGGCGCCTGGGGATCGATCAAGCCCGATATCTCCTATTCGCAAATCTCCGATTACATCGAAATCATCCCGATTTCGCCGACCGAAGAGGCGCTGGGCAACGTATCGTCGGCGCGCGCCTACAGCATCGGCCTCGAAGCGACGATCCTGTTCGATCCGATCGGCTGGAAGGGCGCCAAGTTCGACGTCTACGGCAACAAGTTCTGGTCGAACATCAAGGACCCGCTGACCGGCGTGTCGCGCCCGCTCAGCGGCCAGACCAAATATAATTTCGGCGCCTCGCTCCGCCACGACATTCCCGGAACCGACTGGGCCTGGGGCGCCGATGTCGAGCATTTCGAACAAAGCCCCCGCTACCGCCTCACGCAGATCGCCGATGGCGGCCCGACCCGTCCCTACGCCTCGGTGTTCATCGAGAACAAGGACGTGTTCGGCCTGACGGTGCGGGCATCGGTCGGCAACCTGTTCGACAGCCGCGACGCCAATTCGCGCACCGTCTATGACGGCCGCCGGACGCAGCCGATCCAGTTCTCGGAACAGCGCGAGCGCGAATTTGGCAATATCTGGTCGTTCAGCATCAGCGGGAAAATCTGAGCGGGAGGCTTTGCCCCGCTTCCGCCTGAAGCCGGCACCGGCCCGCACCCCCTCCCGGACACCCAATAGATTACACTGTCATGGGTAGCGGAAGGGGGTGCGGGCCGGTACCGCGCATAGGCCTGAACTTGCTTCGGCCCGACTCACCGCATCGATCGCCTCAGAACGGGACTTCGTCGTCGAGGTCGTTGTCGAAATTGGGACCCGACGACGCGCCGCCGCCGCCGAAATCGCCGCCGCCCGAGGACGAGCCGCCACCGAAGCCGCCGCCTGCCGAGGAACCGCCGCCCCATCCGTCGTCGCCGCCCTGGCGCGAACCG
>JAACTG010000106.1 GCA_009993585.1 Sphingomonadales bacterium
ATCCCGCCCAAGGATTATGCGGCGTTGCGCAAGGCGGGGGTCACCGGCATCTATGGTCCCGGTACCAACATCGTCGAGGCCGCCGCCGATTTGCTGCAGCTGATGGGGCATAACCTGCCGCCGAAGAATGAGCCAGAATCATTATGCTAATCTTTCCATGGCTTTTATTAGCGCAATCCACTGTCGGATTGACTCCAGAGACACGTTCGGTCGAACCGATATCCGAGGCAGAAATAGCGGAGGAGATTGTTGCAATTTGTGCCGCCAACCTCTTCGATCAGACCCAACTGCGCGAGGCTGCCCGCCAATCGCTTTATAAATTCGCCGAAGAGCCCAAAACGCTGCACGGAACGCGTTCCAACTGGAACACGACCTATGGCTGGGTAAATTACATCGAAAATCCTCCCGGGCGCGAGTTAGCGTATCTCCCGCAATGCAATCTCGATGCTTTCGCCGATCATGCAGTCGATGAGGACGCGTTTGAAGTCGCGCTAACCGCTGCCCTCATCGACAAGTTTGCCGCCTCGCCGCGTTTGACAAAAGGTGACCACGGCTGGACGTGGCACTTTATCGACAACGAAGACCGACCTGTCCAAATTAGCTGGATACGAGAGACCGATGTAGGTCAGCAAGTCACAATTACAGTTCAAAAGTCTCCTGCTTCACTGGCAAGCGCCCAAAGCGAAGCCCTGACCAATCTCGCCATCCCGATCACCATCGGCGAAACGCACATGCTCGATTATGCCGAGGGCGATGCGCGGCAGGTCAACGTCTACCTGCCCGAAGGCTATGCCGACGGCGACGGGCGATATCCCGTCCTCTACTTGATCGACGGCGGGCTGGCGCAGGATTTCCTGCATGTCGCGGGCACGAGCGCGCTCAACGCGCTGTGGGGCCGTTCGCAATCGGTCATCGTCGTCGGAATCGAAACCAAGGATCGTCCGGCCGAACTGATCGGCGATCCCGGCAATGCCGAGGAACAGGCGAAACATCCCACCGCCGGGCACGCGGCCGACTTTCGTGCCTTTATCCGCGACAAGGTCAAGCCGCTGGTCGAGGCGAGTTATCGCACCAGCAGCGACGACGCGGTGATCGGCGAATCGCTCGCCGGGCTTTTCATCGTCGACACCTGGCTGACCGAGCCGGCCTTGTTCGACCGCTATGCCGCGATCAATGCCAGCCTGTGGTGGAACGATAATGCGACCGGCAAGGCGGCGGAAGCGCGCATGCGTGACGGGCGGACGCGCGGGCCGATCTATTTGACCTATTCGAACGAAGGCCCGATGACCGAACGGGGCGCGCGGCTGGTCGCAAGGGCTGCGGGCGACACGGCCTGCCTGGTCGCGCGCGACGATCTGACCCACGCCACCGCCTATCATGTCCTGACCCCGCAGGCGCTCCAGTTCCTGTTCCCGACCGATGACAAACACGACCCCGAATGGGGTTTCGAGGTACCATGTTCAAAAAAATCCTGATCGCCAATCGCGGCGAGATTGCCTGTCGGGTTATCCGCACCGCCAAGAAAATGGGCATCGCGACGGTCGCGGTCTATTCGGACGCTGATGCGCGCAGCCCGCATGTCGAAATGGCCGACGAGGCGGTGCATATCGGCCCCGCGCCAGCGGCGGACAGCTACCTGCTGGCCGACAAGATCATCGCCGCGTGCAAGGCGACCGGCGCCGATGCGGTCCATCCGGGCTACGGCTTCTTGTCCGAGCGCGAGAGCTTCGCGCGCGCGCTTGCCGACAACGACATCGCCTTTATCGGCCCGCCGCCCGAGGCCATCGCGGCGATGGGCGACAAGATCGAATCGAAGAAGCTCGCGCTGAAAGCCGGCGTCAGCGTCGTTCCCGGCCATGTCGGCGAGATCGACGATACCGAACACGCGGTCAGAATCGCCGGCGAGATCGGCTATCCGGTGATGATGAAGGCCTCGGCCGGCGGCGGCGGCAAAGGCATGCGCCTCGCCTGGTCCGAGCAGGACGTGCGCGAGGGCTTCGAGGCCACCAAGCGCGAGGGCCTCGCCAGCTTCGGCGACGACCGCGTCTTCATCGAGAAGTTCATCGAACAGCCGCGCCATATCGAGATCCAGCTGATCGGCGACCAGCACGGCAGCATCGTCTATCTCGGCGAACGCGAATGTTCGATCCAGCGCCGCCACCAGAAGGTCGTCGAGGAGGCGCCCTCGCCCTTTGTCGACCCCGCCATGCGCAAGGCGATGGGCGAACAGGCGGTCGCGCTGGCGGCGGCGGTCGGCTATTACAGCGCTGGCACGGTCGAGCTCATCGTCGGCGCCGACAAGTCGTTCTACTTCCTCGAAATGAACACAAGGCTCCAGGTCGAGCACCCGGTGACCGAGGAAATCACCGGCATCGACCTCGTCGAGCAGATGATTCGCGTCGCCGCGGGCGAGAAACTGCCCTTCACGCAGGACGACATCGTGCTCGACGGCTGGGCGATCGAGGCGCGCGTCTATGCCGAGGATCCCTATCGCGGCTTCCTGCCGAGCACCGGGCGGCTGGTCCGCTACGACCCGCCCGAGGAAGAGCGCGACGACAGCCGCGTGATCCGCGTCGATGACGGCGTGCGCGAGGGGCTCGAGGTCTCGATGTTCTACGACCCGATGATCGCCAAGCTCATCACCTGGGCGCCGACGCGCGAGGCCGCGATCGACGCGCAGATCGGCGCGCTCGACCGGTTCGAGCTCGGCGGGCTCGGCAACAATGTCGATTTCCTTTCGGCGCTGATGCAGCATCCGCGCTTCCGTGTCGGCAACATCACGACCAATTTCATCGCCGAGGAATATCCCGACGGGTTCGAAGGCGCGCCGGCAAGCGCTGACCTCAAACGCGGTCTCGCCGCGATCGCGGCCTTTGCCGCGACCGCCTATGCCGATCGCGCGCGGCTGGTCGATGGCCAGATCAACGGACCGTTGCCGCCGCCGTCGGACTGGCAGGTGCGTCTCGGCGATCGCGATTACGACGTCGCGCTCGACGGCGACGACCTGACGGTGGACGGCGCGCCGCTGCGGCTCGAGGCAATCTATGCGCCCGGCGATCGCGCGATTCTGGCGGACATCGACGGCGAGGAGATCGTCGTGCGGATCGCCAACCACCGCACCGGCTTCGAGCTGACGACACGCGGCGCGAGCCATTTCGCGCGCGTCCTGCCCGCGCATGCGGCGCCCTTGGCGAAACACATGATCGAAAAGATCCCGCCCGACCTGTCGAAATTCCTCCTCTGCCCCATGCCCGGCCTGCTCGTGCAGCTGCACGTCGGCGAAGGCGATGCGGTCGAACCGGGCCAGCCGCTCGCGGTGGTCGAGGCGATGAAGATGGAAAACATCCTGCGCGCGCAAAAGGCGGGCACGGTCAAATCGGTCAACGCCGCCGCCGGCGACAGCCTCGCGGTCGATGCCGTCATCCTCGAACTCGAATGACATGCATCTCGACCACGATCCCGCCGCGCCGCCCGCCCCTCGGATCGCTTTTGCCGATTTTCTGAAGGCCGATATCCGCATCGGCACGATCGTCGCGGCGCGCGAATTCGCCGAGGCGCGCAAGCCGTCCTATCGCCTCGAAATCGATTTCGGCCCGGGCGTCGGCGTGAGGAAAAGCTGCGCGCAGATCGCGGCGAATTACGCGATCGACGAGCTGGCCGGGCGACAGGTCGCGGCGGTGGTCAACTTCCCGCCGCGCCAGATCGGCCCGACGATGTCCGAAGTGCTGACGCTGGGTTTTGCCGACGACGACGGGAACGTCGTCCTGTTCGCCCCCGACCGTCTTGTTCCCAATGGCTCGCGGCTGTTCTGAAGGCGACGGTTTCATTTGAAACCATCCGCTTTTTATCGTTATTTGAGCGTTGGTTAACCCGCAAAGCTAAGGCATGGACACGCGTTGGTTGACGGTGCCGCCAGCAGCGCTGTGCTTGGGGAGACGCCTGACGCTCGAAGACTTCGCTTCTCGGGATCATTCGAAATCAGTCCCCCGGACTGGTTTCGAATGATGGTGGACAGGGCTGGATTCGAACCAGCGTACGGGAATCCCGGGCAGATTTACAGTCTGCTGCCTTTAACCACTCGGCCACCTGTCCAGATGTTCGCATGGCGTCGAACCGTCATGCTTGCACGAGGATAAACTCCCCGCACCGGGCGAAGGCGGCTCAATGACGAATGCGCCCGCCCGTGTCAATGGCGTGCGGGCGGCGGCGCGGGGATTGTTGGCGGCGCGGCGGGATTGCACCTTTCATCGCGTCGCATGCGCCTCTAAAGCGGCAGCCATGTCGCGTCGCAAGAAAGCCTGGCAGACCCGCAAGGGCGCCGCCGTCCACCTGTGGGGCCGTCACCCGGTCACCGCCGCGCTCGCCAATCCGGCGCGCACGATCGTCCGCCTGTCGGGCACGCGCGAGGCGCTGAGCACGCTCGATCTGCCGCCGGAGCTGCCGGTCACTTATAGCGACGTCGCCGACCTCGCCCGGCTGGTCGCGCGCGACGCCCCGCATCAGGGGATCGTCGCCGAGGTCGAACCGCTCGAAGACGTCTGGCTCGGCGATGTCCTCGAGCGCGAGGTCGACGCCCAGGGCGATGTGCGCCGCCCGGTCATCGTCCTCGACCAGGTCACCGATCCGCATAATGTCGGCGCGATCCTGCGCTCGGCGGCAGCGTTCAACGCCGCTGCGATCGTCACGCAGGACCGCCATGCGCCGCCCGAATCGGGGGTCGTCGCGCGGTCGGCATCGGGCGCGCTCGAAATCGTGCCGTGGGTGCGCGTGGTCAACCTGGCCCGCGCGCTCGATGAAATCGCCGAGGCAGGCTATTGGCGCATCGGGCTCGACGGCAGCGCCGAGACGCTGCTCGACGATGCGCTCAGCGACATCGCCCGCGTCGCGCTCGTCCTCGGCGCCGAAGGCGACGGCATGCGCCACAATACGATGGCGCATTGCGACATGGTCGCCAAACTGCCGATCAGCGCGGCGATGGAAAGCCTCAACGTCTCAAACGCGGCCGCCGTCGCACTCTATGCGGTCGCCACCTCCGGAAAGGGTTAGATCATGCCGAACGTGAAAACCGCCCTCGTCGCGGCGCTCGGCCTGTTGCTCACCGCGTGTTTCCTGATGCCCGGCACGTTCGTGTCCGACATGACGGTCGCCAAGGACGGCAGCTTTACCTTTTCGTACAAAGGCGAGATCCTGCTGATTTCCTCGCCGCAGGTGCTCGACGAGATGGCGAAGGGCGATGGACCGTTCACGCCGATGTGCGTCGACGACGATGGCGAGGAACGGCCGTGTAGTGCCGACGAAACCGCCGAACAAAAGATCGCCTGGGAGGCCGAGCAGGCCGAGACGAAGAAGAAATTCCAGCAGTTCGTCGCCGCGTTCGGCGGGATCGATCCGACCAATCCCGCGAGCATCGATGCGTTCGCCGCGCGTCTGCAAAAGCAGAAGGGATGGAATTCGGTCCGTCATCTCGGCCAGGGCGTGTTCGAGGTCGATTACAGCATCGCCGGCACGCTCGACCGCGACTTCTTCTGGCCGATTTTTCCCGATACCCAATATTACAACCCGTTCGTCGTCGCGATGAAGCGCGCCGACGGGTCGGTCATGATCAAGGCGCCGGGCTATACCAACAAGGACGGCAGCGAGATGCTCGGCCCGATGGCGTCGATGGCGGCGGGCCCCGGTGGCCGCGACAATGCCGATATCCGCCTCGCCAACGGCGTCTTCACGCTTTCGACCGATGCCGAGATCGCAACCAACAATACCGAAGACGGCCCCTCGGGCGACGGCGCGATGCGCACGCTGCGCTGGCACGTCGCGGCGGGCAGCGACAAGGTTCCCGAAACGCTGCTCAAACTCGACCGCTGACGCCGCTCGCCGCTCAGTCCTCGGGGGCGATCGTCACCTTGAGGCCGTCGAGCGCATCGGAGATTTCGAGCTGGCACGAAAGCCGCGAATTGGCCTGGCGATGGTCCGACGATTCGAGCAGGTCGTCCTCGTCGGGGCTCATCGCGGGCAGCAGGCTCAGCTGCTCCTCGGCGACTAGGACATGGCACGTCGCGCACGAACAGCAGCCGCCGCACAGCGCCAGCAGGTCGTCGAAGCCGGCGTCGCGGATCGTCTCCATGACGGTATAGCCCGGCCTGGCCTCGATCGCGCTTTCGTTGCCCGCGCGGTCGGTGACGTGGATGATCGGCATCGGCTATCCTTGTATGGCATGCTGCTGGCGGCCCGCCTATGGTGACGCGCCGGGCAAATCAAGCGGCAATTCGGGCTGCCGAATCAAGGGGAATGCGATGGGACTGACGGCCGGGCAGCTGCGCGACGATCTGGCGGCGCTCGCCGAAATCGAACCGCGCTTCGCCGCCGCGATCGCCGAAGCGGGCGCGCCCGAGCCGCGCATCCGCCCGCGCGGCTATGCCACCTTGCTGCGCACGATCGTCGGCCAGCAGGTCAGCGCCAAGGCGGCGACCGCGGTGTGGAACAGGCTCGAGGCGCATCTCGGCGAAGGCTGCCCGGCCGAAGCGGTCACCGCGGCGGACTTCGACGTGCTGCGCGCCTGCGGCCTCAGCCGCCAGAAACAGGGTTATGCGCGCAGCCTCGCCGATCTCGTCATCGCCGGCGAGCTGACCTTCGACGCGCTTCCCGCCGACGACGAAGCGGCGATCGCGCTGCTGACCAAGGTCAAGGGCATCGGCCGCTGGTCGGCCGAAATCTACCTGCTGTTCGCCGAGGGCCGCCGCGACATCTGGCCCGCCGGCGACCTTGCGGTGCAGATCGACGTCGGCAAGGTCATGGGCCTGGCCGAACGCCCGTCGGAAAAACGATGCCGCGAAATCGCCGAACCCTGGCGCCCCTATCGCGGCGCCGCGGCGATCTTCGCCTGGCACCATTACAGCATCGAGGCGATCTGACCTCCGGCAACGTGTAAAGCGACCTTGACTTGACACGGTCGGCATAAGTGTATTATGCTCGCAACACAGGTACAGGAGGTTTTATGATTTCGATCCGCACGCTACTGCTCGCCGGCGCCGCGACGCTTGCCGCCGGCGCGCTTGTTCCCGCCATTCCCGCAACTGCCACGGAAGCCACTCCCGCCATGACGCCGCCTTCAGACGCTATCGCCGCCGTGCCGCTGATCGAACGCGAAAAGCTGTTCGGCAACCCGACCAAGGCGGGCGCGCAGCTGTCGCCCGACGGCAAGTGGCTGAGCTGGCTGGCGCCGCGCGACGAGGTGCTCAACGTCTATGTCGCGCCGGTCGACGATCCCGATGCCGCCAAGGCGATGACCAATTCGACCGACCGGCCGATCCGCCAGTATTTCTGGTCGGGCGACGGCAAGACGTTGCTCTATATCCAGGACAAGGGCGGCGACGAGAATTTCCTGCTCTACGGCATCGATATGGCGACGGGGCAGGAACGCACGCTGACGCCGTTCGAAAAGACGCGCGTTTCGGTGATCGGCCAGTCGACCAAATTCAAGGACACGATCCTGATCGGCCTCAACAACCGCGATCCGCGCTGGCACGACGTCTATCGTCTCAACCTTGGCACCGGCGAGATGACCGAACTGATCAAGGGCGACGGCTATGCCGGCTTCCTTGCCGACAACGACCTCGAGCTGCGCATGGCGCTCAGGCCCAATGCGGCGGGCGGCATGGATTATTTCCGCGTCGTCGATGGCAAGGTCGAGGAGGAGGCGCTCGGATCGACCGCGCTCGCCGATTCGCTGACCACGCGACCGGCGGGTTTCACCAACGACGGCAAGACGCTCTATTGGATCGACAGCCGCGACCGCAACACCGCCGCGCTGATCGCGCAGGACGTCGCGAGCGGCGACAAGCGCGTCGTGGCGCAAAACGGCCGGGCCGATATTTCGGGCGCGCTCGCCAACCCCGAGACGGGGGTGATCGACGCCTATGCGGTCAATTATCTCAAGCCCGAATGGACCGCTCTCGATCCTCAGGTCGGCGCCGACCTCGCCTGGCTCGACAGCCGGCTCGAGGGAGAATTCGGCATCGGATCGCGCACCGACGCCGACGACCTGTGGATCGTCGGCAACGATCCCGTCGTCGAGCCGTCGGCGACCTATCTGTTCGACCGCAAGGCGAGAACGCTGACCAAGCTCTACACCGCGCGGCCCGAGCTGATCGGCGCGCCGCTGGTGCCGATCCACCCGACAGTGATCAAGGCGCGCGACGGGCTCGACCTCGTCAGCTATCTGACGCTGCCCAAATCGGCCGATGCCGATGGTAACGGCAAGGCCGACGCGCCGGTGCCGATGGTGCTGCTCGTCCATGGCGGCCCGTGGGCGCGCGACGGCTATGGCTATAATGCGCTCCACCAATGGCTCGCCAATCGCGGTTACGCGGTGCTCAGCGTCAATTTCCGCGGCTCGACCGGCTTCGGCAAGGATTTTATCAGCGCCGGCGACCTCGAATGGGGCAAGAAGATGCACGACGACCTGATCGACGCGGTCGACTGGGCGGTCGACCAGGGCGTGACGAGCGCGGACAAGGTCGCGATCATGGGCGGCAGCTATGGCGGCTATGCGACGCTGGCGGGCATGGCCTTCACCCCCGACACGTTCGCCTGCGGCGTCGATATCGTCGGCCCGTCGAACCTCGAGACGCTGCTCAAGACGATCCCGCCCTATTGGACGTCGATGATCGAGCAGTTCCACCAGCGCATGGGCAATCCAAACACGCCCGAGGGTGTCGCGATGCTCAAGGAACGGTCGCCGCTGTACAAGGCGAACGCGATCGTCAGGCCGTTGCTGATCGGCCAGGGCGCCAACGACCCGCGCGTCAACCAGGCCGAAAGCGACCAGATCGTCGCGGCGATGAAGCAAAGCGACATTCCGGTGACCTATGTCCTGTTCCCCGACGAAGGCCATGGCTTTGCCAAGCCGACCAACAGCATCGCCTTTTTCGCGGTGGCCGAGAATTTCCTCGGCAAATGCCTGGGCGGGCGCGCCGAGCCAATCGGCGCCACGATCGGCAATTCGACCGCGCAGGTCATCGAAGGCGCCGATTTCGTTCCCGGTCTCGCCGCCGCCGCATCTCAGGGCGGCGACTGACGAGACGCGGCGGCGGCGGGGGGTTCGCCTCTCGCCGCCAGTCGCGGGTGACTTTACACGCGGCCATCGCGTCCCCATGTCTCGTAGCGGAACGACGTCAGCGGGGCGAGACAGCGACATGCGCAAGGCAATTTTCATCACCGGCGGCGGATCGGGCATCGGCCGCGCGGTCGCGCAACGCTTCGCACGCGAAGGCTGGTTCGTCGGGCTCGCCGACATCAATACGGCGGGGCTCGCCGAGACCGCCGCGCTGCTGCCCGAGGGCGCCAGTTCGACGCATGTCATGGACGTACGCGATCGTGCCGCCTGCGACGGCGCCATCGCCGATTTTGCGCGGCTTAGCGGCGGCCGGCTCGACGTCCTGTTCAACAATGCCGGGATCGGCGTCGGCGGCCAGTTCGGCGACGTTCCGCCCGCCGACGCCGAACGGCTGATCGCGATCAACTTCACCGGCGTCGTCAACGGCATCTATGCCGGGCTCGCCCTGCTCGAAAAGACGCCGGGTAGCGCCATCCTCAACACCGCCTCGGCCGCCGCGCTCTACGGATCGCCGGGGCTGGCGCTCTATTCGGCGACCAAGTTCGCGGTGCGCGGCCTGACCGAGGCGCTCGACCTCGAATTTTCCGACCACGGCCCCGACGGCAAGGGCATCAAGGTGCGCTCGCTGATGCCGAGTTTCATCGATACCCCGCTGCTCAGCCAGACCGTCAGCGGCACCAATGCCACCTCGCGCGAGCGCGTGATGGCGGCGGGCCTCGAGTTCACCCCCGTCGAGACCGTCGCGCAGGCGGCGTGGGACGCGGTTCATGGCAATCGCGTCCACACCGTCGTCGGCAGGACCGCGCGGAAGCTGCGCCTGATCGCGCGCTGGGCGCCGTGGCTGCTCAAGCGCCGCCAGCGCGCGCTGCAGCGCGACGGCAGCTAGGCACGCGATGACCGATCCCCTGCCCTATGACGGCCCCTCCGCCGAAGCGATGGAGGCGATGGCGCGGCGCACGATCGCGGCGATGCCGCCCGAATTTCGCGCCGAGCTCGGCGCGGTCGTCGTGCGCGTCGACGATTATGCCGCGCGCGACGTCCTCGACGGCTTCGGCATGACCGACCCGATGCAGCTGTCGGGCCTCTATTCGGGCCGCCCGGTCGGGATCAAGAGCGTCAGCGATTCGGGCGCGATGCCCGACATGATCCACCTCTATCGCCAGCCGATCCTCGCCGAAGCGCAGCAGCGCGGCATCGCCGTCGAAACGCTCGTCGCGCATGTCCTGGTGCACGAGGTCGGCCATCATTTCGGCTTTTCCGACGACGACATGCACTGGCTCGAGGATCAGGCCGACTAGGACCTCACCGGCGTCGACCCGATCCGCGTCACAGCGTCTCGATCGCCTGTGCCATCGCGATGTCGCGCGCGGAAAGTCCGCCGGCATCGTGCGTCGTCAGCGCGATATCGACGCGGTTGTAGACGTTCGACCAATCGGGATGGTGGTCCATCCTCTCGACGATCAGCGCCACCCGCGTCATGAACGCGAAGGCTTCGGAAAAATCGGCAAAGGCGAAGCTGCGGACGATCGCGTCGCGGGCCGGCTCGTGCGTCCAGTCGGGATGATCGCCGAGGAAGTCGTCGCGCGCGGCCCCGGACAGTTTCGCTATCGGCATCATCGTTCCTCTTGCTGGCTTTCGCGTGCGCGCCAGCTTATTGGACGTCGCCATGGGGACGGGTCAATCGCGCCGCGACGAAAGCATATCGCTGTTGAGCTGCGAAGCGGTCGCCTGCGCGCGCGGCGGGCGCGATCTGTTCGCCGGCCTGTCGTTCGCGCTTCGCGCCGGCGGCGCGGTACACGTCACCGGTCCCAATGGCGCCGGCAAGTCGAGCCTGCTGCGCCTGCTTGCAGGCTTGCTCGAACCCGTGGCGGGGCGCGTCGCGCGCACCGCGTCGTGCGCGCTGGTCGATGAGCGCGCGGCGCTCGATGCCGATCGCACCGTCGCCCAGGCATTGCGTTTCTGGGCGCGGATCGACGCCAGCCCCGCCCCTATGATCGACAGCGCGCTCGTCCGCATGGGCTGCGCGCATCTCGCCGCGATCCCCGTCCGCCTGCTCTCGACCGGCCAGCGCAAGCGCGTCGCGATCGCGCGCACGATCGCGAGCGGCGCGCCGATCTGGCTGCTCGACGAGCCCGCCAACGGGCTCGATCGCGACGCGCTGCCCCTGCTCGAACGCGCGATCGCCGATCATCGGGCCGATGGCGGCGGCGTCGTCATCGCCTCGCACATCACGCTTGCCCTGCCCTATGTCGAGATCGTCGCGCTCGCCGAGCGGGGACGGTCGTGAGGATCTGGTTCGCCCTGTTCGCGCGCGATCTCGGCGGCGCCTGGCGGCGCGGATCGCTGTGGCTTCCGGTCGGCTTCTTCCTGCTCGTCGCGGCGCTTTTTCCCTTCGCCGTCGGCCCCGATCCGATGCTGCTGGCGCGGACCGGGGGCGGCATGCTGTGGGTCGCGGCGCTGCTCGCGGCGCTGCTGCCGGTCGATCGCCTGTTCGCCGACGACGCCGATGACGGCGTGCTCGACCAGCTGGCGCTGCGCGGGATCGGCGAGGAAAGCGTCGTCCTCGCCCGGCTCGCGGCGCACTGGGTCGGATTCGCGGCGCCGCTGTTGATCGCGACGCTGCCGGCGGCGGCGCTGCTCAACCTCGATGCAGGCACGCTGACGCGCCTCGTCATCGGGCTGGCCATCGGCACGCCCGCGCTCGCCGCGCTCGGCATCCTGGTCGCGGCGCTGACGCTGTCGCTGCGCAGCGCGGGCGCGATCGCGGGGCTGCTGTTGCTGCCGCTGGCGGTGCCGATCCTGATTTTCGGCGCGGGCTATGTTGCGGGCGCGGGCGGCGGACCCGTCAAGCTGCTCGCCGCCGCCTCGCTGTTCCTCGTCGCGATCACGCCGTTCGCGGCCGGCGCGGCGTTGCGCGCGGGACGGAGCTAGGCGTTGCTCCAGCGCGCGAAGATCGCGGTCGGCAGGATCAACCCGCGTGCCTCCTCGCGCACGCCGAGCTCGCCGCATTCGACCGTGCCGGGCAGGTCGCCGAACGCCGCGCGCATCAGCTCGCCGATCGCCAGCGCCGACATCCGCACCGCATAGACGGTGAGGAACACGCACGCCGATTTCTCGTCGACCAAGTGGCGGCAATCGGCGATCAGGCCGGGCAGGTCTTCCTCGATCTTCCACATTTCGCCGTCGGGGCCGCGCCCGTATTTGGGCGGATCGAGCAGGATCGCGTCGTAGCGCCGCTCGCGCCGGACCTCGCGCGCGGCGAATTTCGCGGCATCGTCGACGATCCAGCGGATCGGGCGGTCGGCCATGCCCGCGAGCGCGGCATTGTCGCGCGCCTGCGCGACCGATTTCTTCGACGCATCGACATGAACCATCGCCGCGCCGGCGGCCGACAGCGCCAGCGTGCCGACGCCGGTATAGCCGAACAGGTTGAGCGCTGTTTTCTGGCTCGCGCCGGACCCGGCTAAACGCTCGCGGATCCAGTCCCACACCGGCGCCATGTCGGGGAAAAAGCCGAGATGGCGAAACGGCGTGCACTGCGCGTTGAAGCTGACGTCGCGCCAGCGCAGCGACCAGCCGTCGCGCGGCACGTCGGCATCGTAATACCAGCGTCCCCCGCCCTCTTCGTCGGAGCCGGGAATGAACTCGGCATCCGACGTCCAGTCGGCGTTGGCCGGCGCCCACATCGCCTGCGGTTCGGGGCGGACGAAGCGGAAGCGGCCATAGCGTTCGAGCTTGCGCCCGCCGCCGCTATCGACAAGGCCATAGTCGTCCCACGCTTCGCCGATCATCGTGACTAGGTCGATCATGCGCCCCGCCTTAACGCCTCAGCCGCGCGCCGCAAGCAGCGCCGTGACCGCCGCGATGTCGGCGGGGAGGCTGGTGACACGCTCTTGGCGAGCCATCGCCGCCGCCAACCGTGCGGGCATGGCCGGGCGCTTGCCGGTGGCCCGGGCAACGGCGTCGGGAAATTTCGCGGGGTGCGCGGTGGCGAGCGTGACGATCGGCGCACCGCCCGACAGATCGGCGTGCCGCGCCGCGGCGAGGCCGATCGCGCCATGCGGGTCGATGACCGTGCCGCGCTCCGCCGCCCAGCGCATCGCGTCGTCCATGGCCGTCGCATCGACGGCGATGCCGGTCATGTGCGCGATGGCGCCGCGCTGCGCATCGGCCAGGACGATCTCCCCCTGGTCGCGCAGCGCCGCCATCTGCGCCGCGACCAAGGCCGCGTCGCCGCCCGCCGCGTCCCACAGGAGCCGCTCGAAATTGCTCGCGGTCTGGATATCCATCGCCGGGGCATCGGTCGCGACCGCCGTGCCGGGGCGATAGCTCCCGCTCGCCAGCGCGCGCGCGACGACATCGTTGCGGTTGGTCGCCACGACGATGCGCCCGATCGGTGCGCCCATCCGCCGCGCGACTTGGCCGGCGAAGGCATCGCCGAGATTGCCCGAGGGGACCGAAAAATCGACCGGCCGCTCGGGCGAACCCAGTCGCAGCGCGCAACGAACGTAATAAACGGTCTGCGCCGCGATCCGCAGCCAGTTGATCGAATTGACCGCCGACAGGCGGTGGCGCGCCACCAGCGCGGCATCGCCGAGCATGGCCTTTACGATTCGCTGGCAATCGTCGAAGCTGCCGTCGATCGCGGCGACGGTGACGTTGGCGGCATCGACCCCGGTCATCTGGCGCCGCTGCACCTCGCTGATCGCGCCGTCGGGGTAGAGCATGACGACATTGATCCCCGGCCGCCCCGCGACCGCCGCGATCGCCGCCGAGCCGGTATCGCCCGACGTCGCCCCGATGATCGTCGTGCGCACGCCGAAATAGGCCAGCATCGGCCCGAGCAGTTGGAGCGCGATGTCCTTGAAGCTGAGCGTCGGGCCGTGAAACAGCTCGAGCAGGTGATGGCGGCCGTCGAGCCGCAACAATGGCGCCACGTCGGCGGCGTCGAACAGGGCATAGGCCTCGCGGCACAGGACCGAAAGATCGTCCGGCGGGATCGTGTCGCCGACGAATTTCCCGAGGATCAGCGCCGCGCTGGCAGCATAGTCCATCTCGGCGAGTGCAGGCATGTCATCGCCGGACAGCGGCGGCCAATATTCTGGCACCCACAGGCCGCCGTGATCGGCCAGCCCGCCGGTCGCGACACTGCGGAAATCGGCCTGGCGGCCGCCGCGCGTGCCGACATAGCGCATCGTCACGCGCCGCTATCGCCCTTCGCGCGCCGCTGGCGCAAAGCGATGCCGTAAATGACGGCCGCGACGGCAGCGAAGAAAAACCATTGCCACATATAGGCGATATGATTGTTGGGGATGCTGGCGAGGTCGGGACCGGCATTGGCCTGCAATCCCGCGACCGGTTCGGTCAGTACCAGCATCGGCCCGGGCGCCGGCTGGCCGGCGATGCGGTCGATCAGGTTGCGACTGTCGGGCAAGGTCGAGATCCATCCCGACACCGTTGCGCCGCCCTGCCACAGCTGCTTCAGATTGGGCTCGTCGCTGGTCCCCACCTGGACGCTCGCGCCGGGCCCTTCCGCGCCCGTCCGGCATTCCGCGATATAGCGCGTCGTCGCGCCGCCGCCCGGTGCGCGACCGCCGGTCGATCGCCAGCCGACGACGTCGAGGCAGACCAGCGAAGAGCGGCGAAACAGCACCTCGCTGGCGACGCCGGTCAGCGGGTTGGGATAGGCGACCGGGGCATCCATCGCGATGTTGCGTTCGTAGAGCGCGAGCAGCCGTTCCTTCTCGCCGGCACGCTGGTATTGCCAGATGCCGAGCCCGATCATCGCAGCGACCGCGAGCGCGACGACGATCGTGGCGACAAGGGGAATCGGGCGCGAGGCGGTCATGGTTCGTCGGGCGGCGCCAACCGCCCCTCGCGCGCGTCGCGGCGATGTTCGGATACGAGCAGCGCCGCCTTGGCGACGCGCGTTCCCCAGAAGGTCAGCGCGATCGTGACCGGCACCCAGATCGCCGCCTGGACCAGGAACGGGGGAGCGAAGAGGACCTGGACGATGATCGCAAGGCCGATGACGAGTGCGGTGATGATGAGGATCAGAAACGCGGCGGCGCCATCGCCGACGTTATAGCGCGAGAAATCGAGCCCGCAGACCCGGCAGCGATCGGCGAATTTGACCATCCCCGCGAAGAGCGTCTTTTCGCCGCAATCGGGGCACAAACCGAAAAGGGCAGCCTTGCCGACGGAAACCTGCCTACGAGACTGCCCTTTCGATCGATCGGATGCCGGTTGATCCATCTAGCCGTGGACCGGCGCGCCCCAGCCGCCCCAGACATAGACGACGGCGAACAGGAACAACCAGACGACGTCGACGAAATGCCAGTACCACGCCGCGGCCTCGAAGCCGAAATGCTGGCGCGGGGTAAAGTCGCCCTTATACGAGCGGACGAGGCAGACGATCAGGAAGATCGTGCCGACGAGGACGTGGAAACCGTGGAAGCCGGTCGCCATGTAGAAAGCCGAGCTGTAATTCGAGCCGCCGAACCCGAACGGCGCATGGGCATATTCATATGCCTGGATGCTGGTGAAGATCGCGCCGAGGATGATGGTCAGCCACAGGCCGGTGATCAGCCCCTTGCGATCGCCGTTGATCAGCGAGTGATGCGCCCAGGTCACGGTCGTTCCCGAACACAGCAGGATGAGCGTGTTGAGCAGCGGCAGTTCGAAGGCGTCGAGCACTTCGAGGCCCTTGGGCGGCCATTGCAGCAGCGCCGCGGCGCCGTCCTGGCCGATCATGTTGGTCACCGCGCCATCGACGATGTCGAGCGGGGCGGGAAACAGCGAGAAATCGAACCATGCCCAGAACCAGCCGACGAAGAACATGACCTCCGACGCGATGAACAGGATCATGCCGTAGCGCAGATGCAGCTGCACCACCGGGGTATGGTCGCCGGCATGCGCTTCCTTGATGACGTTGGCCCACCAGCTGTACATCGTGAACAATACCGCGGCGAGGCCGAGGAAAAAGACATAGCCGCCGCCATTGGGCGCATCGACATGGCCGCCATGCATCCACATGACGCCGCCCACCGCCATGACCAGCGCCGAAAAGGCGCCGATCAGCGGCCACGGATCTGGCGCGAGAATGTGGTAATCGTGGTTCTTGGCACCGGACATGTCGTAAGCCCCATTAGCGTTTATCGTGCGAGACAGGCGCGCCACTGCGCGACCCGCCGGTTTGAAATTTTTCGGCCTAGCCTTCGCCGTCCGCCTTGCTGCGGTGGAAGGTATAGCTCAGCGTGATTTCCTCTATATCCCGGGCATCGGGGTCGTCCAGCAATTTCGGGTCGACGAAATAGAGCACCGGCATGCGGACCTGCTCGCCCGGCTGGATGACCTGTTCGGTAAAGCAGAAGCACTGGATCTTCTTGAAATATTTGCCTGCCGCGACCGGCGTGACGTTGAAGCTCGCGGTGCCGGTGATCGGTTCGCTGCCGTTGTTCCGGGCGATGAAGATCGCCATGTCGCGCGCGCCGATGCTCACCGTGTCCTTGGGATGCTCGGGCCGGAAATCCCATGGCAGATCGCGATCGACGTTCGAATCGAAGCGGATCGACAACGGCTTGTCGGCGAGCACCGTGGTCGAGTCCGCCTCGGTCACCGTCGCGCGCGCCGTGGTGCCGTCGAACCCGGTCACGCGGCAGAACATGTCGTACAAAGGCACCGACGCATAGCCGAGGCCGACCATCGCCACGACGAGCGCCGCCGCGATCAGGGCGACGCGCCGATGCGACCGGTCGAGCGTCGCCGCGGTCACGATGCCGCGCCGATCTTGGCAATCGTGATCAGGTAAAACAATACGACCAGCGCGCCGAGCACCAAAGCGGTGACGAGCGCGCGCGTCTTGCGGCGGCGGCGGAATTCGGTTTCGTCGAAAGGTTCGTTCATGCGTTCGCTCCTAGCCCAAAATCAGCGCATCGGCCACGACCGCGGCGAACAATGCGAACAGATAGAGGATCGAAAAGGCGAACAATCGCTTTTCGGGGCGCATCGCGGCGGGTTCGGTCGAGCGGTTGGTGCCGACGCGGATCGCCAGCGCCACGAAAACCAGGCTGAGCGCGCTCGCGGCGACGCCGTAGATCGCGCCCGCGAGATCGAGCAGCCAGGGGGCGATCGCGACGGCGGCGAGAACGACGCTGTAAAGCACGATCTGGCGCCGCGTCGCCTGCGGTCCTGCCACCACCGGCAGCATCGGGATGCCCGCCTTGGCGTAATCCGAATTGATGAACAGCGCGAGCGCCCAGAAATGCGGCGGCGTCCAGGCGAAGACGATCGCGAACAGCAATACCGGCATCAGCGTGACGTCGCCGGTCACCGCCGCCCAGCCGATCAGCGGCGGAAACGCGCCCGCGGCGCCGCCGATGACGATGTTCTGCGGCGTGCGCGGCTTGAGCCACATCGTGTAGACGACGGCGTAGAAAAGAATCGAAAACGCCAGGATAGCAGCCGCCAGCCAGTTGACCGCCAGTCCCATCAGCACGACCGAGAATGCCGCGACGCCGACGCCGAAGTGAAGCGCCGAGCTTTTGTCCATGCGCCCGGCCGGCAGCGGGCGATTGGCGGTGCGCTTCATCTGCGCGTCGAGCCCCGCCTCGTACCACTGGTTGAGCGCACCCGAGGCGCCTGCGCCGAGCGCGATGGCGAGGATCGCGGTAAAGCCGATCACCGGATCGATCGCGCCGGGCGCGGCGAGCATGCCGCACAGGGCGGTGAACACGACCAGGCTCATCACCCGCGGTTTGGTCAGCGCAAAGAAATCCCCCGCGCTGGCGGGCATGACGAATGGCTGTGGCGCGACCGTGGTCATGGCTATCTCCCCCCTCCCGCACGCGGGAGGGGAAATGTTCAGGCGATCTTCGGCAGCTCTTCGAACTGGTGATAGGGCGGCGGGCTCGACAGCGTCCATTCGAGCGTCGTCGCGCCTTCACCCCAGGGATTGGCCGCAGCCTTGCGACCCGCCGCGAGCGACCAGGCGAGATTGACGAAGAAGATCAGCATCCCGACCGCCATGATCGAATAGCCCCAGGTCGATGCGATCTGGTTCCAGTGCGCATAGGCGTCGGCATAATCGGGATAGCGCCGCGGCATGCCCTGCTGGCCGAGGAAATGCATCGGGAAGAACAAGACGTTCACGCCGATGAAGAATACCCAGAAATGCAGCTGGCCGAGCAGCTCGTTGTACATCTTGCCCGACATTTTCGGGAACCAGTAATAGAAGCCGGCGAACAGCGAGAACACCGCGCCGAGCGAGAGCACATAATGGAAATGCGCGACGACGTAATAGGTGTCGTGAAGCACGGTGTCGACGCCGCCATTGGCCAGCAGGACGCCGGTGACGCCGCCGACGGTGAACATGAAGATGAAGCCCAGCGACCACATCATCGGCGTCTTGAACGACAGCGAACCGCCCCACATCGTCGCGATCCAGCTGAAGATCTTGATGCCCGTCGGCACCGCGATGACCATCGTGGCGGCGGTGAAGTACATCTTGAGGTTCACGCTCATGCCGACGGTGAACATGTGGTGCGCCCACACGACGAAGCCGACGACACCGATCGCGACCATGGCATAGGCCATGCCGAGATAACCGAAGATCGGCTTGCGGCTGAAGGTCGCGACGATCTGGCTGATCATGCCGAAGCCCGGCAGGATCATGATGTACACCTCGGGATGACCGAAAAACCAGAACAGATGCTGGTAGAGCACGGGATCGCCGCCGCCCGCCGCATCGTAGAAGGTCGTGCCGAAGTTGCGGTCGGTCAGCAGCATCGTGATCGCGGCCGCCAGAACCGGCAGCGCGAGCAGCAGCAGGAACGCGGTGACGAGGATCGACCACACGAACAGCGGCATCTTGTTGAGCGTCATGCCCGGCGCGCGCATGTTGAAGATGGTGGTGATGAAGTTGATCGCGCCGAGGATCGACGACGCGCCGGCGAGATGGAGCGACAGGATCGCCATGTCGACCGCGGGCCCGGCCGAGCCGCTGGTCGACAGCGGCGCATAGACCGTCCAGCCGGTGCCCGCGCCATTGCCGAGGCCGCCTGGGACGAAGGTCGAGCCGAGCAACAGGATGAAAGCGGGGACGAGCAGCCAGAACGAGATATTGTTCATCCGCGGGAACGCCATGTCGGGCGCGCCGATCATGATCGGGACGAACCAGTTGCCGAAGCCGCCGATCATCGCGGGCATGACCATGAAGAACACCATGATCAGGCCGTGCGCCGTAATCAGCACGTTCCACAGATGCTTGGCCTGGGTCAGCGTGCCCTCTTCGCCGAGGAACTGCGCCCAGCCGACCAGGTGCTGGATGCCCGGCTCGTTGAGCTCGATCCGCATCAGGCCCGAAATCGCCCCGCCGATGATCCCCGCCGTGATCGCGAAGATCAGGTAGAGCGTGCCGATGTCCTTGTGGTTGGTCGACATGAACCAGCGGGCGAAAAAGCCCGGCTTGTGATCGGCGCCATGATCATAGTCATGGGCGTGCTCGTCGGTCGGGACGCCGTCGGCGGTAATCGTGGTCATTCTGGTCTACCCTTATTCGGCGGCAGCGGGCGCAGCCCGGTCGCCGGAGTTGTTCGCATTGTCGTCGCCGACCTCGATCGAGGCGGCTTCGCCCGAAGGCGCGTTTTCGGCCGGCACCGCGGCATTGGCCGCGCCGGGCATCTTGCCGCCCTGGCGCGCGACCCAGGCGTTGAACTGCGCCTCGGGAAGCGCCTCGACCGCGATCGGCATATAGCCGTGATCGACGCCGCACAGTTCGCTGCACTGGCCGTAATAGACGCCGGGACGATTGATCTTGAAGGTCGTCTCGTTGAGGCGTCCGGGAACCGCGTCCATCTTCGTCCACAAGGCGGGCACCGCGAAGCTGTGGATGACGTCGGCGCCGGTGATCAGCAGCTTGACCGTCTTGCCGACCGGCACGACCATCCGGTTGTCGACCGCCAGCTGGTGCGGCTCGCCGGCCTTGTCGGCGTCTTCCTTCGAGAGCATTTTCGAGATGATCTCGGGAATTTCGTAATCGGGATATTCATAGCCCCAATACCATTGATAGCCGGTGACCTTGATCGTCACCGCATCCTTGGGCGCGGGCTTGTACTGCTGCGCGAGCAGCGACAGCGACGGCCAGGCGATCG
>JAACTG010000173.1 GCA_009993585.1 Sphingomonadales bacterium
ATGTCGGTCGAGCTGACGAACTCGTAATCGAAGCCGTAGCGATCGAGGAAATCGCGCAGCATCGCGTTGTTGTGCGCGGCGAAACTGTCGTGGCAGGACTTTTGGGGCGTGCCGAACGGATCGGGAATGCGCGACAGCGGCATGCCGAGATGCCTCGCCAGCGCGTCGCCGTCGGGCACGTTGTCGGGTACCTTGCGCAGCCCGTCCATGTCATCGCTGAACGCGATCAGCCGCGTCGCCTTATCCTCGGGTCGGGCGCCGATCAGCGCCTCGTACGCGCGCCGCACCATCGTCGTGCGCAGCACCTCGTTGAACGTGCCGATATGCGGCAGGCCCGACGGACCGTAGCCGGTTTCGAAAATCACCGGCGCCGGATTTCCTTCCGCATCGCGCTTGCCGTCGGGATAGCGTTTGGCGATCCGGCGCGCTTCCTCGAACGGCCAGGCCTTCGACGTTTGGGCGGCGGATTGCAGCTCGATCACTTTAAACGTTTCCTTTTCGTTCCGCTTTTGCGAGGAGTCGGCGGCGATGACTGCTCAACTAGCCTATCCCGCCCTGCATGCAAGCCATGCGGGCATCTGGATCGCCACGCCCGACGGCGAGGTGCGCGAGGTCGCCAAGGGCGAAGCGGCGGCGCGCGCCGCCGAGACGCCGATGATCCTGTTGAACGCGCCGTTGACCGGTCAACGGCTCGGCTATCCCGATTTGTCGGGTCTCGACCTGCTCGAGCTGTTCGCCTTTATCTTTCCCGCGCGCTTCGCGGTGCCGACGCCGCATGGCTTCGCCCGCGCGCTCGGCCTGACGCCGCCGCGCGACGAACGCGAGGCGGCGCGAACCTATCTCGTCGCCGCGCAAAAGCTGCTCGCCGTCCTCGCCGCCGGCGACTGGCCCGAACGCGAGGGCGCGTGGACCTCGGCGCAATCGCTCTATCGCCTGCGATGGCCATGGGCTGCCGAAGTCGCAGGGCGCATCGCCAGGCCCGAACAGGGCGAGCGCTGGCTGTTCTCGCGGCTCGACGAGTGGGAGGAAGCCGCGCCGCGACCACAACCGC
>JAACTG010000005.1 GCA_009993585.1 Sphingomonadales bacterium
TGGCCAAGGTAATCGGAATCGATCTGGGAACGACCAACAGCTGCGTCGCTGTCATGGACGGCGGCAAGCCAAAGGTTATCGAGAATGCCGAGGGCGCGCGCACGACGCCGTCGGTCGTCGCCTTCACCAAGGACAATGAGCGCCTGATCGGCCAGCCGGCCAAGCGCCAGGCGGTCACCAACGGCGACAACACGATCTTCGCGGTCAAGCGCCTGATCGGTCGTCGCTTCGACGATCCGGTGACCAAGAAGGACACCGAGCTGGTCCCTTATGACATCGTCAAGGGTTCGAACGGCGACGCCTGGGTCAAGGCCGGTGGCGAAGATTATTCGCCAAGCCAGATCAGCGCGTTCATCCTCCAGAAGATGAAGGAAACCGCCGAGGCGTTCCTCGGCGAAAAGGTCGAGCAGGCGGTCATCACCGTGCCCGCTTACTTCAATGACGCCCAGCGCCAGGCAACCAAGGACGCCGGCAAGATCGCCGGCCTTGAAGTCCTGCGCATCATCAACGAGCCGACGGCTGCCGCACTCGCCTACGGGCTCGACAAGTCGGAAAACAAGACGATCGCGGTCTATGACCTTGGCGGCGGCACCTTCGACGTGTCGGTGCTCGAAGTCGGCGACGGCGTGTTCGAGGTCAAGTCGACCAACGGCGACACCTTCCTTGGTGGTGAAGATTTCGACGCCAAGATCGTCGAATTCCTCGCCGACACCTTCAAGAAGTCCGAAGGCATCGACCTGCGCAGCGACAAGCTTGCGCTGCAGCGGCTCAAGGAAGCCGCAGAGAAGGCGAAGATCGAGCTGAGCTCGGCGCAGACGACCGAGGTCAACCTGCCGTTCATCACCGCCGACCAGAACGGCCCCAAGCATCTCGTCAAGACGATCACCCGCTCGGACCTCGAGAAGCTGGTCGACGACCTCATCAAGCGCACGCTCGATCCGTGCAAGAAGGCGATGAAGGATGCCGGTATCGACAAGGTCGACGAAGTCGTCCTCGTCGGCGGCATGACGCGCATGCCCAAGGTCCGCGAAACGGTCGAGAAGTTCTTCGGTCGCGAACCGCACACCGGCGTCAACCCCGACGAAGTCGTCGCGATGGGCGCAGCGATCCAGGCCGGCGTGCTGCAGGGCGACGTCAAGGACGTGCTGCTGCTCGACGTCACGCCGCTGAGCCTCGGCATCGAGACTCTGGGCGGCGTCTTCACCCGGATGATCGATCGCAACACGACGATTCCGACCAAGAAGAGCCAGACCTATTCGACCGCCGACGACAACCAGCAGGCGGTGACGATCCGCGTGTTCCAGGGCGAGCGCGAAATGGCCGCCGACAACAAGATGCTCGGCCAGTTCGACCTCGTCGGCATTCCCCCCGCGCCGCGCGGCGTGCCGCAGATCGAGGTCACCTTCGACATCGACGCCAACGGCATCGTCAACGTCCATGCCAAGGACAAGGGCACCGGCAAGGAACAGCAGATCAAGATCCAGGCGTCGGGCGGTCTCAACGACGCCGACATCGACCAGATGGTCAAGGATGCCGAGCAGTTCGCCGAAGAGGACAAGAAGCGCCGCGCCGCGGCCGAGGCGAAGAACAACGCCGAAAGCCTGGTGCACACGACCGAAAAGCAGCTCGAAGAACATGGCGACAAGGTCGACGCGTCATTGAAGTCCGAAATCGAGGCCGCTGTGGCCGAGACCAAGACCGCGATCGAAAGCGGCGATTCGGACGCGATGACGACCAAGTCCGAAGCGCTCGCGCAGGTCGCGATGAAGCTTGGCCAGGCGATCTACGAGAAGGAACAGGCGGCAGCAGCTGCTTCTGACGGCGGCGGCGAAGCGGCCGCCGACGCCGACGGCAAGGGCGACGAAGACGTCGTCGATGCCGAATTCTCCGAGGTCGACGAAGAAGACAAGGGTTAAGCACCCGTCATGCCGCGCGCCCGCCATGACCTCAGGTCGCGGCGGGCGCGCGAGCATTCGGGGCCAGGATTATGAGCAGCCAAACCGACTATTACGAAACGCTGGGCCTGTCGCGCGATGCCGACGCGGCCGCGATCAAGGCGTCCTACCGCCGCCTCGCGATGGAATTCCATCCCGACAAGAACGGCGGCTGCACCGATGCCGAGGGCAAGTTCAAGGCGGTCAGCGAAGCCTATGAATGCCTCAAGGACCCGCAAAAGCGCGCCGCTTACGACCGCTTCGGCCATGCCGCCTTCCAGAATGGCGGCTTCGACGGGGCGCAGCAGGGGGCCGGCGATTTCACCGATATCTCAGACCTGTTCGATACGATCTTCGGCGGCGCGTTCGGCGGCGGCCAGCAGCGCCAGCGCGGCCCCGCGCGCGGCGCCGATCTGCGCTACGACCTCGAAATCACGCTCGACGATGCCTATCACGGCAAATCGACCGAAATCGCGGTCGATGTCGCGGTCGCCTGCGATGCATGCGCGGGATCGGGCGCCGCGCCCGGCACCGGCGTGTCGACCTGTTCAACTTGCAACGGCCACGGCAAGGTCCGCGCGCAACAGGGATTTTTCGCGGTCGAGCGCGCCTGTCCCGCCTGCCACGGCGCCGGCCGGACGATCGACACCCCGTGTCGCAGCTGTCGCGGCGAGGGCCGCGTCGACAAGCGCCAGACGCTGACCGTCGAGATTCCGCCCGGCGTCGACGAAGGCACGCGCATCCGCCTGTCGGGTCGGGGCGAAGCGGGCGCCAACGGCGCGCCCGCCGGCGACCTTTACATCTTCCTCCACGTCGCCGCGCACCCGATCTTCCAGCGCGAGGGCACGACCCTGTTCGCCCGCGTGCCGATCAGCTTCACCACCGCCGCGCTCGGCGACGAGATCGAGGTCCCGGGGCTCGACGGAAAGCCGCACGCGATCCGTATCCCGGCAGGCATCCAGTCGGGCAAGCAGTTGCGTCAGCGCGGCGCCGGCATGCCCGTGCTCAATGGGCGCGGCCAGGGCGACATGGTCGTTCAGATCGAAGTCGAGACACCTACCAAATTGAGCGCCAAGCAGAAGGAATTGCTCGCCGCGTTCAGGGCGACCGAGACCGGCGACGAATGCCCAGACAGCAAGGGCTTTTTCGAACGGATGAAGAAAACCTTCGCCGGCTAGCCCCGATCAGAGCGAAAAGCGGCGCTTGATCTCTTCGGTCAGGCGCGAGGGGCGCAGCGTTTCGGCATCGATGCAGCACCAGGCCGATTTGACCTCGGCGAGCACTTCCTCGCCGCGATGGATGATCGTCGCGTAAAACGCGCGCGCGCCGTGGACCTTCTCGAGCAGTACCGAGGCGATCACCTCGTCGTCGAGAAAGGCGGGCTTGCGATAGGTGATCTCGTGCTTGAGCGCGACCCACAGCCGTCCCGCCACTTCGGTCGGCGGCGCAACCGTCCGCCAGTGCGCCAGCACCGCGTCCTGGACCCAGCTCAGATAATTGGCGTTGTTGACGTGCCCCATGAAGTCGATTTCATGGGCGGCAACGGCGATGCTATGGTCATGACGCGCGGACATGTGCTGACATTAGTGTAAATTGCTGCGCCTGTCAGGCGATTTCTGCGCGCAATTCGGCAAACAGGTCGGCAACCTGCGTCAGCCGCGGTTCCTCTTCGTCGAGGATCGCGTGGAACGCGCGGCGCTTGAGGGCGGTTACCGCGCCGGGCGGCAGCGTCTTGCCTTCGGGCAAGGTACTGACGACGATATCGATCAGCCGGTCGGCGCCGTGCAGCCGTCCCCACAGATAGTCGTTCTCGCGATAGGCGCGGCTGAAAAACGCGCCGAAACTGTTGAACTGGATGCCCTTCAGACTTTCGGCCGCGCCGCCGCCGCGGATCGCGGTGGCATCGTCGGGGGCGATGCGATCGATCTTGATCGGATCGAACTCGTCATTACCCTCGCCCTGGAGCAGCGGCAGCGTCGCGATATCGTAAAACGGAAAGCCGACATAGGCGAGCAGCATGTCGCGCCGCTCGGCCTTGGGCAGCAGCGCCAGCGCCTGGGCGAGGCGTTCGTCGACCACCGCGTCGACGGCGGCAAGATCGCGCAGCGCCCCGATCCGGTCGATCACCGCCGCCGCCTGCTCGATCGCCTCGGCGCCTTGCGGCCAAGCGTGCCCCGCCGCGCCATAGAACAGCGTCGATTCGCGTTCGAGATAGGGCGCCAACCCTTCGTAGATCGCCTTGTACATCGCGGTGATCGCCGCCTCGGGCGCGGCACCGGGCGCTTCTACGCGTTCATCGAGCCGCCGCGCCAGGCTGCGCAGGCGGCGGATGCGAAAGCGCAGGTCGTGCGCGCGAAAGAACGCCACCGCCTCGGGCGTCGCCCCGCCCCCCTTGGTCGGCGAAATGCGGTCGAGGCCGCGCCCGCGAACCTCGGCCCACAGCGCCGATCGCAGCCGGCTACGCAAGTCGACATTGTCGGCGCCGGTCAGGCCGATCGCCAGGCCGGCGATATCCTCGACAATATTGGCGAGCTTGAGATGGCCATAGGCGGCATAGGCATAGCCCGCGCTTTCGGACGCCTTGGCCTGCGCCTTGGCGCGCCACGCGGCGAGCCGCGCCGCTGTCGGCGAATCGAGGAAGAAGGTGCGACCGAGCAGTTTCTCGACGCGTTCCTCGACCTCGGCGCGCAGCGCATCGACGATCCGCTGGATGCGGCGGATACGCTGCGACAGGGTCGCGATCGTCTCGACATTGTCGCGGATCGGCTGTTCGCGCGGAATATCGGACAAGGCCTTGAAGATCGTCGCGAAAAATCCCGGCAATTGCACTTCACCGTCGGGCGTCGCCGTCTCGTTTCGCGAAAAATGGATGCTGCGCAGCCCCGGCTTGGGGTCGATATAGACAAAGCGCCGGTCGACCTCGCGCCGCGCGGGGCGATGCTTGAGCGCCGCGATCGCCGGCTTGAACGGAGCGTTGGCGAGCACCGAGCCGTCGATCATGACGAGATCCTCGGCATCGCCGATCGCATCGGCATGCGGCAACTGGCGCTCGAGGAACGCATCGCGCCCGGGCCAGGCGCGCCCGGCATCGGCGAGCACCGCGTCGATCTCGCGCACTGTGAACGGCGGGAAAGCGCCGGGGAAGCTCGCGGTCGCGCGCGCGGCGAAGGCAAGGCCGGGCAGTTCGTCGAGCGATTGCCCCGATCGCCCCTCGCCGCGGAACATGAGCACCATGCGGTGTTCGGTCTCGACCACTTCG
>JAACTG010000107.1:0-1382 GCA_009993585.1 Sphingomonadales bacterium
GGCCGAGGATCCGGTCGCCGCACTCATCTCCGATGGCGGAGCCTTCGTCGGATGCGCCCGCAACGTGCCGATCTTCAGGGACAAGGTCGGGCGTCGCATCTATTTCACGACCAAGGAACTCAAGGCCAGCGAGGCGACGCGTCGTTACGCGCGCTGCTGATACGGGAACGATACGGAGAACATGGACATGAAGACGAATTCCAACGGCATGGCGCGTCGCATCGCCCGTCTCGCCGCCAGCGCGGCGGTGATCTCGCTCGTCGCCGCTCCGGTTGCGGCCGAGGCCAGGGAGAAGAAGCGCGACAGTCAGCGCGTGGAGGACCCCAGGTCCTTCCCTCAGGCGGAACGCAATTACGATGCGATGTTCTCCGGCAGGCCGGCGGTCCAGCGCGTGCGCGTTCCGGGCGGTCTGTTCGTCTCCAGGCCGATCAACGACCTGGCACCGCAGTCTCTGCTCGCGAAGCACATCGAGATCGACATCCGTTCCGATGTGCCGACCCTCTCCGATCTCCAGATGCTTCTGGAGATCCAGGGGATCAACATCACTATCGACTACAACTCGCTCTACGAGGCCGCACAGGTCTCGAGCGAGGTCGGATCGTTCACCGCGGCATCCAAGTACCAGCAAGTGGCCAATTCCGTGAAGGGCGGGACCGGGGTACAGGACAACGGCTTCGGCGGCGGCTTCGGGAACAACGGCTTCGGCAATAATGGGAACAACGGGTTCAACCAGGGCGGCTTCTCCGACAGCAACGCCAACGTCACGGTCGAAGGTGCGTCCTCGGTCGAGAACGGCCAGAACGGCATCGATCCGATCCAGCAGCGCCAGACGACGCCCGTCGATCGCCAGACCACGGGGCGTCCCGACATCTACAACCGCGTCCTTCCCTTCCGTTACTTCGAGGGGACGGTCGGTGAGCTGATGCGCAAGCTGGAAAACAGCGGCAACATCGCCGTATGGTACCAGAATGGGATCGTCATCGGCGGAATGCGTCGCTACTCGATCTCCCTGCTCCAGCAGCAGGACATCATCCAGTCAGTCGTGAACGAACTGCAGAGCCTTGGCGCAGGTCAGGTCGTCGGCTCCGTCGGTGCGGGGCAGGTCTTCTATTCGGCGCCGCCGCGCACGAACAACGAGATCATCGAACCCTATCTCCGCCGGATCTCCGGCAATCTCTCCGAAGTGACCCTGCAGGTCGCTCTCGTGACGGTGGCCATGTCGCGGAACGACGAGCGCGGTTTCGACTGGTCGGCGCTGAACTTCGGCCTTGGCTCCGCTGCCACCGCGACAGATGGCGGAACCGGGACGGGCGGAACGGGCGGTGATGTCGTGTCGTCGCAGAACGGCGTCTTCACGATCAATTCGAACAGCTTCGCGGCGA
>JAACTG010000107.1:1470-2122 GCA_009993585.1 Sphingomonadales bacterium
TTATGTCTTCGACCCCGATACCACGCTCGCGATCGCCGCGGGCTTTGCCTATAATCGCCGCGTCATGGTCTCGGGCTATCACGGGACCGGCAAATCGACGCACATCGAACAAGTCGCCGCGCGCCTCAACTGGCCGTGCATCCGCATCAACCTCGATTCGCACATCAGCCGCATCGACCTCGTTGGGCGCGACGCGATCGTCGTGCGCGATGGTCAGCAGATCACCGAGTTTCGCGAAGGCCTGCTCCCCTGGGCGCTGCAGCACCCCACCGCGCTCGTCTTCGACGAATACGACGCCGGCCGGCCCGACGTCATGTTCGTGATCCAGCGCGTGCTTGAAGTCGAGGGCAAGCTGACGCTGCTCGACCAGAACCGCGTCATCCGCCCCAACCCCTACTTCCGCCTGTTCGCCACCGCCAACACCGTCGGGCTCGGCGATACCAGCGGCCTGTATCACGGCACGCAGCAGATCAACCAGGGCCAGATGGACCGCTGGAACCTCGTCGTGACGCTCAATTACCTGCCCGCCGAGACCGAGGCGAAGATCGTCCTCGCCAAGTCGGGCCAGTACGATTCCGAGGACGGTCGCAAGACCGTCGAGGACATGATCAAGGTCGCCGAACTGACTCGCGCCGGCTTCATGGCGGGCGAT
>JAACTG010000107.1:2217-20035 GCA_009993585.1 Sphingomonadales bacterium
CAACAAGTGCGACGAGGCCGAACGCATGCTCGTCGCCGAATATTATCAGCGCGTGTTCGGCGAGGACCTGCCCGAGAGCGTCGTCGGACCGGTGGAGTGATCGCGATCGCGCCGTGACCGAACGTACGCCTCTCGACGATTTCAAGGCCGCGCTCACCGGCGCGGCGCGGGCGATCGCGCATGATGCCGAGGTCGAGCTCGCCTACACCTCCGACGCGCCGTCGCAGGCCGGCAAACATCTAAAGGTGCCGATGCCGTCGCGCGACCTGCCGCGTGACCAGGTTGCCGAGGCGCGCGGCCAGGTCGACGCGATGGCGCTGCGGCTGCGCTATCACGACACCGCCGTGCACAGCGCGCACCGCCCGACCGATCCCGTCTCGGCCGCTTGTTTCGATGGCATGGAGCGCGCGCGGATAGAGGCGCTGGGCACGCGGCGCTATGCCGGGATGCGCGCCAACCTCGCTACCGCACTCGATGCGCGCATCCGCAGCGACCCGATCGCGCGGGCGAGCGACGCGGCCAGCGTCCCGCTGTCGACCGCGCTCGAACTGATGCTGCGCAGCCGCCTGACCGGCGAGCCGGTCCCCGAAGCGGCGCGCGCGGGCGTGGCGATGGTCGCTGAGCGGATCGAGCAGGGCGCCGGGCCCGCGCTCGACACGCTTGGCCTCGCGCTCGACGATCAGGCCCATTTTGCCGAGTTCGCGCGCGCCGCGTTGCAACAGCTCCAGATGTCGCTGGGCGACGAGTCCGACGACGAGGGCGGCGACGATGAGGACGAGCAGGACGACGGCGACGACGAGCGGCAGGGCGAGGAACAGCCCGACGACGAGGGCGGCGACGGCCAGACCGAGTCGCGCCCCGAAATGGACGGCGACAAGGCCGAGGACGGCGAGGATGCGTCGCGCCAGGAACTCGGCGAGGACGACGACGGCGACCTCGGCGGCGACGGCGACGACGCGATGCTCCCCGTCCGTCCCAACCGTCCGACCGGCGACATTCCCGATTTCGATTACACCGTCTGGACCGACAAATATGACGAGATCATCGAGGCGCGCGACCTGTGCGATGCCGACGAGCTCGCCCGATTGCGCGGCTATCTCGACCAGCAGCTGACCAATTTGTCGGGCGCGGTGACGCGGCTCGCCAATCGCTTGCAGCGCCGCCTGATGGCGCAGCAGTCGCGCGCCTGGGATTTCGACCAGGAAGAAGGTCTGCTCGATGCCGCGCGGCTCGCGCGCGTCATCGTCTCGCCCGGCC
Organism: Sphingomonadales bacterium; assembly: GCA_009993585.1. Lineage (GTDB taxonomy): Bacteria > Pseudomonadota > Alphaproteobacteria > Sphingomonadales > Sphingomonadaceae > Flavisphingopyxis. The sequence continues at coordinate 3,475 of JAACTG010000107.1, forward strand.
ATTCGCTGTCGTACAAGATCGAGCGCGACACCGATTTCCGCGACACCGTCGTCACTCTGCTGATCGACAATTCGGGGTCGATGCGCGGGCGCCCGATCGCGATCGCCGCGATCAGCGCCGACATCATGGCGCGCACGCTCGAACGCTGCGGCGTCAAGACCGAGATTCTCGGCTTTACCACGCGCACATGGAAGGGCGGCCAGGCGCGCGAGGACTGGCTTGCCGCCGACCGTCCGCCGCATCCCGGCCGGCTCAACGACCTGCGCCACATCGTCTACAAGCGCGCCGACGAACCCTGGCGCCGCGCCAAGACGTCGCTCGGCCTGATGATGCGCGAGGGATTGCTCAAGGAGAATATCGACGGCGAGGCACTGTCCTGGGCGCACGACCGGCTGGTCCACCGGCCCGAGGAGCGGCGCATATTGATGGTGATATCCGACGGCGCGCCGGTCGACGATTCGACGCTCAGCGTCAACCACGGCGCCTATCTCGACCAGCATCTGCGCAACGTCATCGATTGGATCGAGACCAAGTCCCCGGTCGAACTGATCGCGATCGGCATCGGCCACGACGTCACCCGCTATTACAAGCGCGCGGTCACGATCATGGACGCCGAACAGCTCGGCGGGACGATGGTCGAGCAATTGGCGGGCCTGTTCGACCAGGCTTAGTCCGAAGCGGCCGTAGTCCGGGCTGGCGAAAGCATACCGCCTCGCCTATCTTGGCGCGGATGAGCGAACGATGGACCCCCGATAGCTGGCAGCGCCACGAAGCCCGGCAGCTGCCCGACTATCCCGACACGGAGGCACTGGCCGACGCGACGCGCGAGCTTGGCACGCTCCCGCCGCTCGTTTTCGCCGGCGAGGCTCGCGATCTCCAGCGCCGGATCGCCGACGTCGCCGCCGGCCGCGCCTTCCTCCTCCAGGGGGGCGATTGCGCGGAAACTTTTGCCGATTTCGATCCCGACGCGATCCGCGACAGCTTTCGCGTCATCCTGCAGATGGCAGCGGTGCTGACCTATGCCTCGAAGCTGCCGATCGTGAAGATGGGGCGGATGGCGGGTCAGTTCGCCAAGCCGCGATCGCAGGCCACAGAAACACAAGGCGACCTCACCCTGCCCGTCTGGCGCGGCGACAGCGTCAACGGCATCGCTTTTACCGAGCAAGCGCGACGCCACGACCCGGCGCGAATGCTGCGCGCCTATGGCCAGTCTGCGGCGACGATCAACCACCTGCGCGCGATGAGTTCGGGCGGCTATGCGAACCTGCGCGAAGTACAGAGCTGGACGCATGCCTTCATGGCCGAAAGCCCGTGGGCCGAACGCTATCGCGCGGTCGCCGACCGGATCGGCGACGCGCTCGATTTCATGGAAGCGTGCGGCGTCGGTCCGCACAACCAGCCGGGCCTGCAAACGGTGCAGTTCTTCACCGGGCACGAAGCGCTGCTGCTTCCCTATGAGCAGGCGTTGACCCGCATCGACCCGGCAAGCGGCAAGCATTACGCGACCTCGGCGCATTTCCTGTGGGTCGGCGACCGCACGCGCTTTGCCGGATCGGCGCATGTCGAATTCCTGCGCGGCATCGCCAATCCGCTCGGCATGAAATGCGGACCCGGGCTCGAACCCGATGCGCTGCTGACGCTGCTCGATACGCTCAACCCCGCGCGCGAGGCCGGACGGATCACGCTCATCACGCGGCTCGGCTCAGACGCGATCGGGCGGCGGCTGCCGCAGCTGATCCGCGCCGTCGAGCGCGAGGGCCATCCGGTCGCCTGGTGTTGCGATGCGATGCATGCCAATGTCGTGCGCACGGCCGCAGGCATCAAAACGCGCCCGTTCGACCGCATCCTGTCCGAAGCGCGCGACTATTTCGCGATCCACCGCGCCGAGGGCAGCTTCCCCGGCGGCATCCATGTCGAAATGACCGGACAGGACGTCACCGAATGCACGGGCGGTGCCGTCGCGATTACCGCCGATGCGCTGAGCGACCGTTATCGCACCTATTGCGACCCGCGGCTCAATGCGGCGCAAAGTCTCGAGCTGGCCTTTCTCGTCGGCGAAATGCTCGACCGCGAAATGCGGACCCGCGCGAGCGAAGCGGCCTGACGCCAAAAAACGTCACCCCAGCGAAAGCTGGAGTCCCAAGCCTCTGCACTACGATGAGAGTCCAGCGTGCGCTCGAATGACGCGGCTGGAAGCGATCAGGCCTTTTTGAACGGATCCTCGACGCCCGCGGGAAGCGACGGCGCTCGGCGTGCCTCTTCCTCGTTTTGCTTGCGCAGCGCGTCCTGCAGGACATCGGGCTCGGCCGGGACTTCGCCATTGGCTTCGGCTTCCTCTGCAGCAAGCGCCTGTTCGGCAGCGAGGATGTTGGCGGCGCGCTCGGCGCGCAATTCGTCGATCAAAGCGGCCTTGTCGCCGTCGAAGCGCGTATCCGACTGGTTTTCGATGCCCGCTTTCTTCGCTGCCTTGGCGACGATCGCGTCGAGTTCGCGCTGCGAACACAGGCCGAGCGTGACCGGATCCTTGGGGACGATATTGGCGATGTTCCAATGGCTGCGATCGCGAATGGCGTTGATCGTGTTGCGCGTCGTGCCGATCAGCTTGCCGATCTGGCCATCTGAAATCTCGGGATGGTTGCGGATCAGCCAGGCGATGCCGTCGGGCTTGTCCTGGCGCTTGCTGACGGGCGTATAACGCGGGCCCTTGGTGCGGCGGACCTGGTCGGGGCCCTTCGACATGACGAGCCTGTAGTCGGGATCGGCCTGGCCCTTTTCGATTTCCTCGTGCGTCACCTCGTGCGCGCGAACGGGATCACGCCCGGTATATTTGGTGCCTGCGGTCTCGTCGGCGAGCGCCTGGACTTCGAGGATGTGCAGACCGCAGAATTCGGCGATCTGTTCGAAGGTCAGCGAGCTGTTATCGACGAACCAGCTCGCGGTTGCGTGCGGCATCAACGGGTGGGTTTGGTCGTGTGCCATCACGGCATCTCCATAAATAAAGGGCCGCCCAAGCAGGACGGCCGAAACATGACGCTCATCTAGCGCGCCTTGGCCCCGGCGGCAAGGGGCGTCGATGCGTCAAGCCAGCGCGGAAAACGGTCCGACGTCGGCGATCGGCTGCGCCGGCTGCAGCGCGCCGAGGAATTGGCGCGCGCTCGCGCGCCAGCTGAAGCGGCCGGCATAGGCGGCGCAGGCGCTGCGATCGCGGGTCAGGGCGCGGGCGATGGCGATGGCAAGGTCGTCGTCCATCGCCCCGGTCTCCTCGGTCAATATATCGCGCGGTCCGGTCACCGGATAGGCGGCGACCGGCGTTCCCGAGGCGAGCGCCTCGAGGATGACCAGGCCGAACGTGTCGGTGCGGCTGGGAAAGACGAAGACATCGGCTCCGGCATAGGCCGCGGCGAGATCGCGCCCGCCGAGAAAGCCCAGGAACACGGCATCGCGATAGCGGCGCTGCAGATCGGCGCGGGCGGGGCCGTCGCCGACGACGACCTTCGTCCCCAGGCCCGGCGTCGCCAGGAACGCCTCGACGTTCTTTTCCACCGCGATCCGGCCGACATAAAGCTGGATCGGTCGCGCCAGCCGGGCCAGCGCCGAATGGGGGCGCGTTTCGGGCCGGAACAGCGACAGGTCGACGCCGCGTCCCCAGGGGGCAAGGTGCCGGACGCCGTGATCGCGCAGCTCGCGCCGGATCGATTCGGTCGACGCAAGGACGCGCGCGGCGGGGCGATGGAACCAGCGAATATAGGGCCAGATCGCCCGCGCCGGGATGCCCGTGCGGCGCGCGATATAGTCAGGAAACTGCGTGTGATAGGCGGTGGTGAAGCCGATCGCGCAATCGATGCACCAGCGTCGCGCGGCAAGGCACAATGGTCCTTCGGTGGCGAGATGGATGGCGTCGGGCGCGATCGCCGCGATGCGTTCGCCGAGGGTCTTGGGCCGCACCATCGCGAGGCGGATCTCGGGATAGCTCGGGCACGGCAGCGAGCGGTATTGATCGGGCGAGATGATGCTGACGCGATGGCCCGACCGGGTCAGTTCGTCCGTCACCGCCTTGATCGTGCGGACGACGCCGTTTACCTGCGGCTCCCAGGCGTCGGTGACGATCAGGATGCGCATCACGCCGCCCTCAGCGCGGGCGCTTCGTTGGCTTGGCGCGCCGCGATTTCGTCGGCCCAATAGAGGATTTCCATGCGGCCGTCGCGATGCTCGACCAGCGCGGTGCAGCCTTCGACCCAGTCGCCGTCGTTGTAATAGGAGACGCCGGCAAGGTCGCGCATCTCGGCGGTGTGGATGTGGCCGCAGACGACACCGTCGACGCCGCGCAGCGCCGCCTCGCGAGCGACCGTCTCCTCGAACCGCCCGATGAACTCGACCGCGTTCTTGACCTTGTGCTTGGCGAGTTTCGACAGCGACCAATAGGGCAGGCCCAGACGCCGGCGCACCAGGTTGACGACGACGTTCATCCGCATCAGCGCGCCATAGGCGGCATCGCCGATCACCGCGAGCCAGCGATGCGCGAGCATGACGGCATCGAATTCGTCGCCGTGCAGCACGAGCAGCTTGCGTCCGTCGGCGGTCGCGTGGATCGCCTTGCGCCGGATCTCGACACCGCCGAAATCGAGGCCGGCGAACTGGCGAAACATCTCGTCGTGATTGCCGGGAATATAGACGACGCGGGTGCCGCGCTTCGCTCGCTTCAGCACGCGCCAGAAGACGTCGTTATGGCTCGCGGGCCAATAGAATTTCTTTTTCAGCCGCCAGCCGTCGATAATGTCGCCGACCAGATAGAGCGTGTCCGAATCGACATGGTCGAGAAAGTCGATCAACATGTCGGCATTGCAGCCGCGGGTGCCCAGATGGACGTCGCTGATCCAGATCGTGCGATAGCGCGGGCGCCTTCCGGTCGCGCGTTCGGGCCGGTCGAGCTGCGGTTCGCCGGCTCCGGCGGACGCGATGATATCGGCGATATTCGTCATCCGCTGGCCCCCGGGCTCGCTTCCTGCTTGGGTCGCAACTGGACGGGCAATGTTACACGGTGATTCCCGTTCGGTGACGAATGGATGACATTTGCAGCCGAATTGCGTGGCAGCGGCGAAGCTAGTCGGTCGTCAACACGATCTTGCCGACATGATCGCCCGCTTCCATCCGCGCATGGGCGGCGGCGGCGGCGGCGAACGGGAAGCTGCGATCAATCGTCGGGCGCAAGCGGCCAGCGGCGACATGGGGCCAGACCGTCGCGCGGATATCGACGGTTAGAGCCGCCTTATAGTCGCCATTGCGCGCGCGCAGCGTCGATCCCGTCAGCGTCAGCCGCTTGCGCATAATCTCGACGATGCCGACCTGGGCGGTCATCCCGCGCTGAAAGGCGATCGAGACGTGACGGCCGTCGTCGGCCAGACAGGCGATGTTGCGCGCGACATAATCGCCGCCGACCATGTCGAGCACGACGGCGACGCCCTGTCCTTCGGTGAATTCGCTCACCGCCTCGACGAAATCGTCGGCATTGTAATCGATCGCGCGATCTGCGCCCGCGGCCATCGCGGCGGCGCATTTGTCGGCGCTGCCGCAGGTGACGGCGATGTCGATGTCGAATATGTTGCACAACGCGATCGCCATCGTGCCGATGCCGCTGGTGCCGCCATGGACGAGGACGGTATCGCCCGCCTGCGCGCCGCCGCGCTGGAACAGGTTCGACCAGACGGTGAACAGCGTTTCGGGGAGCGCCGCCGCTTCGACCATCGTCAGCCCCTCGGGCACCGCCAGGCACTGCGCGGCGGGGGCGAGGCAGAATTCGGCATAGCCGCCGCCGGCGACGAGCGCACAGACGCGCTGGCCCAGCATCGCGCCATCGACGCCCTCGCCCAGCGCGACGATTTCGCCCGCGATCTCGAGTCCCGGCAGCGGCGAGGCGCCCGGCGACGGCGGATAGAGCCCGCGACGTTGCAAGACATCGGGACGATTGACCCCGGCGGCGGCGACGCGGATCAGCACGTCGCCGGCCCCCGCAACGGGCAAGGGCAGCGTTTCGGGCACAAGCACCTCGGGTTCGCCCGGCGCGGAAATCGCGATTGCGGTCATCGTCTTCGGCAATGCGGTCATGGGCATGGCTCCTTGGGGCGAAAGGCAGCGATATTGACAGGCGCGGACCCTGCGTCAACAATCGCGGCGATGGACAATGACGAGGACCTGCCGCGCCGCCGCGCCGATGCGCTCGCCGCGCTCGCCAGCGAGGATCTCGATCCGCTGTCGGTCGCCGAGCTCGATCAGCGCATTGCCACGCTCAAGGCGGAGATCGTCCGCGCCGAAGCCAAGCTCGAATTCGCCCGCGACCACAAGGCAAGCGCCGACGCGTTGTTCCGCAAGCCGTAAGCGAGCCGCGTCGCCTGAAGAGGGGGCGAGCGTCGAACACGGGCCTTGCATCGGCGGGCGCATAACCCCAGATTGAAGGCGAGCGGACGGGGTTCTCCATGTGCCTGCCCCAGCCTGAATGCCGGACGGTCCGCCCGGTCGGAGGTGACCATGCCGAGCTTTGCCGAAAGCCTTGAGAAAACGCTGCACCAGGCGCTGAAAAACGCGAGCGACCGCAGTCATGAATATGCCACGCTCGAGCACCTCCTGCTCGCGTTGACCGACGACGAACACGCTTCCGAAGTGATGCGTGCCTGCGGCGTCGCGCTCGCCGAGCTCAAGGATACCGTTGCCCATTATCTCGATAGCGAACTCGAAACGCTCAAGGTGGAGGGCGAACCCGATCCCTCGCCGACCAGCGGCTTCCAGCGCGTCGTCCAGCGCGCGATCCTGCACGTCCAGTCATCGGGCAAGGATATCGTCACCGGCGCGAACGTTCTCGTCGCGCTTTTCTCCGAACGCGAGAGCTATGCCGTCTATTTCCTCCAGCAGCAGGACATGAGCCGTCTCGACGCGGTCAGCTTCATCAGCCACGGCGTCGGCAAGGGCAGCCCGACGATCGCCAGCGACGAGGAGGACGGCGAAGACTCGGGCGAGACTGACAAGAAAAGCGAGGCCAAGTCCAAGAAGGAATCGGCGCTCGACCAGTTCACCGTCAACCTCAACGAAAAGGCGAAGGACGGCCGCGTCGATCCGCTGATCGGGCGCGACGCCGAGGTCGACCGCACGATCCAGATCCTGTGCCGCCGTTCGAAGAACAATCCGCTCTATGTCGGCGACCCCGGCGTCGGCAAGACCGCGATCGCAGAAGGACTGGCGCGCAAGATCGTCGAGGGCAACGTCCCCGAGGTGTTGGCGCCCGCGATCATCTATTCGCTCGACATGGGCGCGCTGCTCGCCGGCACGCGCTATCGCGGCGATTTCGAGGAACGGCTCAAGGCGGTCGTGACCGAACTCGAGAAAATGCCCGACGCGATCCTGTTCATCGACGAGATTCACACCGTGATCGGTGCCGGCGCGACCAGCGGCGGCGCGATGGATGCGTCGAATCTGCTCAAACCCGCGCTGTCGGGCGGTACGATCCGCTGCATCGGATCGACGACCTACAAGGAATTTCGCAACCATTTCGAAAAGGACCGCGCATTGCTGCGCCGGTTCCAGAAGATCGACATCAACGAACCGACGATCGACGACACGATCAAGATCCTCGCCGGGCTCAGGAGCGCGTTCGAGGGTCATCACAATGTCCGGTACACGCCCGACGCGATCAAGGCGGCGGTCGAACTGAGCGCGCGCTACATCAACGACCGCAAGCTGCCCGACAAGGCGATCGATGTCATCGATGAGGTCGGCGCGATGCAGATGCTGGTGCCGCCATCGAAGCGTCGCAAGACGATCACCCCGCGCGAGATCGAGGCGGTGATATCGACGATGGCGCGGATCCCACCCAAGACCGTATCGGCCGACGACAAGTCGGTGCTCGAACATTTGCAGACCGACCTGAAGCGCGTCGTCTTCGGCCAGGACGTAGCGATCGAGAAACTGTCGTCGGCGATCAAGCTGAGCCGCGCCGGCCTGCGCGATCCCGACAAGCCGATCGGCAATTATTTGTTTTCGGGCCCGACCGGCGTCGGCAAGACCGAGGTCGCGCGCCAGCTCGCCTCGGTGCTCGGCATCCCGCTTCAGCGTTTCGACATGTCCGAATATATGGAACGCCACAGCGTTTCGCGGCTGATCGGCGCGCCTCCCGGCTATGTCGGCTACGACCAGGGCGGCCTCTTGACCGATGCGATCGACCAGCAGCCGCATTGCGTGCTGCTGCTCGACGAGATCGAAAAGGCGCATCCCGACCTGTTCAATATCCTGCTGCAGGTGATGGATAACGGCAAGCTGACCGATCATCATGGCAAGACCGTCGATTTCCGCAACGTCATCCTGATCATGACGACCAATGCCGGCGCCAGCGACATGGCGCGCGAAAGCATCGGCTTCGGCGACATCGCCCGCGAAGACGTGCAGGAAGAGGCGATCAAGAAGATGTTCACGCCCGAATTCCGCAACCGCCTCGATGCGATCGTGCCGTTCGCCTATCTCCCGCCCGAGGTCGTCGCGCGCGTGGTCGACAAGTTCATCTTGCAGCTCGAGCTCCAGCTCGCCGACCGCGACGTCCATATCAAGCTCGACGACGATGCGCGCGAATGGCTGACCGCCAAGGGCTATGACAAGCTCTACGGCGCGCGCCCGATGGGCCGGCTGATCCAGGAAAAGATCAAGCAGCCGCTCGCCGAGGAGCTGTTGTTCGGCAAGCTCGTCAACGGAGGCGAGGTCCATGTCCGCATGAAGGACCGCCAGCCCAGCTTCGAGATCACGCCGGCACCGCCCAAGGGCAAGAAAAAGAAACCGGCGGCACCCAAAAGCGGCGCCGCGCTTAACAGCGACAGGAAACCGCCGAGCAAGGAAACGAAAGAAGCATGATGCACGCGAAGGGGGGCGGCATGCTGTCGCTGACGACGCTGGCGGCGCTTGCCGCGGTTCAATCGCCGGCGCTCGCCGAAAAGGGCAAGCCAGCGCTGACCGCGCATAGCGAGGAGACCGGCCTGCCGCTGACTGCGGAACAGCAATCTGTGTCGTTCGACCATGCCGCCCTGGCCTGGGAAATCCTTCCCGACAGCGAGACGATCAAAGGCGACGCGACGCTATCGCTGACCGTTAAACGACCGATCGAACGCATCCAGTTCGACCTCGACCGCAACTTGCCGGTGTCGGCGATCATGATTGGCGGCGCGCCGCTCGCGGCCGAACGCTGGCGCAATCCCGAAGGTCAACTCGTCATCGACCTGCCGCGAACATATGCCGCGGGCGACAAGATCGCGGTCCGCATCGTCTATGGCGGCACGCCGCACGTCGCGGTCCGCGCACCGTGGGATGGCGGCTTCGTCTGGGCGAAGACGCCCGGCGGCGACCCGTGGGTGGCGACCGCGGTCCAAGGCGAAGGCTGCGACCTGTTCTGGCCGTGCTTCGACAATAGCCTGGTCGAAATCCCCGTCGTCGACCTCGCGATTACCGTCCCCAAGGGCCTGTCGGCGCCGTCGAACGGGCGGCTGATGGGGGTCGATACACTGGCCGACGGCCGCACGCGCTGGCGCTGGCAGACGCACAATCCCAACAATTACGCGATCGCGCTCAATATCGCGCCCTATGGCGAGTTGAAGGCCGACTATCGCAGCCGCTTCGGCAACACCGTCCCGCTGTCCTTCTATTATCTGACAGGCAACGAGGAAAAGGCCAAGGGCCTGTTCGCCGAATTCGCACCCACGCTCGATTTCTTCGAGACGATGATCGGCCCCTATCCGTTCGCGGACGAAAAGCTCGGCGTCGCCGAAACGCCGCATCTCGGCATGGAGCACCAGACGATCAACGCCTATGGCAACGGCTATCGCAAGTCGGCCGAGGGCTATGACTCACTGTTCCAGCACGAGCTAGCGCACGAATGGTTCGGCAACCAGCTGACCAATGCCGACTGGGACGACATGTGGCTCCATGAGGGGCTCGGCACCTATATGCAGCCGCTTTATGCCGAATGGCGCGGCGGACGCATCGCCTATCTCGCCGCGATGGCGGCGCAGCGGCCGCAGATCGCCAACGCCCATCCGATCGTCGCGGGCCGTTCGCGCACCGAGGACGAAGTCTATAGTCCCGAGACCGGACCGGGCCAGGATATCTACGTCAAGGGATCGTGGGTGATGCACACGCTGCGCGGCCTGATCGGCGACGAGGCGTTCTTCACGACGCTGCGCCGCGTCGTATACGGGACTCCCGACCCGAAGCCGGGCAATTTCGCGCCGCGATTTTCATCGACCGACGAATTCGTCAAGATTGCCAAAGAGGAATCGGGCCGCGACCTCGGCTGGTTCTTCGACGTCTATCTGCGCAGCGCCGCGCTGCCCAAATTGGTCGCGACGCAAAGCGGCGCGCGCCTCAACCTTGCATGGCAAGCGCCCGGCGGCGTTGCATTCGCGATGCCCATCGATATCGCGATCGGCGGCGATGTCGTCAGCGTGCCGATGGCCGATGGCACGGGGAGCATCGCGCTGCCCGATGCCAAGGCGCATTACGTCCTCGATCCCGAGGGCAAGATCCTGCGCCAGTCGGACGATGTCGATGCCTTTCAGGACTGGATGAAAGAGGTCCAGGCCGCGCGCGCCGACGCGGCGAAAAGCGGATCGTAGGCGCCGCCTAGTCGGCGCCGACGACCGTCTTGAGGTTCATGAATTCGTGCAGGCCCCAGGGGCCGAGCTCGCGCCCGTGGCCCGAGCGCTTGATCCCGCCGAACGGCGCCTTGGGATGCGATGCGAGCATCTGGTTGAACGCGACCATTCCCGCCTCGATACCGTCAGCGAACAGCGCTTGCTCGGCCTTGTCGCGGGTGAAGACCGCCGAACCGAGGCCATAGGGCACGGCGTTGCCGATCCGCAGCGCATCGCGCGCGCTGTCGGCCCTGAACAGCATCGCGACCGGCCCGAACAGCTCTTCATGCGCGACATCGCTGTCGATCGGCACATCAACGATGACGCCCGCGTTCATATAGGCGCCGGCATCGCCGACCGCCTCGCCGCCGAACAGCAGATCGGCCCCAGCGGCTTTCAGTTTGTCGATCTGGCCGAGCACGGTGTCGCGCTGTTCGGCGCTCGACAGCGGCCCCATGTCGGTCGCATCGTCGAACGGGTCGCCCCATTTGACCGCCTTCATCGCGGCGCAGAATTTGTCGCGGAAGTCGTCGTAGATATCGGCGTGGACGATCATGCGCTTGCCGCAGATGCAGCTCTGGCCGGTGTTCTGCGTCCGCGCGGCGACCGCCGCCTTGACCGCGGCGTCGAGGTCGGCCGAGGGCATGACGATGAACGGATCCGACCCGCCTAGTTCGAGCACGACCTTCTTGAGCGCCTTGCCCGCCGCCGCGGCGACTGCCGCGCCCGCGCCCTCGCTCCCGGTCAGCGTCGCCGCCACGACGCGGTCGTCGGCGATGATGGCGGCGACCGGTTGCGAACCGATGGCAAGTGCCTGGAACAGGCCTTCGGGTGCGCCGGCGTCGCGCACCACCTCGTCCATCATCAGCGCGGTGCCCATCGTGATGCTGGCGTGTTTGAGCAGGCCGACATTGCCCGCCATGATCGTCGGCGCGAGGAAGCGCACGACCTGCCACAGCGGGAAATTCCACGGCATCACCGCAAGCACCGGCCCGTGCGGCATCCAGCGCGCGACCGCGCGCTTGCCGTCGCCGAGGTCGATGGGGGTGTCCTCGAGGAAGGCAGCACCCTCCTGCGCATAATAGCGAAACGCCGACACGCATTTGTCGGCCTCGGCCAGCGCGCTCCGGTAGGTCTTGCCCATTTCGAGGCTGGTCTGGCGCGCGAGCCGCTCGCGATTGGCGTGGAAGCGATCGGCGATCGCGTCGAGCAGCGTCGTGCGCTCGTCGTACGATGTCGTCCGCCATTGGCCGAAAGCCTTCTCTGCGCACGCCAGCGCCTTTTCGATAGCCGCCTCGTCGAGCGTGTCGTATGTCGCAAGCGTTTCGCCCGTCGCCGGGTTGCGGGTCGTGATCGTCATGGAGGACATCCTTGGGTTCCGTCGTTTGCCTGTTCAACGTCGCCGATCATAGGCCGTTCCGCCCACCGCTGCATTCCCCCCTCGCAATCCGTGCTTTACTAGGTTAATACACCCAGATGGTCGACGACGATCCCTTCACCTTGCCCGACGGCTATGGCGGTATTGCGGGTGGCGATCGCGACGCGGTTGCCGTCGACGCGCCCGATACGACCGTCGCTGCCGCCGCGTTCGACCCGCGCGGCGCCTTCGCGCCCTGGCTCGAAACCGCCGATCTCGAAGTCGCCCCCGCCTCGCCCTGGCCGCGCCGCAAGCTGTGGGCAAAGCGTCTCGGCGCGCTCGCGCTCGGCCTGTTCGCGGCGATGATCGCCTGGCTCGCGATCGCCGCGCCGATATCGCGCACCGCCGAGCCGATCGTCCCCCCGCAAATGACGCTGGCGAGTTCGGACGGCACGCCGTTCGTTCGCACCGGCGCGATCACCGATCGTCCGGTCGAGATCGCCAAGCTGCCGCCGCACGTCGCGCAGGCGTTTCTCGCGATCGAGGACCGCCGCTTCTACGACCATTGGGGGATCGACCCGCTCGGCATCGCGCGCGCGCTGTGGAGCAACGCGAGCAGCGATGCGGGCCTGCAGGGCGGCAGCACGATCACGCAGCAGCTAGCCAAGATCACCTATCTCAGCAACGAGCGCACCTTCACCCGCAAGCTGCAGGAAATGCCGATGGCGCTGTGGCTCGAGGCCTGGCTGACCAAGGACGAGGTGCTCGAACGCTATCTCTCCAACGCCTATTTCGGTGACAACGTCTATGGCCTGCGCGCCGCTTCGCTGCATTATTTCTACCGCCAGCCCGAACGGCTGACGCTGACCCAGTCGGCGATGCTCGCGGGGTTGATGAAGGCGCCTTCGCGCTATGCCCCGACGCGCAATATCAAGGGCGCACAGGCACGCGAGAAGGTCGTCGTCGCGGCGATGTTCGATGCGGGCTTTCTCACGCCGGCCGAGGCGAAGGCGGTGCGCCCCGCCACCGTCGATCACCGTCCGCCGCCCAAGCTCGCGCGCGGCAGTTATTTTTCCGACTGGATGATGGACGAGGCGCGCGTCGCGCGCGGCGACGGCTATGCCGGCGAAAAGATCGTCACCACGCTCGACCGCAAGCTGCAACGGCTCGCCGAGCGCGTCACGCGCGCGCATGCGCCGCGCGGCAGCCAGGTCGCGCTGGTGGCGATGCGCAAGAACGGCGAGGTCGTCGCGATGGTCGGCGGGCGCGATTACGCCGAATCGCCCTTCAACCGAGCGGTCCAGGCCAAGCGCCAGCCGGGATCGACGTTCAAGCTCGTCGTCTATCTCGCCGCGATGCGCGCCGGTCTCACCCCCGACACGATGGTCGACGATACGAAAATCGAAAGCGGCAGCTATCGGCCGAGCAATTCGGGCGGACGCTATCGCGGTCGCATCACGCTGCGCGAGGCGTTCGCGCGGTCGAGCAACGTCGTCGCCGTGCGTCTATACGAACGGCTCGGCCACGATGCCGTCCAGGCGGCGGCTAAGGAGCTCGGCATCAGCGGCGAACTGCCCGCCAACGCCAGCGTCGCGCTGGGCAGCGCCGACATCAGCCTGATCGAACTGACCGCCGCTTATGCCGCGATCGCAGACGGCAAGGCGCCGGTCGAACCGCATGGCCTCAAGCAAGCGGACAAGGGCTTCATCGGCTCGCTGTTCGACGGCCGCTCGTCGCTCGGCAGCCGCACGACCACCCAGATGCGCGAGCTGTTGCGCAGCGCCGTCGACAGCGGCACCGCCCACGCCGCGCGGCTCGCCATCCCCGCTTACGGCAAGACCGGCACGACGCAGGACAGCCGCGACGCGCTCTTCGTCGGTTTTGCCGACGACCTCATCCTCGGCGTCTGGATCGGCAATGACGACAACAAACCGCTCGGCAGCGCCAGCGGCGGCGGCGTTCCGGCGCGGATCTGGCGCGATTTCATGACCGGCGCGATTCCCGCCGCAGCGCCCAAGGCGAGGTCGGAATCGCCGCCCGAAATCCCCGACGCGATCGAGATCGAACTGCCCGACGTCGCGCTGCCGCCCGAAATCACGGTCGATCCCGAAACCGGCGTCGCCGTCGAAGGCGACTTCGGCGGCGCCCGCATCCGTCTCGACCGCGACGGCGTCAGGGTGCGCCCCGCCGAACCGAATCCGGTGCCGCCTGCACCGACCCCTCCGGTCGAGGCGCAATAGCGCCGGAATCGGCGGCGGGCGATCCTATGGCCGGCACGGGCTTGACGACAGGCCCGAATAAATCACAGTTTTCCCGCAATTGGGCGACTCGCCCTCTCGCAAAGGATGCATCATGGCCGATCTCACCTTCTACACCAATCCGATGTCGCGCGGGCAGATCGCGCGCTGGGCGCTCCACGAAGTCGGCGCCGATTACGACGAAGTGATCCTCGATTACGGCTCGACGATGAAGGGCGCCGATTATCTCGCGATCAACCCGATGGGCAAGGTCCCGGCGATCGTCCATGGCGGCAGGACGGTGACCGAATGCGCCGCGATCTGTGCCTATCTGGGCGATGCCTTTGCCGAGGCTGGACTGGGGCCGAGCCCCGACGAGCGCGCCGATTACTATCGCTGGCTGTTCTTCACCGCCGGGCCGGTCGAACAGGCAATCACCGACAAGCATCTCGGCATCGTCCCGACCGCCGAGCAGGAACGCATGGCGGGCTATGGCAATCTCGAGCGCGCGCTCGATACGCTGCACGATCACCTCGCCGGGCGCGACTTTGTCTGCGGCAGCCGGTTCAACATGGCCGACGTCTATGTCGGCAGCCAGGTCGACTGGGGGCTGCAGTTCGGCACCTTTCCCGAACGGCCCGCCTTTAGCGCTTATGCCGAACGGCTGCGCGACCGCGATGCGTACAAGGCGGCCAAGGCGATCGACCAGGCCTTCATCGACGCCATGCCGAAATAGCCATGCAAGAAAAAGGCCCGGCGGATCGCTCCACCGGGCCTTTCGCTGTTGCTGTCGCGATCGGTCTAGTCGCGTCCGCCCATGAAGCTGAGCAGAAAGGTGAACATGTTGACGAAGTCGAGATAGAGGTTGAGCGCGCCCATGATCACGACCTTGCCCATCATCTCGGTGCCCGCGACATGGGCGTACACGCTCTTGATCTTCTGCGTGTCATAGGCGGTGAGGCCGGCAAAGATCAGCACGCCGATCGCGCTGATCGCCAGCGTCATCGTGCCTGACTGGAACACGAACGCGTTGAGCAGCATCGCGACGAGCAGGCCGACGACGCCCATGATCAGGAAGGTTCCCCAGCCCGAAAGGTCCTTCTTGGTGGTATAGCCGAAGAGGCTGAGGCCGGCGAAGGCGGCGGCGGTGGCGAAGAAGGTCTGCGCGATTGACGCCCCGGTATAGACGAGGAAGATCGACGCCATCGACAGGCCCATGACGGTCGCGAATGCCCAGAATAGCGCCTGCAACGCCACGGTCGACAGGCGGTTCATGCCAAAGCTCATCACCATCACGAAGGCCAGAGGCGCCAGCATGATGACCCAGCGCAACGCACCGCCATTCACCAGGATGTTCTGGCCGAACGCCGAATTGGCGAACAGCATCGCGACGATGCCGGTCAGCAGCACACCCGAGGTCATGTAGTTGTAGACCGACAACATGTACGACCGCAGGCCCTGATCGAAAGCGACGTCGCTGCGTCCAGCCTCGAGCGTGCCCGCATAGCCGAACCCGGTCGGGCGCGGATCGGTACGATTGTCCATGATTAAACTCTCCATTGCGGCGGTTCATCCCGCCAGTCCCTGCAATATCGGGATAAGACGCGCCGATTTCAAGCGAAACCGGACATCGGCGACGTGACGGGCACGGCGGGCGGCCTTGGCCCTTTTTTCGCCCGCGATCGCGCTTATAGTAGCCCGCGTCATGCATCGCCTGTTCGTCGCCATCCGCCCCCCGGCCCCCGTTCGCCGCTTCCTGCTGGCGGCGATGGAAGGCGTCTCGGGCGCCCGCTGGCAGGTGGACGAGCAGCTCCACTGCACGCTCAAGTTCATCGGCGAGGTCGACCGCCATTGCGCCGAGGATATCGCCGCAGCGCTGGGCCGGATCCATTTCAACGCCTTTGCCGCGCGGGTGGCAGGCACCGGCAGCTTCGACAAGCGCGGCATGGTCCACACGCTGTGGGCGGGGCTCGAGCCCGCCGCCGAGCTGACGCGTCTCCATCACAAGGTCGAGCAGGCGTGCCGCACCGTCGGGATCGCGCCCGAAACCCGCGCCTTCGTCCCGCACATCACGCTGGCGCGGCTCAATCGATCGAGCGGCCCCATCCACGATTTCCGCACGCGCCACGGCGGCCTGTCGGGCCCGGAGTTCATCGTCGATTCAGTCATTCTCTACGAAAGCCGCATGGGTCGCGGCGGTTCACGCTACGATGCGACCGCGCGTTATCCGCTCGATTCGGGTCACGCACCACAGGAAGCCGCGCGCGCGGCAGGAAGATCGGCATGAAAAACATCACCATTTTATCGGC
>JAACTG010000174.1 GCA_009993585.1 Sphingomonadales bacterium
GGCTGCGTGGCCGCGCCCGCCGCCGCCCAGCAGAGCCCCGATCCGACCCCGGTCCAGGTCGATCCGATCGATCCCGACGAGGACATGGCGCCGCTCCCCGATCTCGAGATCGACTGGCCCGAACTCGACGAGGATCCCGCGCCGCCGCCGACGCTGACCGACGACGCGCTCGCCAGCGAGGATGCGGCGCGCGCGGCCGAGCGCGAGGCCAGCCTCGAGGGCGAGGCGGGCGACAATGCCGAGCTCGCGGCCGATCGCGATGAATCGGTCGACGACGTCGACCTGACGCTCGATACCAGCGACGCCGATACGTTCCTCGGCGAGGCGGGAATCGAGCGCGATTATTCGGTCACACTGAAGGGAATCGAGGATTCGAGCGAGCAGGGCATCGGTGTCGTGCGCCGCTTCGGCGAATTGTCCGAGCTCGACGAGCGCGACGGCGATCCCGCACTGATCGCACAGATCAACCGCCGTGCCGAGGCCGATGCGGAATTGCTCTATCGCCTCCTCAGGATCGATGGCTTTTACGATGCGCTCGTCGATTTCGATTACGTGCCCGATATCACCGCCAAGCGCGTCGAGGTCGTCTTCACGGTGACGCCGGGCGAGCGCTATCCGCTCGCCGCGATCGACCTCGCCGGGCTCGATGCCGCCGCCGCGATCGACACGGCGATGCTGCGCGATGCCTTTCCGATCGCCGAGGGCGACCCCGCCGATCAGGACGATATCGTGCTCGGTCGCGAGGAGCTGTCGCTCGCGCTCGGCGAGAACGGCTATCCCTTCGCCAAGCTCGGCGAGCCCGAGCTGACGGTCGATCACGAAGCCGTCAGCGGCAGCCTGGCGATGCCGGTGACGCCTGGCGGCAAGCGCAATTTCGGCAATATCGTCGTACCCGTCGACAAGCCGTTCGGCGAAAAGCACGCGCAGCTGATCGCGCGCTTCGATCGCGGCGACCTGTACCGCGCGTCCGACGTCGAGGACCTGCGCCGCGCGATCATCGCCACCGGTCTGGTGTCGCAGGTGTCGGTCGATCCGGTC
>JAACTG010000006.1 GCA_009993585.1 Sphingomonadales bacterium
GAAGGGGATGTCGAGATAGGGCGTGATCAGCCCGTCGGCCATCAGCGGGATGACCGCGTCGACGTGCGGATAGGGATAGACGTAGTGCAGCCGGACCCAGGGCGGCGAGCCTTCGGGGGTTCTGAGGCCGCCGAGCTCGCGGGCGAGGTCGGTCATGTGCGTGCGGATCGTATGGCCGTGCCACTGGCGGTCCTCGTGGCGGACATCTACCCCATAGGCGGACGTGTCCTGCGAGATGACGAGCAGTTCCTTGGTGCCCGCCGAGACGAGCTTTTCAGCCTCGCGCAGGACCGCGTCGATGCGGCGGCTGACGAGCTTTCCGCGCAAATCGGGGATGATGCAGAAGCTGCACGCGTGGTTGCAGCCCTCGGCGATCTTCAGATAGCTGTAGTGGCGCGGGGTGAGCTTCAATCCGCCCTCGGGGACGAGGTCGACGAACGCATTTGGTACAGGCGGCACCGCGTCGTGAACCGCATTGACGACGGCCTCATACTGGTGCGCGCCGGTGATCGCGAGCACGCCCGGATGGCGCGCGCGGATCAGGTCTGCTTCGCTGCCCATGCAGCCGGTGACGATGACGCGGCCGTTCTCGGCGATCGCCTCGCCGATCGCGTCGAGGCTTTCCTCCTTGGCGCTGTCGAGAAAGCCGCAGGTGTTGACGAGCACGACGTCGGCGCCGGCGTAATCGGGCGACAGCGCATAGCCGTCGCTCCTCAGCTTGGTAAGGATGCGTTCGGAATCGACCAGCGCCTTGGGGCAGCCGAGCGAAACCATGCCGACGCGCGGGGCGGGCGGGAAGCGGGTGAGGGTGTCTGTCATGCGAGGCGAGCGCCTCTAGACGATATCGCGGGCGATGTCACGCCGCAGTGGCGATGCCGAGCGCGCGGCTATTCGAAATCCTCGCCCGGCACGATCTCGACGAGCAGGTCGCCGGGCTGCAGCGCGTGGCATTCCTGTTCCCAGAAGCCGTAGGGCACACCGTTGCGATAGACGCGCGCGACGAGCTTGCGGCGCAGGTCGGCGACCGATTTTCCGACCTCGTCGGGCGTTACTTCGCGTTCGATCAGCTTGACCCGGCCGGTGACGCTGGCGAGGTCGGCCATATATTCGGCGATATGTTCGCCATGCGCCGACCCGGCGAGCAGCAGTCCGGCGAAGTTGACCGGGTTGATGACGTTGGTCGCGCCCGCCTGGCGCGCCAGCAGCTCGTTGTCCGAAGAACGCACGACGACGCTGATCGGCACGTCGGGGGCGAGGTGGCGGATGGTCAGCACGATCAGGATCGAGGCGTCGTCGCGTCCCGCCGACACAATCGCCGATTGCGCGCGCGCGACTTTGACGTCGATCAGCGTTTCGTCGCGCGTCGCGTCGGCGGCGAGCACGTTGCAGCCGAGCGCCTCGGCAACCGCGAGCCGCTCCTCGTCGCTGTCGATGACGACGATGTCGGTCGCGGCCGTGCCGCGCGCGATCAGTTCCTTGACCGCTTCGGAGCCCGAGGTGCCGAAGCCGGCGACGACGACATGGCCGTCGAGACGTTTCTGAATGTTGCGCATGCGCCAGTTGTCCCATGTTCGTTGGAAGACGAAATTATACGCGCTGCCGATGAAGATCAGCACGACGAAGATCCGGATCGGCGTCACCACCAAGGCATCGAACATGCGCGCCTGCTCGGTAACCGGGGCGATGTCGCCATAGCCCGTCGTGGTGATCGAGATCATCGTGAAATAGACGACGTCGAGAAAGCTGACGTCGCCGTCATAATTGTCGCGCAGCCCCTCCTTGTCGAACCAGTGGACCGCGATCGCGATGCCGATCAGCGCGAGGACCGACAGGACGCGCCACGCGATCGCGATCCACGCCGGTGTGTTCGACGAGCGCGACAGCGTATCGTACTGCCCCTGGACCGGCCGTTTGCGCGGTGCCGGCATCAGTCGGCGAAGCGCGCGGCGAGCGCGTCCATCGACGGATAATGCGTCAGTTCGAGGTGGAGCGGGGTGACCGCGACATAGCCGTCGGCGATCGCTTCGAGGTCGCTTTCGCGGCCCGGCGTATGTTCGACCGCCTGCAGGCCGAACCAATAATAGCGAAAGCCGCGCGGGTCGCGGCCCTCGACGATGCTGCCGCGGCTATAGTCGTGGAAGCCCTGGCGCGCGACGCGGATCCCCTTGACCTCGGCGGCGGGGAGCGCGGGGAAGTTGACGTTGATCAGCGTGCGCTTGGCGAACGGCATGTCGACGAGCTTGCGCACGACGTCGACGCCCCAGTGTGCGGCCGCCGCGAAGGGCACGTCGTTGCCCATATTCTCGCGCGCGGTGACCTGGCTCAGCGCGATCGAGCGTATGCCGGCGAGGCTGCCCTCGACCGCGGCCGAGACGGTGCCCGAATAGGTGACGTCGTCGCCGAGGTTGGCGCCGCGATTGACCCCCGACAGGATCAGGTCGGGCTTGTCCCCGCCCATGATTTCGCCGAGCGCGAGCATCACCGCGTCGGTCGGCGTGCCGGTGACCGAAAAATGCCGCTCGCCGTGCTTGCGCACGCGCAGCGGGTGCGACAGCGTCAGCGAATGGCCCGCGCCCGATTGTTCCTCGGCCGGTGCGACGATCCAGATGTCGTCGCTCAATTGCCGCGCGATCCGTTGCAGCACCTCGAGTCCGGGGGCGTTGACGCCGTCGTCGTTGGTGAGGAGGATCCGCATCAGGCGGGGTCCAGCCGTTCGATGCCGCCCATGTAAGGCCGCAGCGCATCGGGCACGGCGACGCTGCCGTCGGCCTGCTGATAGTTTTCGAGCACCGCGACGAGCGTGCGGCCGACCGCGAGGCCCGATCCGTTGAGCGTGTGGACGAAGGCGGTGCCCTTGCCGCTGCCCTTGTCCGTATTGGCGGGCCGATAGCGCGCGTTCATCCGCCGCGCCTGGAAATCGCCGCAGTTCGAACAGCTCGAAATCTCGCGATAGGCGTCCTGGCCGGGCAGCCAGACCTCGAGGTCGTAGGTCTTGGTCGCGGCAAAGCCCATGTCGCCGGTGCACAGCAGCATCTTGCGATAGGGCAATTCGAGCGCCTGGAGGATCGCCTCGGCGGCGCCGGTCATGCGCTCATGCTCGGCATCGCTGTCCTCGGGACGGACGATGCTGACGAGCTCGACCTTGTCGAACTGGTGCTGGCGAATGAGGCCCTTGGTGTCCTTGCCCGCCGCGCCGGCTTCGGAGCGGAAGCACGGGGTCAGCGCGGTGAAGCGCAGCGGCAGATCGGCATCGGCGAGGATCGATTCGCGCACGATGTTGGTCAGGCTGACCTCGGCGGTCGGGATCAGCCATTTGCCGTCGGTCGTGTGGAACAGGTCTTCGGCGAACTTGGGCAGTTGGCCGGTGCCGAACAGCGCCTCGTCGCGCACCAGCAGCGGGGGCGCGCATTCGCTATAGCCCTGCTCGCCGGTCTGGCGGTCGAGCATGAACTGGCCGAGCGCGCGGTTGAGCCGCGCCATCGGCCCACGCAGCAGCGCGAAACGCGCACCCGAGATCGCGACCGCGGTCTCGAAATCGAGGCCGAGCCGCGGGCCGAGATCGGCGTGATCCTGCGGCTCGAAGGCGAAGTCGCGCGGGCTTCCCCAGCGCGACACCTCGACATTGGCGCTCTCGTCGGCGCCTTGCGGGACGTCGGGCGCGGGCAGGTTGGGGATCGCGGCGAGCGCGTCGTCGCGCTGCGCGGACAGGGCGCGGCTGCGTTCTTCAAGCTCGGCGAGCCGGTCCTTGAGGCCCGCGACTTCGTCCATCAGCGCGCGCGCGCCGGCCTCGTCCTTGCTCGCCTTGGCCTGGCCGATCGCCTTCGACGCCTCGTTGCGCCGCGCCTGCACCTCCTGCGCCTCGGTCGTCGCCGCGCGATAGGCGGCGTCGCTGGCGAGGAGGACGGACGCGTGCGAATCGAGCCCGCGCCGGGCGAGGGCGGCATCGAACGCATCGGGGTTTTCGCGGATGGAACGGATGTCGTGCATGCGCCATCCTATGGCCTTGCACGCGGGGCGGTGCAACCCGCAGCGCCTGCCGTGCGTTGGGCAGGCAGAAGGAGACTATAATGAAATTACCCCATGACAGCTTTGTCGTCGTCGCCGATGGCGAGAAGATGCTCTTTTTCCGCAACGAGGGCGACGAGGAGCATCCCAATCTGCAGGTCGAGCGCAAGCGCAGCCAGGACAATCCGGCGAACAGCGAGCTCAAGGCCAATCGCAGTGGCCATGTCGGCAATTCGGGATCGCCCGGCGGCAGCAGCTATCAGGACACCGACTTCCACCAGCTTGCCGAGGATCGCTTTGCCAGCGAGACCGCCGACCTGCTCAAGAAACGCGCGCTCAACAACGATTTCGACAAGCTCGTCATCGTCGCCCCCCCGCGCACGCTCGGCGAGCTTCGCAAACATTATCACAGCGAGGTCGAAAAGCGGTTGGTCGGCGAGATCGACAAGGACCTGACCGGTCATCCCGTTGCCGAGATCGAAAAGATCATCGCCAACGCCTGATCCGCCGCACGACCGGCGCATGACAAAGGGGAGCGATCCGACCGGATCGCTCCCCTTTCGCTTGCAGGGTGAGCCAGTGAAAGCCGCCTGCAAAACTCCGTGCGTTCAGACGGCGGCGCCCTGTGCGCCCTTGCGCGTCTTGAGCCGCTGGCGGCCGACCAATGCGGCCGCGGCGGCGCCGAACAGCAGCATCATCGGCGGTGCCGGCACTTCGGTCGGCGGACCGCCCGACGAGCTCGAGCCGCCCGAGGACGAGCTGCTCGAAGACGACGAACTGCTCGACGACGAGGACGAGCTCGACGACCCGCCGAAGCTCGACGAGCCGCCGGTCGAGGTCGCGCCCGAGCTGGTCGAGCTCGACGAGGACGAGCTGCTGCTCGACGACGACGAAGACGAACTGCTGCTCGACGGCGGATTCTTGGGCGGGTGGTGCGGCGGGTAATGCGGCGGCTTGCCGCCACTCGATCCGCCCGACGATGACGAGGAAGACGACGACGAGCTCGACGAGGACGACGACGAGGACGACGACGAGGACGAGCTGACGCCCGACGAGGTGCTGACGTTGCCCGACGACGTGCTCACGCCCGACGAGGTGCTGACACCCGACGACGTGCTGACATTGCCCGACGAGGTCGAAACGCCGCCGGTCGAGGTCGAGACACCGCCGGTCGAGGTGCTGACGCCCGACGAGGTCGAGGTGCTGC
>JAACTG010000175.1 GCA_009993585.1 Sphingomonadales bacterium
CAGCTTGTCGTTGTTTCTCCGACTATGCCGCATCTTGGCGATCAGCCTGAACAATCCACCCGCCCGTCCCGTATCTTTCAGTCCGTCGCGATTGCGGGAAAACAGGTCGAACAGTTCAACCAGATCCGGGCTTTCCCACTCGCCCTTTTCCCAGGCGCGATACCAGCCGATCGAGCCGGAATTGACCAGCCGCAGCAGCGCGTTCCAGCTGTGCAGCGTGATCCGCGCCGTTGGTCCTTCGCCGCGCCCGCCGACAATGCGGATCGTGCCATCGGGCAACGTGCCTTCGAACGTGCCATGGTCGAGTCCCGCGTCAATCCGGTCCAATATCCGGTGGAATCCGGGCGCGGTCAGCCGCGCCAGCCAGCCGCCACCGCTGCCGAAACGCTTGCGCGCATCAAGCAGATGCTTGCCTCTCTTGGGTGCCTGCACATTCATGAACATATAATGGACGACCGGCAAGTGCTTGGCAATGCGGAACTATCCGTAATAAAAATCTGGCCTAGGCTTCGTCGGCCTGCCCCGGTGCCGCAGCCGAACCGGCGAGAATCCCGCCGTCGATATTCAGTTCCGATCCGGTGATATAGGTCGCTTCATCAGATGCCAGCAGCACCGCGATTGCGGCCACTTCCCGGGCCTCGCCGAAACGCTGCAGCGGG
Organism: Sphingomonadales bacterium; assembly: GCA_009993585.1. Lineage (GTDB taxonomy): Bacteria > Pseudomonadota > Alphaproteobacteria > Sphingomonadales > Sphingomonadaceae > Flavisphingopyxis. The sequence goes on from JAACTG010000175.1 coordinate 660, forward strand.
ACATCCCGGACCAGCGCCGCTTCCGATATCGCCCTTGCCTCTCCCTGGCCCAGCATCGGCTCCCACATCGGCGTCATGATCGCCGCGGGATGGATCGAGTTGCAGCGGATTTTCCAGCCCTGCTGCGCGCAATAGAGCGCGACCGACTTGCTGTGGTTGCGAATCGCGGCCTTGGAGGAGGCATAGGCTGCGGCTCCCGGAATACCGACCAGCCCGGATCGCGACGAAATATTGATGATCGAACCCGTGCCCTTGTCCTTCATCGCCCGGATCGAATAGCGGCAGCCCAGAAAGGTGCCGTCCAGATTGACCCGGTGCACGGCCCGCCAGTCGTCCAGCGAGGCATTCTCG
>JAACTG010000115.1:0-12146 GCA_009993585.1 Sphingomonadales bacterium
ATGACCGACAGCCGCAGCTACACGCTGCTCAACGCCAGCGGCGCGGCGATCACCGACCTCGTCGCCCAACATCGCCAGGAGGACAAGGATCGATGAGCGGAGCGCTCTATAACCGCGATATCATTCGGCTCGCCGCGAGGCTCGCCGATTATCCGATGCCCGACGATCCGCAGGCGCGCGTCGAGCGGCGCACCTCGGTCTGCGGCAGCCGCCTCGCGCTCGGCCTCGATCTCGACGATGCGGGCTGCGTCTGTCGCGTCGGCATCACGCCGCATCTGTGTGCGCTCGGCCAGGCGTCGGCGGCGATCTTCGCCGAACATTGCTGCGGCAAATCGGTCGCCGAACTCGAGTCGGCACGCGACGCGATGAAGGCGTGGCTGACCGACCAGGCGGCGCCCGCGCCCGACTGGCCCGACGTCGCCGCCGTCGCCGACGCGCGACCCAACCGGTCGCGCCACGAATCGGTCATGCTCGCCTTCGAGGCGGGGCTCGAGGCTGCGCGCACGGCGTCGGCCGCCTGATGGAGGGAGAGGCCGCCGCGGCCGCAGCGGCGACCCATTCGCTGCTCTACGAAGGCGTGTTGCTGCTCGGCGCGGCGCTCGTCTTCGTCATCATCTTCCGCAAGTTCGGCCTCGGCGCGGTGCTCGGCTATCTGTGCGCCGGCGCGCTAATCGGTCCGCAGGGGCTGGCGCTGGTCGGCGACGGCGAATCGAAGATGGCGATCGCCGAAATCGGCATCGTGCTGCTTCTGTTCCTCGTCGGGCTCGAGCTCAACCCCGCACGATTGTGGCGTTTGCGCCGCGACATCTTCGGTTTCGGCTTCGCCCAGGTGCTCGTCTGCGGCCTGATGCTGTTCGCGGTGATCTACATCGCGACCGGCTTCACCTGGGCCGCCGCGCTCGCGCTCGGCCTGCCGCTGGCGCTGAGCTCGACTGCGCAGGTCCTGCCGGGACTCAAGAGTTCGGGCCGGATCAATTCGCCGTTCGGCGAGCGGGCCTTTTCGATCCTGCTGTTTCAAGACCTGTCGATCGTGCCGCTGATCACGATCATCGCCGCGTTGTCGCGCGCGCCCGCCGATCCCTCGGCGCCGCCGGGCTGGATGCTCGCGGTCTATACGCTCGGCGCCATCGTCGGGCTCGTCCTCGTCGGGCGTTTCGTGCTCAATCCGCTGCTCAAGCTGGTCGGACGCCTGGGCGAGCGCGAATTGTTCGTCGTCGTCGGCCTGTTCACCGTCCTCGCCAGCGCGGCGGTGATGCAGGCGCTGCACCTGTCGACCGCGCTCGGCGCGTTCATCGCCGGCGTGATGCTCGCCGATTCGCCCTATCGGCACGAGATCGAAAGCGATGTCGAACCGTTCCGCTCGATCCTGCTCGGCCTGTTCTTCCTCGCCGTCGGCATGGTCCTCGACATCGATGCGATCCTCGCCAACCCGGTGACGGTGGTCGGCATGGCCGCCGCCGTCGTGATCGTCAAAACCGGCGTCATTTTCGGCCTCGCGCGGCTGTGGAAGGTCGACAGCAAGCCCGCGCTCGGCCTCGCGCTGCTGCTCAGCCAGGGCGGCGAATTCGGCTTCGTGCTGTTCGCGCAGGCGCGCGACGCGCTGCTGATCGAAAACGAGGCCGCGAGCCTGTTCGGCGCGGTCGTGACCTTGTCGATGGCATCGACGCCGTTCCTGATGATGATCGCGCGCCGGCTGGAATTCGCCGCGCCCGACAAGGGCGAGAATCTCGACGGACCCGACGACGCGCCGGGCACCACCGCGATCGTCGTCGGCCACGGCCGCTTCGGCCAGACGGTGGCGCAGATGCTCGCCGCGGTCGATTGCTCGGTGACGCTGATCGACAAGAAGCCGCGCCAGATCGAGTTGAGCGGGGAATTCGATACCAAGGTCTATTTCGGCGACGGGCTGCGCCTCGACCTGCTGCGCCGCGCGGGCGCGGAGCAGGCCGCGATCATCGCATTATGCATCGATGACAAGAATCTCAACCGCGCCGCGGTCGCCGACATTGCCGAGGCATTTCCCGACGCGCGGCTGCTCGTGCGCGTGTTCGATCGCCGCCAGCTGATCGCGATCGAGCAGGCGGGCCACTGCGCGGCGGTACGCGAGGTCTATGAAAGCTCGATCTGCATGGGGCGGCTCGCGCTCGAGGCGATCGAGATCGCCGAAGAGGAAATCGCCGACGTCGAACAGGCGTTTCGCCACAACGACCAGACCCGGCTCGAAATGCAGATCGAGGCCGGCGACCTCCACGCCGGCAGCGAGCATCGGTTCAAGACGGCAAGCTAGGGGCGCAGTCGGTCGAGATAGGCCGCGACGTGCGCGGGCGCGCAGTCCGGGCGTTGTTCGGCATGGCCGATCGCCGTCGGCAGGATCAAGGTCAACGCGTCTCCTCGGTTTTTCTTGTCGCGCATCATGTGCGCCACGATCGCGGTCCCGTCGGCAGTGCCGAGCGCGGCGGGCAGGTTGATCGGGAGGCCATGGGCGGCGAGATGGGCCGCGACGCGGTCGGCGCTGGCCGGGTCGCACATCCCCAGCTCTGCGGCATAGCCATAAGCGATCGCGATTCCCGCGGAGACCGCCTCGCCATGCAACAGCGTGCCGTCATAGCCTGCCAGGGCCTCGAAGGCGTGGCCGAAACTGTGACCGATGTTGAGTAATGCGCGCGGGCCGTCGGTGTCGCGTTCGTCCCGCTCGACGATCGCCGCCTTGGCCGCGATGCAAGCTTGGATCGCTTTGAGCACGGCGCTTTGGTCGCGCGCGATCAAGGCTGGCGAATTGGCTTCGCACCAGGCGAAGAAGTCGGCATCGCCGATCAGCGCGTATTTGACGATCTCGGCATAGCCGGCGACGAATTCTCGCTGCGGCAGCGTGGCGAGGCACAGCGGGTCGATGATGACGAGGTCGGGCTGGTGGAAGGCGCCGACCATGTTCTTGCCCGCGGCGCTGTCGATCGCGACCTTGCCGCCCACGCTGCTGTCGACTTGTGCAACCAGAGAGGTGGGAATCTGGACCAGGTCGCACCCACGCAGGTGCAGCGCGGCGGCGAGGCCGGCGATGTCGCCCACGACGCCTCCGCCCAGCGCGATGATGGTATCGCCCCGCCGCACGCCATGTTCGGCCAGTGCGTCGCACAAGCGGCGCAGTTGGTCCCAGCTCTTGGTCGCTTCGCCGGGCGGCAATACGATCGGAACGACTGTCGTCCCCGCGCGCAAAAGGGCTCGTTCGAGCCGCGGCAATTGCGCGGCGGCGACGTTGGCGTCGGTCACGACGACGAGTTGGCTGTCACGAATATGGTTGGCGAGCAGCGCGCCCGCGCGATCGAGCAGCCCGTCGGCGATCACAATGTCGCTGCGCCGATCGCCGAGCGCGACGGTCACGCGGTCCATCGCGCGAGTTCCTCGAGTATCATGGCGACGGCGCGGTCGTGCGGCGACAGGTTGGACGTTACGCGGATATCGGCCTCGGCATAGACTGGGTTGCGGAGGCGGGCGAGTTCGCGCAGCCGTTCGGCAGGATCGTGGCCGCGCAACAGGGGGCGGATATCGCGCCGCGTCACCCGCTCGGCCAGGATATCGATGTCGCCGTCGAGCCAGATACTGACCGCCTTCTTGCCGATCAGCGCGCGCGTAGCGTCGTCGATATAGGCCCCGCCGCCGGTGGCCAGCACGATCCCCGGACCATCGAGCAGGCGCGCGATGACACGGCGCTCGCCCTCGCGAAACTCGGCCTCGCCATAGCGATCGAACAGGTCGGCGATGGCCATGTCGCCGGCGATCTCGATCTCGTCGTCGGCATCGACGAAGCGACGCCCGAGCGCGTGGGCGAGCCGACGCCCGACCGTCGTCTTGCCCGCGCCCATCAGCCCGACCAGCACGATCGACTTGCCGAGAAGCGCGGGATTCGCGACGGCCGCAGTCGCGCGATCCATCGTCGACGCGCTCTGGGGACTTGATTTCGGGTTTCGTTGCATCGGTAGCGCCGCTATAGCCTCGGCTTGGCGGCGGGCAAACATTTGCTCTGTGCGCCGCAACGCGCGTCTGCCGGCAATTCCACCGGCCAAATCTGGGGTCGCAATGTCTCGTTCGCTGGTGATCATCGTGTTTCTCATCCTCGTTCTCGTCGGCGGACTGTTCTTTTTCGCCTCGCGCGATGGCGAGCGGCCGCTCGAGCGGGTCGAGACCGAAATTCCTGCCGACCAGCTGGGTCGCTAACCTTGCCACGGGCGCGCCGGCCATGATGTCGCAGACGGGAAAATCGCGGCGTCGCCATGTGCTGGCGGCTTCGCTGGGCATGAGCGCGGTCGCGCTCGCCATCGCAGGTCCGGTCGCCAGTCAGGAATCGTTGCTGCCGCCGGGGTTCAACCAGGCCCCGACGCCTTCACCGGTGCCCGCTCCCAAGCCGACCCCGACCCCGGCGCCGCCCGCTCGGCCGCCGGTTGCGCCGGGCGCGCCGCCGGCCGGATCCGATCTGCCGTCGCCCTTGGAAACCGACGATCCGGAAACCAGTCCCGTCGACGATGTCGCCGAGCCGATGGTGCGTGCCGACCTGCCACCCTCGTCGCGGCGGGGGCTGGACCGGATCGGCGTCTTGTCGAGCGAGAATGGCGGAATGGTGGTCCATGCGTTCGGTGCGTCGGGCGGACATTATCTCGCGACGCTGATGCGCGAAACGCAGGCGCCGATCGCATCGCGCTGGGCCGCCATCCTGCTACGCCGGACATTGTTGTCGCAGGTCGATACGCCGAGCACGATCAACGGTGCCGACTGGACTGCGGCCCGGGCCTCGCTGTTGCTTCGGATGGGCGAGGCGGGGGGCGCGCGCGCGCTCGTCCAGTCGGTCGATAGCGACAATTTCACGCCGCGCCTGCTCAATGTCGCGCTCGGTGCCTATATGGCGAATGCCGATCCCGGCGGCCTGTGCCCGCTGGTCCAGCAGGGCATCGATCGTAGCGACGACAAACGTTGGGAGGTCGCGCGCAGCATGTGCGCGGCGATGGCGGGCGAGGCGGGCATCGCGGGCAGCACGATCGACCGGTTGCGCCGGCGTGAAGGCAACACGATTGACATCCTCCTCGCACAGCGGATCGTCGGGGCGGGTGCCGGTGGCCGACGCTCGGTCACTGTCCAATGGGACGATGTCGACCGGCTCGACGGCTGGCGACTTGGCCTCGCTACCGCAGCCGGGCTCGATATCCCGGCCCGCCTGACCGCGCCGCTCGATGCGCGCATGCAGGCCTATCGCACGACCGCCGCGATGACGCCGATCGATGCGCGCGTCGCCGCCGCGCGCGCCGCCGCGAGCATCGGCGTCGTGTCGAGCCGCGCCTATGTCGACCTGCTCGGCCTTGCCATGACCAGCCAGGATCGCGGTGCCGAAACGCTCGATCTCGCGCAGACGCTGCGGCTCGCCTTCGCCGCGACCAAGCCTGCCGACCGCGTCGCGGCGATGCAGGACATCTGGGGCGAGGATGCGCGCGGCAACGCCTATGGTTCCTATGTCATGACCGCGCGCGCCGCGGCCGCGCTGCCAGTATCGGGCGACCACGCCGCCGCGACCGACGCGCTGATCGCGTCGATGTTGACCGGCGGCTACGATACCGCCGCCGCCCGCTGGGCGCGGACGGTCGATGAAGGCAGCGCCGCCTGGGCGATGATCGCGCTGGCCGATCCGCGCGGTGGGCGGCTTTCGTCGGGCGATGTCGGCGGTTTCGCCGACGACGATGACAGCGCGAACCGCCTGGCGACTCAGTTCTTCGTCGCCGGCCTGGGCGGCCTCAACCGGATCGACGACGGCAATATGACGAGCTGGGCCGAGGATCTGGGCATCGACCTGGCGCGCCAGACGCGCTGGACGCGTGCGATCGACGCAGCCGCCGAACGCGGCGAGCAGGCCAGCGTAGCGGTCCTCGCCGGCGTCGGCATGCAAGGGCGTGGCTGGGACAATGTCAGCCCGCTGCATCTCTATCATGTCGTGCGCGCGCTGCGCCGTGTCGGCCTTGAACCCGAAGCGCGCATGATCGCCGCCGAAGCGATCGCGCGGACCTGACGGCATGGCGCAGGTCCCCGGACCGCCCGGCGATGCCGAACTGATCGACCGTTTCCTCGAAATGCAGGCCGCCGAAAAGGGTGCGGCGGCCAATACGCTGAGCGCCTATCGCACTGACCTCTTTCAAGCGAGCGCGGCTTTGCCGACGGGGCTGGCGTGTGCGGACGAGGCATCGCTGCGATCGGTCCTCCATCGATGGTCCAGCCTGGCCCCGGCCTCGCAGGCGCGCAAGCAATCGGCCCTGCGGCAGTTCTTCACCTTTTTGGCCGAAGAAGCGATCATTTCGACCGATCCGACCAGGGGCTGGGCGCGGCCGTCGTTGCAGCGACCATTGCCGCGGCTGCTGGCACGCGACGAAATCGCCGCGCTGTTTACGCTGGCGGGCGAGCGCGCCGACGATCCCGGACGTGGCGCCGATATTCGCCTGCTGGCGCTGCTCGAACTGCTTTACGGTTCGGGCCTGCGCGCGACCGAACTGGTATCGCTGCCGCGCCGCGCGTTGCGAGCCGACGAGCCGTTCCTGATCGTCCGCGGCAAGGGCGGCAAAGAGCGGCTGGTGCCGGTGTCCGACCGCGCGCAGGCTGCCGTCTGGCGCTGGCTCGTATATGTTCCCGACGACAGTCGCTGGCTGTTTCCCTCGGGCGGGCAGCATCTATCGCGCGTGCGCCTGTTCCAGCTGCTGCGCGCGCTGGCCGCTGCCGCGGGGATCGCGCCCGACCGCATCAGCCCGCACGTTCTGCGCCATGCCTTTGCCACGCATCTGCTCGAAGGCGGGGCCGACTTGCGCGCGTTGCAGACGATGCTCGGCCATTCCGATATCTCGACCACCGAAATCTATACGCATGTCGACACGCGGCGATTGGTCGAACTGGTCAATGCGCGCCATCCGCTCGCGCGGCGGACGGATCCCAAATCGGGCGCGAGGGATCAGCAATCGCGTTGACGTGATGATGCGCCCCGCCTAGGCATCGCGCCGATATGGTGAGCTTTCTCGATTTCGAAAAACAGGTGGCGACGCTCGACGAGCGGATTCAGGAGTTGCGCGACAGCGACAGCGATGGCGCGCTCAACATCCAGGCGGAGATCGACAAGCTCGAGGCGAAGTCGGCCAAGATGCTGTCGGATATCTATCGCCGGCTGACGCCATGGCAGAAGACGCAGGTCGCGCGTCACCCGCAGCGACCGCATTTCAAGCATTACGTCGCCAGCCTGTTCACCGACTTCATGCCGCTCGCGGGCGACCGCGCCTTTGCCGACGATCAAGCGATCATGGGCGGTCTCGCCATGCTCGACGATCGCAAGGTGATGGTGATCGGTCATGAAAAGGGCGACGACACCGCGAGCCGGATCAAGCACAATTTCGGCATGGGAAAGCCCGAGGGTTATCGCAAGGCGATCCGGTTGATGGAGTTGGCCGACCGGTTCGGCCTGCCCGTCGTGTCGCTGGTCGACACCTCGGGCGCGTTTCCCGGCATTCAGGCAGAGGAGCGGGGCCAGGCAGAAGCGATCGCGCGGTCGACCCAGGCATGCCTCGCGCTGGGCGTTCCCATGATCGCGGCGGTCGTCGGCGAGGGCGGTTCGGGCGGCGCCATCGCGCTTGCCGCCGCCAATCGCGTGTTGATGTTCGAACATGCGGTCTACTCGGTGATATCGCCCGAAGGCTGCGCATCGATCCTGTGGCGGACCGCCGAAAAGGCCGCCGATGCCGCCACCGCGATGCAAGTGACCGCTGCCGACCTCGCGCGGCTGGGCGTCATCGACCGCATCGTGCCGGAACCGATCGGTGGCGCGCATCGCATCCCGTCGGTTGCGATAGCAGCGCTCAAGAAAGCGATCGTCGAGGAACTCGACGATCTGGCGGCGTTGACGCCCGAGGCGCTGCGGACCGACCGCGAAGCGAAGTTCCTCGCGATGGGGCAGGCCATCGGCTGACGAATAGCGTATCTCGCGTGGAACCGTCCCGCGCCTCGCCAGTTATGCTTGTCATAACGGGAAGCCAACGAAGGTCCGGGAGATTTCAATGCACAACAAGGTCATATTGCTCGCCACCGCGACATCGCTCGCGCTGTCGGGTTGCACCACCATGGGCAACACCGCCGGTCGCGACGTCGTCGCCGGCCAGGCCGCGCCGATTTCGTCGAGCGAACGCGCCGAGGGCGCCAAGGCACATCCCGATATCCTGCAGGAATTCGGCGGCACCTACACCGGCCCGCAGGCTTCCTATGTCGCGCGCGTCGGACAGAATATCGCGGTCCAGTCGGGCCTGTCGAGCTCGCCGTCGTCGTTTACCGTTTCGCTGCTCAATTCGCCGGTCAACAACGCCTTCGCGATCCCCGGCGGCTATGTTTATGTCACGCGCCAGTTGATGGGGCTGATGAACAACGAGGCCGAACTCGCCGGCGTGCTTGGCCATGAAGTCGGCCATGTCGCCGCCCGCCACTCTCAGAAACGACAGTCCAAGTCGCAGACAAACACGATTCTTGGTGTGCTGGGCACGGTGCTCGGCGGCGTACTGGGCAATGCCGGCGGCGTCGCCGGCGCGGTCGGCGGTCTGCTTCAAAACAATGCGTTGCAGGTTGCGCAGCTCGCAACCTTGGGATTTTCGCGCAGTCAAGAGCTTGAGTCCGATGCCCTTGGCGTCGCCTATCTCGCACGCGCGGGTTACGACCCACGCGCGTTGTCGACGATGCTGACCAGTCTTGCCGCGCAGGACAATCTTTCGGTTCGCGTCGCCGGGCGCGATGCGCGGTCAATCCCCGAATGGGCGAGCACCCACCCTGATCCGGCGTCGCGCGTACGCAATGCGCAGCAGCTTGCAGCATCGACCGGGGTCGCTTCGGGCCGCTTGAACGAAGCTGAATTCATGGCTGCGGTCGACGGCGTATTGTACGGCGACGATCCCAAACAGGGGATCGTCGAAGGAAATACCTTCCAGCACCCCGATCTGCGCTTCGCCTTCACCGTCCCACAGGGCTATGGCATGCAGAACGGGACGCAGGCGGTGACCATCAGCGGCCAGAACGGCCAGGCGATGTTTACGACCGCCGGCAGCTATAACGGCAATATGAACGATTATCTGTCGCGCGCGATCAAGCAGATCGCCGGCGACACGCAGGTGCAGGTCGGTCAGGTCAATCGCACGACGATCAACGGCCTGCCGGCATCCTATGTGACGGCGCGAGCCAACACCCAGTCGGGCGCGGTCGACTTGACGATTTTCGCCTATGAGTTCTCTGGCAACAGCGCGTTCCACTTCGCGACGCTGACGCAGGCCGGGCAGGGGGGCGTCTTCAATTCGATGTACCAGAGCGTACGGCGCCTCTCGGCAAGCGAGGCGGCCGCGATCAAGCCCCGCTACATCGACGTCGTGACGGTTCGGTCGGGCGATACGGTGTCGAGCCTGGCCAATCGCATGGCCTATGACAATTATCGCACCGAGCGTTTCCTCGTTCTGAACGGCCTGTCGTCGAACGCGCAGCTGCGTGCCGGCCAGAGGGTCAAGATCGTCGTCAAGGGTAACCGGTAAGCCCTAACTGCCGCCATGCCCGCAGCGGGCGTTGCGACCCGGGCCGGACATGCAAAAGGGCGGTGGGATAACCCACCGCCCTTTTCTAGTTTCGCCGCAAGGACAAGCCTCGCGCGGGTCGCTAGTCGATTAGGCGTTGCCCATCGAGTTGGCGGCCGAGTTGAACGTACCGCTGACGCTCGAGCCAACCGACTGGAAGGCGGTGATGCCGGCGACGGCGATCAAAGCGGCGATCAGGCCGTATTCGATGGCGGTCGCGGCCTTGGTGTCGCGGATCATCTTCTTGAGGAATTTCATGTCTGGTCTCCTACGGTTTCTAGCTTCTACTACCCCGCCGACCGTCGAACACCTCGGGTCAGCACTCGCCACGTCTAGGACGAAATCCTTTGTAAATTGTTAATTGCGCGAATCGGTTGCAGCGGTCTCGATTTCGTTCCACTGGCCCTGGTTCTGTGTCGCCAGGTTCTGGAATGCGGTCAGGCATCCTACCGCGATGATCGCGACGATTAGCCCGTATTCGATTGCCGTGGCGGCCGTTTCCGACCGGAACAGGCGGAAGAGTTTGGTCATGACACTCGCCCTGTTTTCGTGTTTCGTGTTTGCTAATCTGGCCCTATGCCTCAGTTCTTCTTAACAAATTGCATATGTGAGACTTTGACCCAGCCATTGGATACCCTGATCGTCGTCGCTGCGGCCCTGTCGGGCGATGAGGGTCGGTGGCTCTTGCAGCAGCGCCCCGAAGGCGCATCGCTCGCCGGCCTGTGGGAGTTCCCCGGTGGCAAGATCGACGTCGGTGAGGACGCCGAAATGGCGTTGCGACGTGAACTGAAGGAAGAATTGAGGATCGACGTTGCCAGCGGATCGGCCGCACCGATCGCCTTCTCCACCGGCCGCGCAGGGGACCGCGCGCTGGTCCTTTTGCTCTATCGGATCGATGAGTGGCAAGGCGAGCCCGAGCCGCTGCACGCGACCGATCTCGGCTGGTTCACGCCCGAGGAGATGCGCGAACTGGCGATGCCCGCCGCCGATATTCCGTTGATCGCATCGCTCGGCCCGGCAAGCGGCTAGTCGCGCTTGCGCAGCGCATCGGCGAGCGAGCGGCCGGCACTGCCGCGTACGGCCGGCCGGGGCTGTGACGGGTCGGGCCGCCAACCGGTGAAATGAATCATGACGAGGGTTTCGCGCACCTTGGCTTCTTCGTCGCGCAGCGCCCCGAAAGCTTCCTCGGCGCGCGCGAGCGCCGATTTGCCGATCGAATCGACCGGTCCGGACAGGACATTGGTCAGCGCCGAACCGCGCAGGTCGGCGATGAGATCGCTGAGCTGGCGATAGCGCAGCGTCACCGGTTCGCGGTCGACGACCGGGAGCGCGAAGCCCGCGCGTTGCAACAGGTCGCCGATCGCGCGCACGTCGATCTGCGGATGCAGACGGGCACGCGGTGCATCGCCGTCGGCGGCGAACATCGTTCGCCGCAGCGTGGCCAGGCTGCCATCGCCCCAGCACGCGCCGATCAGCACGCCGTCGGGCGCGAGCAGCTGGCGGCATCGCACCAGCGCACCGGGAACGTCGGCAATCCGGTCGAGCCCGCCGGGCCACAGGATGCAGGGAAACGGCGCTTCGTCCAGCTCGGCGCCCGCGAGGAGCGCGCCCGCCTCGAGCGTGGCGATGGCGATGCCGGTCTGGGCCGAGAGCGAAGCCGCCTCGTCGACGGGTAGGTCGATGGCGAGCGCGCGATCGAAGCTGCGAACGATATCGTCGAGCCGGTCGATGACGGCGGCACGCATGAGTTCTTCCAGAAAACCATTGCCGCTGCCTAGCGCCCGTGCGCGCCGCAGGGCGAGCCGGCGGGGGTCGAAGATCTGGGGTACGGCGGTCGCGCTCATCGCTCGACTTGTGCCCGCGCACGGCTGCTGCCACAAGTCCGAGATGCCGAGTGCAAGCGAATTGCTGGCCGGACCGATGCGCTTGATCCTGAATTATGCGCTGCCGCCGCGCTGCCCGGCATGCGGCGTCATCGTCGAAGGCGATCGCCGGCTGTGCCTCGATTGCTGGAGCCAGCTCGAATTTATCGGCCCGCCCTGGTGTGCGGGCTGTCGTCTACCGTTCGCCTATGATCGCGGCGACGGCGCGCTGTGCGGGAGATGTCTAGCCGAGCCGCCGGCGCACGACGGGGTCCTTGCCGGAATCGGATATGGCGATGTGGCGCGGACGCTCGTCTTGCGCCTGAAATACTGACGGCGGATCGGCTTGGCGCGCCTCGCCGCAGAACAGATGATGCGCAACCTGCCGGACGATATCGCGACCCGGACGATCATCGCCGTTCCGCTCCATCGCTGGCGCATCTGGTCGCGCGGATTCAACCAGGCGACGCTGATTGCGCGGCATTTGTCGGCGGCGACGGGCGCGCCGCTGGCGCACAACTGGGTCGAAAGGGTGCGCCATACGCGTCCGCTGAAGGGGGCGGGCAGGCGCCAGCGTGAAGCGATGCTCCGCGGTGCTTTCGCGGTGCCGGCAAAAGCACGGCCCGAAATCTTGGGGAAGCGGATCTTGCTGGTCGACGATGTCTATACGAGC